>DASUPO010000030.1:0-27899 GCA_036281075.1 Actinomycetota bacterium | reverse complement strand
CGGATGTCAGACCCCTTGCCCTTCGCGGCGTCGTCGAGCATCACGAGGCAGTAGGGACACGCGGTCGCGACGGTTTCGGCGCCGGTGGCCGTCGCCTCCTCGAACCGTGTGTCGTTGATGCGGGGCGACTCCTCCTCCATCCACATGCGGGCGCCGCCGGCGCCACAGCAGAAGGAGCGCTCGCGGTTCCGCGGCATCTCCTCGATGTCTCCGCCGATCACCGAGCGGGGCGCGTCGAACTCGCCGTTGTGCCGCCCGAGGTAGCACGCGTCGTGGTACGTGATCTTGCCGTCGCCGGCCCGGGGCCGGAGTCGGCCGGCCGCGATCAGCTCCGAGAGCAGCTGGGTGTGGTGCACAACCTCGTACGTGCCGCCGTAGTCGGGGTACTCGTTCGCCAGCGTGTTGAAGCAGTGCGCGCAGCTCGCCACGATCTTCGTGACGCCGGCGCCGTTGAGCGTCTCGACGTTCTGTTCGGCGAGCATCTGGAACAGGTATTCGTGGCCCATCCGGCGCGCGGGGTCACCCGTGCATCGCTCGCGCGGGCCGAGCACGGCCGAGTCGATGCCCGCGGCGGCGAGCAACCTCGCCACGCTCTGCGTCGTCTTCTGCGCCCGCTCGTCGAAGGCTCCCGCGCATCCGACCCAGAACAGCACTTCGGGCGCCGGGTCGCCCTCTTGGAGAACGCGTACGTCGAGGTCCTTCGCCCAGTCCAGCCGCGCTGACGCCGGCTGGCCCCACGGGTTCTCCTGGTTCTCGACGCCACGGAGCATCGGAGCGGCCTCCTGCGGGAACCGCGATTCGGCCATCACGAGGTTCCGGCGCAAGTCCACGATCGTGTCGATGTGCTCGATGTCGACGGGACACTCGCGCACGCACGCGCCGCACGTCACGCAGTCCCACACGACCTGGTCGATCACCGCGTTCGGCACGAGCGGCTGGAGCTCGACCTCGCCGGCTTGCTCTGCGACCACGCGGTCGCGCAGGTCCATGATCAGCAGCTTCGGCGACAGCGGCTTACCGGTCGCCCACGCCGGGCACGCCTCCTGGCAGCGGCCGCACTCGGTACACGAGAACAGGTCGAGCATCTGCTTCCGCGAGAGGTCCTTCTGCGTCGCGACGCCGAAGCGGATGTCCTCCTCGGCCCCCTCGAGGTCGATCCGGTTCGGTTCGAGCCGGCCCGTCGGTCCGGCCTTCGCGAGCCAGACGTTCGCCGCGGCCGTCGCGATGTGGAGGTGCTTCGAGCCCGGCAGGAACACGAGGAAACCGAGGATCACGAGCAGATGCGCCCAGACGAGGATCCGTTCGGCGACCTCGGTCGCGTCGCCGGTCGCGAACAGGCCGGCGAGCAGGTCGGAGACCGGCCGCGGTCCGGGGTCGGTGAGTCCGAGGGCGATCCGCGACGCGTTCCAGAGCAGGAGCGTGACGACGATCGCGAGGATCGCGAACAGGATCCGGTCGGCCTCGCCCATGTGACTGCCGCGGAATCGGTCGGGCTTGAGGACCTTCCGGATGAAGAACGCCATCCCGACGCCGATCGCCACGAGCGCCGCGAACATGTCGGACAGGAGCGCGTACCATGCGGCGTCGCCCAGGAGCGGGAGCGCGGCGTCCCGGTCGACGATCGCGATCGCCGCCTCGAGGATCGTCGGCAGCAGGATCAGGAACCCCCAGAAGATGAACGCGTGCATCAGGCCCGGGCCGAGCTTCTGGAGCAGCTTCTTCTGCCCGAGGACGTGGCTGAGCTCGCGTGCGAGGCGCTGCGAGCTGACGCCTTCTTCGCGACCCGTCGGCCGCGCGTCGCGGACGAGCGCGACGCGGGGACGGACCCGCCGGACGAACAGCAGGACCGCCACGACGACGACGACCGCGAGGGCCGCGGCGGCTACGAGCCCGTCCGTCGCTTCTCGATCTCCTCGGTGAGGGCGGGGACGACCTGGAAGAGGTCGCCCACGACGCCCAGGTCGGCGATCTGCAGGATCGGCGCGTCGGGGTCCTTCGTGATCGCGACGATCCGCTTCGCGCCCTTCATCCCGACCATGTGCTGGAGCGCGCCGCTGATCCCGGCGCACACGTAGACCTCAGGCTTCACGGTCTTGCCGGTCTGCCCGATCTGGTAGCTGTACGGCACCCAGCCGGCGTCGACGGCCGCGCGCGACGCGCCGACGGCGGCGTTCCCGATCGCGGCGGCGAGCTGGTCGAGCTGCGCGAACGCGTCCGGGCCGCCGAGTCCGCGGCCGCCCGCGACGACGACCTTGGCGCTCTCCAGCCGCGGTCCCGAGGCCGCCTCCTCGTGCCGCTCCATCCGCTCGGCGGTCTTCAGCTCGTTGGGGACGTCGGCGAGGACCTCGACCACGTCCGCGGTGCCGCCGGACGGCTCGGGCGCGAACGACTGCGGCCGGACGAGGACGAGCTTCGGCGACGGCCCCTTCAGCTCGACGTCGACGATCTTCGTCCCGCCGAGGATCTCCGTGCGCGCGTGCTCGGCATCGAGCACGTCGGTGGCGTTGGCCATCAGCGTCGAGCCGGTCCGGATCTGGAGGCGCCCTGCGACGTCTCGAGCCTCGTACGAGGACGGGAAGAGGATCAGGTCGGGGGCGTGCTCCTCCACGAGCCCGGCGAGGGCGGCCGTCGGCGGCTGGGCGAGATGGTTCGCGAAGACCTCGTCGTCGGAGGCGAAGACGGTGCTCGCACCGTGTTCGCCGAGGGCGCTGGCCGCGTCCTTGGCGCCGGGTCCGAGCGCGACCGCGGCGACGTCGTCGCCGAGGTCGCGCGCCTTCGTGAGCAGCTCCAGCGCGGACGGCGCCGGCCCGTCGGGTGTCACGTCGGCCCAGACCCAGACCTTCGTCATCAGATCACCTTCGCCTCGGCGAGGAGATCCGCGATCCGGGCCGGCGTGGTCTCGTCGAACTCGACGACCGCGCCGCCCTGCTTCGGCGGCGCGTCCGAGACCGACGTGACCGTCTGCGTCGCGGCGACGTCTTCCGCGCTCAGCCCGAGGTCCGACACCGCGAGCGTCTCGACCGGCTTCGACTTCGCCGCCATCACGCCCTTCAGCGACGGATATCGGGGCTCGGTCGCCCCGGAGGTCACGGTCACGACGGCCGGCAGGGGCGAGATCACGCTGTCGTAGCCGGCCGCGGTCTGGCGTTCGATCGTGATCGTGTCGTCGGAGACGTGGAAGCCCCGAGCGAACGTCAGGCTCGGGATCCCGAGGAGCTCGGCGATCGCCGCAGGCACGGTACCCGTGTACCCGTCCGTGGACTCGACGCCGCCGATCACGAGGTCGAACTCCTGCATCTGGATCGCGGCAGCGAGGACCTTCGCCGTCACCAGCGCGTCGGCGCCGCGGAGCCCGTCGTCGGTGATCCGAACGCCCTTGTGGGCTCCCATCGCGAGGCCTCGTTGGAGGGCGGCGTGCGCGACCTCGGGTCCCATCGAGATCAGCGTGACCTCGCCCTCGCCGGCGGTCTCGACGAGCTGCAGCGCCGCCTCGAGGCCGTACTCGTCGCCGGGGTCGAGGGCGCCGTCGGCCCCATCGCGCACGAGGAGGCCGTCGTCGCCGATCGTCGGCGTGCCCTCCGGCTCGGGCACCCATTTCGTCAGGACGACGACGTTCACGCCGCCGGCCGATCCGCGCTCACGTCAGCACCGTACCCGGAAGCCGCACGGGTCGGCATCACGTTTCGCGGAGGAACGCCTCCAGCTCGGCGCGGGTCGGCATGCCCTCGCGCGCGCCGACCTTCGTGACGGACATCGCCGCCGCCGCCGCCGCGCGCTGGGCCGCCTCTCGTACCTCGAGCCCCTCCGCCAGGCCGGCGGCGAACACGCCGTTGAAGCAATCACCGGCGCCGGTGGTGTCGACCACCTCGACGGACGGCGCCTCGATCCTCTCCTCGTCACCGCCTCGGCGGATCACGACGCCCTCGGGGCCGCGCGTCTCGACGATCACGACGCCGTCCGACAGCGAGCCGAGGGCCTCGACCTCGTGCTCGTTGGGCGTCACGTAGGTGGCGAGCCCCGCGACGTCCGCGACCCACGGCTGCGCCGGAGCGGGGTTGAGCACGAACGGGACCCCGTGCTCGCTGCACCATGACGCCGCGGCCCGGACGGCCCCGTGCGGGACCTCGAGGCTGGAGAGCACGACGGCCGCCTCCTGCAACTGCGCGAACGAGGTCGTCACGTCGCTCGCCGTGAGCTCGGCGTTGGCGCCCGGCGCCACCGAGATCTGGTTCTCGCCGTTCGGTCCCACCGAGATCAGGGCGACGCCCGTCGGGACGCCGGGCCGCATCGCGATCGACGTCGCCACGCCCTCCATGCGGAGCGCGTCGAGTGCCGCGTGACCCAGCGTGTCGTTGCCGACGGAGCCGACCATCACGACGCCTTGTCCACCGCCGAGGGCGCGCGACGCCGCGACGGCCTGGTTGCCACCCTTCCCACCCTGATGCTGGGTGAAGACGCCGCCGGTCACCGTCTCGCCGGGCTTCGGCAGCTCGGCGCCCGTCACGACCAGGTCGACGTTGATCGCGCCGAGCACCACCACGGAGCCGGTCATGAGCGCGACGTCAGGCGCTCGCCGGTTCCAGCGAGAACCCGATCAGCGTCGAAGACACCTCGCGGCTCACGCGCAGCATGTCCTCGGGTGAGACGTCGCCGTGATCCATCAGGACCTGGATCGCGAGCCCATCGATCACGGCGCCGATCTGGATCCCCAGGTCGTCGGCATCCCGACCCTGCGGGAACTCACCGGTCTCGCGTCCGTGTCGCACGATGTCGGCGATCGACCGTCGCCAGCGGCGGTTCAGGACCTCGTGCTCCTTGGCCATCTCCGGGTCGCGGAGCGCCCGCACCCAGATCTCGACCCAGAGGGCCCACTCGTCGAGGAACGAGAACTCGGGGAGCAGGCCGGGCACGGAGAGCTCGATCAGCCGGTCGAGCTGCTCGCGCGCCGACGGGTTCTTCCGGAGCTCGCGCGAGAGGCGGAGGTAGAACTGGTCGTTCGCGTACGTGAGCGCCTCGACGAGGAGCCGGTCCTTGGACTCGAAGTAGTAGAGGATCAGCCCCGTCGAGACGCCGCAGGCCTCGGCGATGTCCTGGATCCTCGTCTCGGCGAGGCCGCGGTCGGTGATCACCTGAGCCGCGGCGGCGAGGATCTCCTGCCGGCGGTCCTTCGTGATCCTGGGCGCCTTGGATGTCTTCGCTCGTTCCTTGGCCATCTGGACTCCTGAACGGCGTTAAGAGATCGGGTCGGAACCTCCCCCGGCCGATCCGGGGTCCAGGGGAACGCTACCCCGTTGAGCAGCCGAAATCAAAGGGGGATCCTGACCTGCCGCGTTTGACTCGCCGTTCAGGTTCGGGGCATCATTCCCTGGCCGAGAGGCGCGAGCGACGGGCGACAGGAAGGACGAGGCATGGCGACCAGCATGTACGACGCGATCGTGATCGGCGGGGGCCACAACGGGCTCACCGCAGGCGCGTACTTCGCGCGGCACGGCGCGAAGACCGTGGTCCTCGAGGGGAGGCACAAGACCGGCGGCGCGGCCGACACCAGCGCGCCGTTCCCTGACCACCCCGACATCAACGTGACGACCTACTCCTACGTGATGTCGCTGATGCCGCCGACGATCATCGACGAGCTCCAGCTGAAGCGGCACGGCTACGACGTCACGCCGTTCGGCCCGTACTTCCAGGCGTTCCCGGACGGTCGCGCGATCGCCGTGTACACCGACGAAGCCGATCGCTCCTACGACTCGATCGCGCAGTTCTCGAAGAAGGACGCCGACGCGATGCCCGAGTGGGAGGACTGGCTGAAGGGCGTGGCCGACATCCTCGGGCCGCTGCTGCTGCAGAACCCCCCGAAGGCCGGCTCGATGGCCGTCGGTGACCTGATCGAGATGGCGCGGACGGCGTGGAAGGTCCGCAAGCTCGGTGTCCGCGGCGTGGGCGACGTGACCCGGCTGTTCACGATGAGCATCACGGACCTGTTGAACGACTGGTTCGAGTCGGACGCGATCAAGGGGATGCTCGCGGTGAACGGCATCATCGGGACGTGGGCGGGGCCGGACGAGCCCGGCACGGCCTACGTGATGCTCCACCACTCGATCGGCGACGTGGGCGACGGACACCTCGGCTCCTGGGGCTACCAGCAGGGCGGGATGGGCGCCGTGTCGGATTCGATCCACCGCTCCGCGGAGTCCTTCGGCGCCGAGGTCCGCACCAACGCCCGCGTGAAGAGGATCGTGACCGCCGGCGGGCGCTTCCGAGGGGTCGTGTTGGAGGACGGCAGCGAGCTCCGCGCGCCGATCGGTGTCACCTGCGTCCACCCGAAGATCGCGTTCCTCGACCTGCTGACCCCGGCCGAGCTCCCGGCCGACTTCGTGACGGACATCGAGCGTTGGAAGTCCCGCTCGGGCGTCGTGAAGATCAACGTCGCGATGTCGGAGCTCCCGGATTTCACCGCGATGCCCGGGAAGGAGATGCAGGAGCACCACACGGGCTCCGTCGAGCTGTGCTTCTCGACGGAGTACGCCGAGCGCGCCTTCCAGGACGCGCACATGGAACGCAAGGCGTCGGTGGCGCCGTTCGTCGACGGCGTGATCCCGACGACGCTCGACAAGAAGCTCGCTCCGGAAGGCACGCACGTGTTCTCGATGTTCTCCCAGTGGTGCCCTGACGACTGGGTGAACGAACCGCACCGCGAGGAGCTGGACGCGTACGCGAAGCGGATCTTCGACCTGTACGAAGAGCTCGCGCCAAACTTCAAGGACGCGATCCTCGACTACCAGGTGCTCGGCCCGTACGACATGGAGCAGGAGCTCGGCCTGATCGGCGGCAACATCTTCCACGGCGAGCTGTCGGTGGATCAGCTGTTCCACATGCGACCGGCGCCCGGGTACGCTGACTTCCGCACGCCGATCACGGGCCTGTACCACGGGTCGTCGGCGACACACGCGGGCGGCGGCGTGAACGGCATCCCCGGCTGGAAGGCGTACCGTGCGGCCGTGAAGGACAGGGCGCTCAAGAAGAAGTCGTGACGGACGAGGAGCGAACGCCGCTCCGGCGGATGCTGGAGGCGCGGTCGGTCGCGGTCGTCGGGGCCTCGGTGAAGGAGGGGTCGCTCGGGCGGCAGATGCTGCTCGAGCTCGACAGCGGCGGCTTCGAGGGCGACGTCTACCCGGTGAACCCCGGGTACGAGGACGTCCTCGGACGGCGCTGCTACCCGTCGATCGCGGACGTCCCCGGGCCGGTCGACCTCGCGATCCTCGGCGTGGCGAACGCTCGTGTGGAGCAGGCGCTGCGCGACGCCGGCGAAGCCGGCGTCGTGAGCGCCGTGACGTTCTCGTCCCTGTTCGAGGAGGAGCCGTCGGAACCGGAGATGCCGCCGCTCGCGGAGCGGGTGGCGGCGATCGCCCGGGAGCACGGGATGGCGCTGCTCGGCGGCAATGGGATGGGGTTCGTGAACCTCGAGGCCAACCTGTACGCGACCGGGTTCCCGACGCCGGACGACCTCGAGCCGGGTGGTGTCACGCTGCTCTCGCATTCGGGCTCGGTCTTCTCGGCGTTCCTGTTCAACGACCGGGGGATCCGGTTCAACCTCCTCGTGTCGAGCGGCCAGGAGATCGTCACGACGATGGACGAGTACCTGGCCTACGCGCTCGATCTCCCCTCGACGAGGATCGTCGGATTGCTGCTCGAGACGGTGCGTCGGCCCGACGGGTTCGTTGCGGCCCTGGCGAAGGCCGCGGAGCGGGGGATCCCGGTGTTCGCACTGAAGGTCGGCAGGACCGAGAGCTCCAAGGAGATGGTCGTGGCGCACTCCGGCGCGCTCGCCGGGGAGCACGGCGCCTATGAGGGCGTGTTCGACGCGTTCGGCGTGCACGCGTGTCGCGACCTCGAGGAGATGGCGGACGCGATCGAGCTGTTCTCGTCGCCGCGGCGCGCATCGACCGGCCGGGGCGTCGCGTCCCTCCACGACTCCGGGGGCGAACGCGCGCTGTTCGTCGACCTCGGGTCGGACCTCGGGGTCTCGTTCGCGGACGTCTCGGACGAGACACGGGCCAAGATCGACGCGGTCCTCGACCCGGGGCTCGTGGCCGACAACCCGCTGGACGCATGGGGCACCGGGATCGACGCCGACCGGATCTACCGCGAAAGCTTCCAGGCGCTCCACGACGACCCGGAGACGGCAGCGGTGGCCTTCGTCGTGGATCTCACCCGGCAGGGTGAGCCGTACGACGAGGGGTACCTACAGGTCGCGCGAGACGTGTTCCAGACGACGACGAAGCCCTTCTGCCTGATCTCGAACCTCCCGGCGACGATCGCCAAGGACGAGGTCGGCGTGGTGCGGGATGCGGGGATCCCGGTCCTCGAGGGGACCGTGACGGGGCTCCGGGCACTGAAGCATCTGCTGGACGACGCCGCGTTCCGGGACCGGCCGGCGGCCTCGCCGCCGCCCGGATCGGCGGCGGGCATCCGGGACGAGTGGCGAGGCCGGCTGGCCGAGCCCGCAGCGCTCTCCGAGGTCGCGACGCTCGGGCTCCTGGCGGCCTACGACGTCCCCGTCGTCGACGCCCTCCCGGCCCGGTCGGTCGATGAGGCGCTGCGCGCGGCCGACGCGATCGGGTACCCGGTCGCGGTGAAGACCGCGATGCCGGAGCTGTCGCACAAGTCCGACGTCGGCGGCGTCGTCCTCGGCGTCGCCGATCCCGAGGAGCTGCGTGATGCGTACGCGGACCTGTCGGACCGTCTCGGGCTGGAGGTGACGATCGCGGCGATGGCGCCGCCGGGCGTCGAGGTCGCGCTCGGGATCGTGCGCGATCCGACGTTCGGGCCGCTGGTGCTGGTGGCCGCGGGCGGCGTCCTGGTGGAGCTCCTGCACGATCGGAAGCTCGCCCTCCCCCCGATCGACGAGGCCGCCGCCAGCCGCCTGATCGACGGCCTGGCGATGCGTCCCCTCTTGGACGGCATTCGTGGCGCACAGCCGTCCGACGTCGACGCGCTCGCGCGCGCCGTCTCCCGTCTCTCGGTCCTTGCCGTGGAGCTCGGCGACATCATCGCCGAGCTCGACGTCAACCCGGTGATCGTCTCGCCGACCGGCTGCGTCGCCGTCGACGCGCTGGTCGTGCCCGTCACGGCCTGACGCGTCGCGCGTCACCACGGCCACGTGCCGGCGGTCCTCGTCCCGAGGACCCTTGGTGTACACGCTGATACCCGTGGGTACGGAACGGACGTGATCCACCGGCGGCCCCGATGCGAATCGGGGTCGACAGGAAGGTTGAGGGAGGAGGCGGACCGGCATGAAGCGCGTCAGGATCGAGAAGCCGAAGCCTCGGCGCCCTCGCGAGCTCGAGCCGATCCTCCCCCTCGACCCACGTGACCCCGACGTCGTTCGCGTGAAGGGCGGACCCGTCTGGCGGTTCGCCGACCGCCGCTGGGCCGTCGCGCCGTGACCTAGAGGGGGCTGTCGACCGGGACGGTCCCCGGCTCCCACCCCGTGTACTCCTCGCGGGGGAAGTTCCATGGGCTCGAGTCGAAGGTCGGAGCCGGCTCCGTCCCGAGCCTCGGCGGACGCGGTCCCTTCGAGAAGTCGAAGATGTGCTCGAAGTTGTGCGTGTTCCGGATCCGATCGGTCAGCGGCTCGAGGCCCCAGTTGTCCGAGATGAACCGCAGCGGCGTCGAGAACTCGCCCTGCTCGTCGTCGACCAGGCCGCGCCTCGTGTACGGGGAGATCGTGAGCAGCGGGACCCGGATCCCGAGCCCGACGTGATCGACGGACGGCGGCACGATCGGGTCGTAGAAGCCGCCCCATTCGTCCCAGGTCAGGAAGATCGCGGTGTGTTCCCACATCTCCGAGCGCATCACCGTGTTCACGATCGCCGACACCCAGTTGTGCGCGTACCCCGTGGAGAAGGGCGGATGGTCGGACAGCTCGAAGCGCGGCGTCACCCACGTGACCGCGGGAAGGGCGCCCGCGTCGATGTCGTCGAGCAGGCGGTCGACCGGTCGCACGTGCTCGTGCCACTGGTCGGTGTGGAAGACGTTGGAGATCCCGTTGTACGCGTTCCAGAAGTAGCCCGGCTGTCCGGGCGTGGCCGAGTAGAACGCCCAGTCGACGCCGGCGTCGGTGAGCTGCTCGCCGACGGTCGGGAACTCGAAGCACGTACTGTGCTTCGTGAGGTTCCCGGCCGCGTCCTTCACGAAGACGAAGACGTTGTCTCCGACGGCGTCGCACCCCCAGCTCTTGAACGTCGAGCCGTCCTCCTGCTTGCGGGTTCGGATGTTCTCGGGGTTGTCGGAGACGCCGCCCGAGGATCCCGCGATGAAGAAGTAGTGGTTCGGGTAGCTCGGTCCCTCGGCGGAGGCGAAGAAGTTCTCCGACAGCGCGTACTCCCGCGCCCAGTACCAGTAGTTCGGGATCTGCTCCTCGTCGAAGATCGTGTAGCCGTACGTGGAGCCGAACATCCCGGTTCCGAACCCGTCCATCGCCCCCCCGTTCACGCAGAACCGGTGCGCCGCCAGGTCGTGGGGGATGTCGCCGGGCAGCCACTCCGGGCACCGGATCAGCGGCTTCTCGACGCCGTTCTCCACCCCGGTCGTCGTGCCCCGCACGCCCGGGAACTTCCCGAACAGGTTGTTGAAGCTCCGGTTCTCGAGCATCACGTAGAGGACGCGCTTGATCGGCCAGCGCGTATCGACCCTCGCGGTCCCACCGTCGACCGCGGGGATCCGGCGCCCACCGGTGCAGGCGAAGAGCACGCCGCCGGCCACCGCCATCGCGCTCCTCCGGAGGAATCGGCGCCGACTCACCGGCATCGGATGCCTGTCGTCGGTGGTGATCCCGTACGGTCCGGCGTCCATGGCCCCCTGTTGTATCAAGCCCGCTATCCTCGTCGGGCTCCGATGAGCCATCTCACGAAGGAACGCATCATCGTCGCGGCGCTGCTGCTCCTCGCCGCCTGCGACGGCGAGCAGGGGTTCCCGAACAGTCCCTCGTCCGAGCCGTCGCTGTTCCCGGACACGCCGACGCTCGCGACCCCGACGCCGCCGGCGGTCCCCTCGACGCCGCCACCGACGCGCGGCGACGCCACGGAGACGTGCGTGCACGGCTGGATCACACCGCCCGCCGACTCGACCCGCGCTCGGTTCCCGCTGCGGGTGATCGGCCGGACCGTGCAGATGCCGGCCGAGCCCGTGATCGTCGAGATGCGGTACTTCACGGGCCCGGAGTCTCCGCCCTCCGACAAGGGGTACATCGCCACGATCGAGCGCTGGTACGTGAAGCTCTACTCGGAGGCCGACCTCCGGTTCCAGGGTCGCTTCCTCGTGGAGTCGAGGGAGTTCGGCGACGGCGTGGCCGCCGTGGCCCCGTACGACACGCAGGGGTTCCGGTCGCCCGACTGGAGCGGGTTCCAGTGGAACGAGGCCGATCCCGAGCCGCGCGCGTACCCCGGCCTGCCGGGCCGGTGGCCCGGCGTCCGGTACGACTTCGTGCGGGGCGGCGCAGGCATCGACATCCCCGGCTTGCCCGCCGAAGTGAGGGGGTGCTTGGATACGGCCTGATGCGAAGCTCGTCCTCGGCCTGGTCGGGCTCTCCTACCCGCTGTTCATCTGGCTCAACGTGATCACGGGGCCGCTCCGTCCTGGCTTCCTCGACTAACGCGACGCCTCCGACGGCCAGTCCGTGTAGCGTTCGGGTCCGCGCTTGCGGAGCTCGTTGCCGATGACGCCCCGCTGGATCTCCGAGGTGCCCTCCCAGATCCGGTCGACGCGGAGCTCCCGCCACAGGCGCTCGACGGGCTCGTCGCGCATGTAGCCGCGACCGCCGTGGACCTGGAGCGCCTTGTCCACGACGCGCCCCGCCGTCTCGCTGCACACGAGCTTCACGGCCGCGGCCATCGCGTGGAGCTCCTTGCGGGCGGCCCCGCCGCGGCCCGCCTGCCAGCAGACGCGGTAGAGCATCGACTTCGCGGCCATGATCTCGGCGGCCATGTCCGCGAGCATGAACTCCACGGCCTGGAAGTCGACGATCGGCCGGCCGAACTGCCGCCGATCCTTCGCGAACCCGAGCGAGAGCTCGAGGGCGCGCGTCGCGGCACCGACGGTCCGGGCCCCGATCATCAGCCGCTCCTCGACGAACCAGTCCTTCGTGAGCTCGAACCCGTCGCCGATCCCGCCGAGCATCCGATCGTCGCCGAGGAGGACGCCCTCGAACGCGAAGATCGGGTGCTCGAACACGAAAGTGTGCATGTACATCGGCGTCCGCACGAGCCGGACGCCGGGCAGGTCCTTGTCCACGAGGAAGATCGCGGCCTTCGCCGGGTCGCCATCGACGTGGGCATGGACGAGGAAGAAGTCGGCGACGTCCCCGGACGTGACGTGCCACTTCTCCCCGGTCAGCGACCAGCCATCGCCGTCGCGCACCGCGGTCGTCTCGACCATCGCCGGGTCGGAGCCGGCGTGCTCCTCGGTGATCGCGTACGCGTCGCGTCGCTCGCCGCGGCAGGCGGGGCGGAGGAACCGGTCCTTCTGTTCCTCGGTCCCGGACGCGAGCGGGATCGACGGTCGCCACGGGATGTCCCACAACGCGCCGGTCGCGCGGCCCCATTGCTCCTCGATCAGCATCTGCTCGAAGAGGTCGTGGCCGCGGCCGCCGTCGGCCTCGGCGTGGTTGATCGCGTTGAATCCCCAGTCGAGCACCGCTGGCTTCGCAGCGGCGGCGCTCTGGACGGTCAGGCCGTCGTTCGACTCGCACTCGTCCTCGAGCGGGACCAGGACCTGATCGGTGAAGTCCCTCGCGCGCTGCTGGAGCTCCCGGTCGGCGGGGGAGAGTCGGAGGTCCATCGCGGCGGAGTGTACGGGCCGTCCCGTCGGATACGCTCCGCCGCATGCTCGAGGAGCTGGGCGCTGCGCTCCGCGACCGGCGGGTGTCCGCCGAGGAGCTCGTGCGGATGTCCCTCGATCGGATCGATCGCCTCAACCCGGCGATCGCGGCCGTGATCTCGGTCCGCGAGCAGGCGGTCGAGGAAGCTCGCGCGGTGGACGAGCGGGTGTCCCGCGGCGACGATCCCGGACCGCTCGCGGGGGCGCCGCTCCTCGTGAAGGACATGGAGGACGTCGAGGGCGTCCCCACGACGTTCGGCTCCAAGGTGTTCGCGGATGCCCCGCCGGCCGACGCCGACGGGCTGATCCCTCGCCGCCTCAAGGCCGCCGGCGCGATCGTGGTCGGGAAGACGAACCAACCGGAGTTCGCGTTCGCCGGCTACACCGACAACCTCCTGTATGGCCCGACGCGGAACCCGTGGAACCTCGAGGCGTCGCCGGGCGGATCGTCCGGGGGCTCCGGCGCCGCGATGGCCGCCGGCTTCGCGCCGATCGCCACGGCCACGGACGGGGGTGGTTCGATCCGGATCCCGGCGGGGTGGTGCGGCCTGGTCGGCCACAAGCCGACGAACGGCGTGATCGGACGCGAGCCGATCCCCGACTGGATGGATCTCTCGACGTACGGGCCGCTCGGGTCGAGCGTCGACGACGTGCGGTTGCTGCTCTCGATCGAGTCGGGTCCTGTGCCGGGTGACCCCGGCGCGCTCCCCACGCCGCCGCCGATGCGCGAGGAGCTGCCGGCGCGGGCGCTGGCCGCGCCCCGGCTCGTGGACTTCGGGCCGTTGCCGGCGGACGTGCAGGCGCCGTTCGACGCCGCGCTCGAGTCCTTCGAGCGGGACGTGGGGATCCCCGTCGAGTCGATCGAGGTCGCCGACATCTTCCGCGCCGGGAACCCGAGCAAGGACTGGTTCGTGACGTGCGCGACCGAACACGTCCACCGCCTTGGTTGGGACTTCTGCGAGACGAACTTCGATCGGTTCTCGCCGCTCTTCCAGGGCGTCGTGGAGTACGCCCGAGAGGTCTCGCTCGAGGACTACCTCGCGGTCCGTCGCCGTCGCTTCGCGTACGCGCGCGAACTGGACCTCCTGCTCGGCGACGACGCCGTGCTGCTCACGCCGACGAACTGCCGTGCGTGGATCCGCCCCGACGGGACGGATCCCGAGACGGGGGGTCCGGGCGACGAGGCCGACGCGTTCAACACCGACCCGCAGAACATCACGGGCCACCCCGCGACCAGCGTCCCGGCGGGCGTGAGCAGGGACGGCGTCCCGTTCGGCCTGGAGATCACGGCGCCGCGATTCCGCGACGACCTCGCGTTGAACGTCGCGGCCGCCTGGGAACGGGCGAACCCGTGGCCGCTCGTCGCCCCGGGCTACGAGCCGTTCACGACCTAGGGGCCGAGGTTGTAGCCGAGGCGGCGCGGCAGCCTCGCGACGAAGTCCACGAGCGGGTTCGCGTCCTCGCCACGGTCCTCCGACTGATCCTTGTGTCGGATCGCGGCGTTGGCGATCAGCGCGCCGGGGGAGCGGACCGGCTCCGGCGGGAAGCGCAGGGGCTCGAGGTCGACGAGCGGCAGGTCCAGCAGAGGATCGCTCTTGTCGAGGATCCGGAGCGCCATGATCCGGCCGCCGAGATGCGCCGGCCCGACGCCGTTGCCCGTGTAGCCGTGCCCGAAATGGACGTTCCCCCTGCCGCCGAGCGTCCCGAAGGTCGGGAGGTGGTGGCCGGCGACGTCGATCGGGCCGCCCCAGGCGGCCTCGATCGGAACGTCGGCGAACCCGGGGAACATCCGGTGGAGGTCGCGGATCGCGACCCCGATCGCATGCTCGTCGTAGGCGAACCGCGGACCGATCCGGCGCGCGAGGTTCGGCTGCATCCCGCCGATCCCGAACGAGATCCGGCCGTCCGGCGTCGTGCGCACGTAGTGGATCGCTGCGCGCATGTCGGCGAGGCCCGAGCCGTCCGTCCAACCGATCTTCTCCAACTCCTCGGGTGCCGCGGCGGTGAGCGCGATGTACGAGCCTCTGATCACGACGGTCCGCTTGAACCGCTTCCAGTGGTGGGCCCATGCGTTCAACGCGATCACCGCGGCGCCGGCGCGGATGGCGCCGCCAGGCGTCTCGGCGACGGCGGGGTCGCCGGCGCCGAATCGGGTCACGGGCGTCTGCTCGAAGATCCGGACGCCGCGCTCCAGCAGCACGCGGCGCATCCCGCGCGCGAGGCGCGCGGGATGCACCGTCGCCCCCACCTTGCGGTACAGGGCGCCGCGGAACACCGGCGAGGAGATGCGCTCGCGCATCTGCACGCCGGTGAGCACCTGGAAGTGCTCGCTCACGCCGAGCCGGTCTGCCTCCATCACGCCCTCGGCCCACCGCCCGGCCTGGTCCCCCGAGGCCGCGACGACGTACTCGCCGTCCGGCCGGTGCCAGGCGTCGATCCCGTGCTGCTCGCAGAACGTCCCGAGCGCGCGCACGCTCTCCTCTCCCGCGTCGCAGAGCGCGACCGTCGCACGATCGCCGAACCGCTGGACGAGGTACTCGAGCTCGCTCCAGAACGAGTTCACGAACCCGCCGTTGCGTCCGCTCGCCCCGCCGCCGGCGATGTCCTGCTCGAGGATGACGACGTCGATCCCGGGGTCGAGCTCGGTGAGATGCAGCGCGGTCCACATCCCCGTGTAACCGGCGCCGAGGATCACGACGTCGGCCGTCACGTCGCCCGCGAGCGGCGGCGCGGGCTCGCCGGGGTCGAGCGCGAGTGCGTCGCGCAGCCACCAGCTGCGTCCGGCGTCCGCCGGGATGTCGATCCGGTTCCTGGCGATCACGACATCACGTCCTCGCGGCTCCCGGTCGCCCCATGTAGGCTGCAGCCTCGCATCTTCGCAGGTCGTCCATGGAGGAGATCGCATGACCGGCGACCACGCTCGTCCCCGCAGCTGGGAGGTCACCGAGGGACCGCACCGCGCCCCCGCCCGAGCGATGCTGCGCGCCGTCGGCTTCTCCGAGGAGGACTTCGGCAAGCCGCAGGTGGCTGTCGCCTCGTCGTGGAACGAAGTGACGCCCTGCAACTACCACCTCGACAAGCTCGCGGCGCTCGCGAAGGAGGGAGTGCGCCAGGGCGGCTCGGTGCCGATCGAGTTCGGGACGATCGCGATCTCCGACGGGATCGCGATGGGCCACGAGGGCATGAAGGCCTCCCTGATGAGCCGCGACCTGATCGCCGACTCGGTGGAGCTCGTGATGCACGCGGAGCGTCTCGACGCGCTCGTCGGGATCGCCGGCTGCGACAAGTCCGAGCCCGGCATGATGATGGCGATGGCTCGGCTGAACCTGCCGAGCGTCTACCTGTACGGCGGCACGATCCTCCCGGGCACGTACGAGGGTCGCGACATCACGATCCAGGACGTGTTCGAGGCGGTCGGCGCGCACGCGAAGGGAACGATCGACGACGACGAGCTCCTGGGGATCGAACGCGCCGCGTGCCCCACGACGGGCTCCTGCGCGGGGATGTACACCGCGAACACGATGGCCGCGGTCGGGGAGGCGATCGGGCTGTCGCTTCCCGGCGCGGCGTCGCCGCCCGCGGTCGACTACCGCCGCGAGGTGTTCGCCCGCGAGAGTGGATCGCGAGCCGCGGAGCTCGTGGCCGCCGGCGGACCGCTCCCGCGGGACATCCTGACGAAGGAGGCGTTCGAGAACGCGATCGCGGTGGTGATGGCGCTCGCCGGCTCCACGAACGCCGTCCTCCATCTCCTGGCGATCGCCCGCGAGGCCGGTGTCGACCTGCAGCTGGACGACTTCGATCGGATCTCCCGGCGGACGCCCCACCTGGTCGACGTGCGACCGGCCGGTCGGTTCGTGATGACCGACCTCGATCGGGTCGGGGGCGTGCCGGTCGTGATGAAGGAGCTGCTCGACGCCGGGCTGCTCCACGGGGACGCGCTCACCGTGACGGGGAAGACCCAGGCCGAGAACCTGGCCGAGCTCGTGCCGCCGGCGCCCGACGGCGAGATCGTGCGCGCGGCCGCCGATCCGATCCATCCGCACGGCGGAACCGCGATCCTGCGCGGGAACCTCGCGCCGGACGGCGCCGTGGTGAAGATCGCCGGCGCCGAGGGCCTCGTGTTCGAAGGCGTCGCCCGGCCGTTCGACTCCGAGCAGGACGCGTTCGCGGCGGTCACGTCCGGCGAGATCGTCGCGGGCGACGTGATCGTGGTCCGCTACGAGGGCCCGAAGGGCTCGCCCGGGATGCCGGAGATGCTGGCGGTCACGGCCGCGGTGGCCGGAGCCGGCCTCGGCGAGGACGTCGCGCTGATCACCGACGGGCGGTTCTCCGGCGCGACGAAGGGATACAGCGTCGGTCACATCGCGCCCGAGGCGTTCGTCGGCGGCCCGATCGCGCTCGTCCAGGCAGGGGATCGGATCCGGATCGACGCCGACGCGCGCTCGCTCGAGCTGCTGGTCGACGAAGAGCTGCTCGCGACGCGGCGGCAGGCGTGGGTGGCCCCCGAGCCGCGCTACACGACGGGCGCGCTGGCGAAGTACGCGAAGCTGGTGGGGAGCGCGGACCACGGGGCGATCACGTGGTAGCGACCGCCCACGCGATCACGAGCCCCGCGTCCCTCCGCTGCCGGATCTGCGGTACCGACTACCCGGTCGAGGCGCGGTCGATCTGCGAGGAGTGCTTCGGGCCGCTCGAGCCCGCGTACGATCTGGACGCCATCGACGGCGCCGTGTTCCGCGAGCAGGTCGAGGCCGGGCCCGCCTCGCTGTGGCGTTACGAAGCGCTCCTGCCGGGCGGGCCCGGCCTCGACCGGGTGGATCTGGGCGCCGGCTTCACGCCGCTCCGCCGCGCGGATCGGCTCGCCGCCGCGCTGGGACTCCGGGACCTCTGGATCAAGGACGACTCGGTGAACCCCTCGTACTCGTTCAAGGACCGGGTCGTCTCGATCGCGGCCACGATGGCGCGGGCGTTCGGGTTCGAGGCGCTGTCGTGCGCGTCCACGGGGAACCTCGCGAACGCCGCGGCCGCGCACGCCGCTCACGCGGGGATGCCGTGCTACGTGTTCGTTCCCGACGACCTCGAGCGCGCGAAGATCCTCGCCACCGAGACGTACGGCGCCAAGGTCGTGGCGGTGAAGGGGAACTACGACGAGGTGAACCGACTCTGCGCTGAGGTCGCCGACGCGCTCCCGTGGGCGTTCGTGAACGTGAACATGCGCCCGTACTACGCGGAGGGCTCGAAGTCCCTCGGCTTCGAGACGGCTGAGCAACTCGGCTGGCGCCTGCCCGATCACGTCGTGGTGCCGATCGCGAGCGGCGCGCTGCTCACGAAGATCCACCGCGCGTTCCAGGAGCTGATCGCGATCGGGGCGGTCGCTGACGAGCCCTATCGAGTGAGCGGCGCGCAGCCGGAAGGCTGCCGTCCCGTCGCGCAGGCGTTCCGCGACGGGGCCGACGAGGTCACGCCGATGAGGCCCGACACGATCGCGCGGTCGTTGGCGATCGGCTCGCCGGCGGACGGGTCCTTCGCCCTCGAAGTCGCGAGGCAGACGGGAGGCGCGATCGAGTGGTGCACCGAGGCGGAGATCCTCGACGGGATCCGGCTGCTCGCGTCCACGGAGGGCGTGTTCACCGAGACCGCCGGCGGCGTCACGGTCGCGAACCTGAAGCGCCTGGTCGACCAGGGCGTGATCCGGTCCGACGAGGAGGTCGTGGCGTACGTGACGGGCAACGGCTATAAGACCGTCGAGGCGTTCGAAGGGCGCGCCGAACCCAGCTATCACGTTCGCCCCGACCTCGAGGAGTTCCTCGCCGCACTCGGTTGAGCCTCGGAACACCCCCGCTTGCGTCCCCGGCCGGGAGCGAACAGACTCGATAGCCGTCGTGGCCACGCTGACGGGTCGCTCGGGAGGTCACCCTGGAGAAGGCCGAATTCGAGGCCGAGGCCGACCGCCTGATGACCCTCGCCCGCGAGTCCGGATTGACGCTCCGTCTCCTCGGTGCGGTCGCGTTCGCCCGCCGATGCCCGAACCACGCGTACCTCCGCGAGCGGCTGGGCCGGCACTTCACGGACATCGACTTCGCGGCGTACGGGCGCGAGGCGGACCGGATCCGCGAGATGCTGGCCGGCGCGGGGTACGTGGACGATCCGCACGTGTACGTCGGCTCCGAGGGGACGCGCCTCGTCGCCGAGCACGCGGGGATCGGGATGCACATCGACGTGTTCCTCGACAAGCTCGAGTTCTGTCACACGGTCCTGTGGAAGGATCGACTCGAGCTCGATCCAGAGACGATCCCGCTCGCAGAACTGCTCCTCCAGAAGATGCAGATCGTCGAGATCAACGAAAAGGATCTCATCGACACGATCACGCTCCTGCTCGAGTTCCCGCTGGGGGATTCCGACGCCGACACGATCAACCTCGAGCGGATCGCGCAGATCTGCGGCAAGGACTGGGGCTGGTGGCGAACCCTCACGATGAACCTCGACAAGGTGCGTCAGATGGCCGAGCACTACGAGGAGCTCACCGACGACGAGACGCGTCGGGTCGCCGAACAGGTTGGGTTGGCGCTCGAACGGATCGAGGCCGCGCCGAAGTCGATGTCGTGGAAGCTGCGGGCGAAGGTCGGCGATCGGAAGAAGTGGTACCGCGACGTGGGTGAGCTGACCGCGATCCCGGGGGAGGGCTGATGCCGCTGTTCTCCAAGCGGCCCGGCACGAAGGCGACGCGGATCTTCTACGCGTGCGACATCCACGGCTCGGAGCCGACGTACCGGAAGTTCCTGAACGCCGCGAAGTTCTACGAGGTGGACGCGCTCGTCTTCGGCGGCGACCTGATGGGCAAGCTCCTGATCCCGCTCGTGCGGGACGGGGGCGGGAGCTGGCGGGCCAGCCTCCAGGGGCAGAACCACCACCTCAGGGGCGACGAACAGCTCGCCGAGTTCAAGCGGACGATGCAGACGCTCGGCTTCTACTGGCAGGAGATGGACCCGGAGGAGTACGCGTCCTACGAGGGGAAGCAGGAGCGTATCGACGAGCTCTTCGATGTGCTCGCGAAGGAGCGGCTGGGCGAGTGGATCGCGCTCGCGGAGGATCGCCTCGCCGGGACCCACGTGAACGTCTACCTCTGCGGGGGGAACGACGACACCGACGAGGTCCTGAGCGCGCTCGACGAGGTGGCCGGGGAGCGCGTCGTGAACGCCGAGAATCGCGCCGTGCCGATCGACGACGAGCACGAACTCCTGACCATCGGGTACTCGACGCCCACGCCGTGGGAGACGCCGCGGGAGCGGACCGACGAGGAGATCGCCGAGGTGATCGAGAAGCTGATGCCGTCGGTGGCCGATCCGGCCAAGACGGTCTTCAACTTCCACTGCCCGCCGCTCGACTCGAGCCTAGACACCTGCCTGAAGCTCGACGGGTCCGTTTGGCCGCCGACGCCACTGATGGAGCGGGGCCAGCCCGTCTACTACGGAGCAGGATCGCAGGCCGTGGCCGACGCGCTGGCCTCGTACCAGCCGACGGTCGGGCTCCACGGACACATCCACGAGTCTCGGGGTGCGACCAAGTACGGACGAAGCCCTGCGTTCAACCCCGGGAGCGAGTACGGAGAGGGGGTGCTACGCGGCCTGATCGTCGCGATCCGGGGCGGGGAAGTGGTCGGACATCAATTCACGTCGGGGTAGGCCCTCGTAACGCACAGAAGGAGGAGGGATGGCTGAAGCGGTAGCGCCGCAGGTCTTCACCCGGCGCGCCTCCGGCTTGGTCCGGGTGATGTCGCCGTACTCGGCGTTCATCTACAACGTCCTCACGATGGGCATCATCTTCCCCTGGACATACGTGTGGGCACCCACGGCCCTCGAGGGTTCGAACCTCGTGCTCGGGATCTTGTTCGCTTTCCTGTTCGAGCTGCCGATCGCGCTGGCCTACGTGTGGCTGGCGACGTCGCTTCCCCGCTCAGGTGGCGACTACGTCTTCCAGAGCCGCGTGTTCGGGGGTGGCTTCGGGTTCACGGTCGTCTTCGCGTTCTTCGTCGTCTGGATCCTGCAATGGGTCGCGTTGTCCGGATGGCTGCTCGCGACGCTCGGGATCGCGCCGACCTTCATCGGGCTCGGCGTGACGACGGGGGTCGGCGCGTTCACGGACATCGGGACCTGGGCTGCCGGCACGACGGGGATCATCGTGATCAGCATCTCGAACGCCTTGATCGCGCTCGTGCTGCTCGTCACGGGGTTCCGCAACTACGTCCGGTTCCAATACGTGATGTGGTACGCGATCCTGATCTCGTTCGGCATCGTGCTGCTCCTGTTCCTGATGAACGACCCAGCGTCGGCTACCGGGAAGCTCGACGCGTTCGCCGGCGAGGTCGACGGGGTCCAGGGGTTCTTCGCGACGGCGCGAGCGGCCGCGGCCGACGCCGGCGTGAACTTCGATCCGCCGTTCTGGCTCATCGGCACGCTCCTGGTCGCTCCGATCGCGTGGACGAGCCTGCAGTGGGCCACCTACTCGTCCGAACAGGGCGGCGAGATCAAGAACGCCCACGTCTTCCGCAACCAGGTCTTCATCATGGTGGGATCCCTCGCGCTCACCGCAGGGCTGCTGATCTTGCTGGCGGTCGCCATGCAGAACGGGATCGGGAACGAGGGGATCCTCGTCGCCTCCTCCGGCTACTGGCTCGCGGTCCCGGAGGCGACGATCGGCGGGAACATCATGTTCCCCAACATGATGGCGATGGGCTTAACGGGGAGCTGGTTCATCGTTCTGCTCATCGGGATCGGGTTCATCCTGAACTCGTTCCAGATCGTGTGTAACTGCTACATCGGGACGACGCGGATCATGGTCGCGCAGGGGCTCGACGGGCTCCTGCCCGACTGGTTCGCGCGCGTCAGTCCCCGATGGAAGACACCGGTGAACGCGCACATCGCCTACTTCATCGCCGCGCTGCCGGTGATCTGGGCGTTCAACTACGTGGGCGACTGGGCCACGAAGTGGGCGCTGGGCGTGACGTTCGCGAACGGGGCGGTGATGACGCTCTCGGCGCTCGCCGCGGCGCTCCTGCCGTATCGGGCGAAACAGGTGTACGAGGCGTCGCCGGGTGCGAAATACCGGTTGGGGGGCGTGCCCGCGGTCACCGTGATCGGAGCGCTGGGGTTCGTTTTCGGCGCCTTCATGGTGGGCTCGTTCCTGTTCCGGGAGGAGCTCGGGCTCGCGTACTCGGTGTACGGCTGGTTCCCCTACCTGATCGTCCTCGGCACGGCCCTCTTCGGGCTGATCGTGTACTTCGTGATGCGGCAGGTCCGCGCCGGGGCCGGCCTCAAGGTGGAGTACGCGTTCCGGGAGATCCCGCCGGAGTGATCGTCCGGCGACGGAGCACGAAGGGGCGGGGCCGTTGGCCCCGCCCCTTCCGTCCGGGAGCGCCCGGATGACGGACCGGGCGCGAGCGGTCGTGATCGGCGGCGGCGTGACCGGCTGCAGCGTGGCCCTGCACCTCGCGCGCGCCGGTTGGACAGACCTGATCCTGCTCGACAAGGGCGAGCTGACGAGCGGGTCCACGGCCCACGCCGCGGGGCTCGTCACGATGTTCAACCCGTCGCCGACGATGACGGCCTTCCGTCGGTACTCGGTCGAGCTGTACGGCGAGCTCAGGGTGTTCGAGGCGATCGGGAGCCTCCGGCTCGCGTCGAGTCCCGAGTCGCTCGAGGATCTCCGGCGCGGCGTCTCCCGCGCGAAAGGGATCGGGTTGGACGTGGACCTCCTCTCTCCGGAGGAGACGCGTCGGCTGATGCCCGCGGTGAGCGCCGAGTCGTTGTACGGGAGCGTGTGGGTCGCGGCCGACGGCTTCCTCGATCCGCACACGGCAACGTACGCCCTCGCCGAGGGCGCGCGCGAGCTCGGGGCCAGGGTTCGAACGAACGAGCGCGTGACGGCGATCGAGCTCGACGATCGACGCGCGGTGCGGGCCGTGCGCACGGAGCGCGATCGGATCGAGTGTGAGGTCGCGGTGATCGCCGCGGGGATCTGGGCTCCGCGCGTCGCGGCGATGGCGGGCGTGTCGATCCCGTCGACACCGGTCGACCATCAGCACATCGCCCTCAAGGCCGTCGCAGGATCCGAGCTGCCGCGCGACATGCCGTGCTTCCGGGACACCGACAACCTGGTCTACGGGAAGTCGGAGGCGGGCGGCGTCGTGTTCGGAGGCTACGAGCCGGACCCCTTGGCCAGGTGGATCGACGGGGCACCCTGGGAGCACGGGGGTCGTTCCCTGCCGCCCAACCTGGACCGCTTCGAACAGCTCCTCCAGGGCGCGGCGCGGCGCTTCCCGTTCATCGCGAACGCGGAGATCGTGAAGCTCGTCTGCCACCCGGACGCGATGACGCCGGACGCGAACCCGTTGGTCGGACCGGCGCCCTCGGTCCGCGGGCTGTGGTTCGCTGCCGGGCTCTCGCTGAACGGATTCGGGGCAGCCGGCGGGCTCGGACAGGCCCTCGCCGGTTGGATCACCGAGGGAGAGCCGGGGGTCGACGTCACCGCCTATCGGCCGTGGCGTTTCGGGCGGGTCCACGAGGACGCCGGATGGGTCGCCGAGCTCGCCCGCGAGACGTATCGCTACTACTACCGCCTCAGGTATCCGTTCGATCAGGACGAGTGGGGTCGTCCGAAGCGGCTGTCGCCGTTGCACGGGCGGCTCCAGGAATCGGGAGCGGTGTTCCAGGCCAAGCACGGATGGGAACGGCCGGAGCGCTTCGAGCCGGGGAAGCCTTGGCGTCGGGCCGGGGCGGATCAGCGGACGTTCGGGTGGAGTCGTCCGCCGTGGCTCGATCGCGTCGGCGAAGAGCACCGTGCGGTGCGCGAGCGGGCCGGTCTGTTCGACCTCAGCTCGTTCGGGAAGATCGAGGTGACCGGCGTTGATGCGGTCCGCTTGCTCGAGAGAGCCGCGGCGAACCGCGTCGATGTCGAGACCGGGCGCGTCGTCTACACGCAGTTCCTCGATGCGAAGGGCGGGATCGTCGCCGACGTGACGGTCACCCGCCTCGCCGGCGATCGATTCCGCGTGACGACGGGGGCGGCCGCGATCGATGGAGACCTCGGCTGGCTGCGCCGTGTCGCGATGGAGCAGGGCCTTGATCGCGTCGACATGCGCGACGCGAGCGAGGAGATGGCCGTGGTCGCCGTATGGGGTCGATCCGCCCTCGACGTGCTCAGCGCGGCTGCGGAGCAGGATGCGTCGTCGCTCGCGCCGATGACCGGGCGCGAAGTCCGGATCGGCCCGATCGCCGCCTGGGCCCAGGCGGTGAGCTTCGCGGGTGAGTCCGGCTGGGAGCTCCTCGTCGAGCCACCGTGGGCCGTCCAGGTCTGGGATCGGCTCGTCGACGCGGGTTCGTCGACGGGGCTCGAGCTGTGCGGCTACCGCTGTCTCGACAGCCTGCGCATCGAGAAGGGCTTCCGGTACTTCGGCAGCGATATCACCGCTGACGACACGCCGCTCGAAGCCGGCCTCGAGCGGTTCGTCGCGTTCGACGAGCGAGACTTCCTTGGCCGAGACGCATCGCTCGGACAGCGGAGCGACGGGATCGATCGCAAGCTCCGGACGCTGCTCGTCGGCGAGGATGCCTCGTACCTGCGCTTGTACGGCGGCGAGGCGGTACAGCGAGGCGGGCGGACCCTCGGCCGGCTCCGGAGCGCGGCCTACGCGTTCACGATCGAACGGAACGCGGCGCTCGCGTACCTGCCTGTCGAGCTCACCACGGGAGACGAGGTAGAAGTGGAGATCTTCGGGGAGATCGTGCCGGCGACGGTGGCGGAGAACGTCCTGGTGGGTGCTGGATCACGCGCGTGACGACGATCGACGAGGTGCTGCCGCGCGTCGAGGCCTGGCGTGGACGCGAGGTCACCGCCCGGGAACTCTCGGGCGGGCTCACGAACACGAACTACCTCGTCGACGTCGGCGGGGATCGCTACGTCTTGCGGATCCCAGGCGCCTCCACCGAGTTGCTGGCGGTCGATCGTGCGAACGAGCGTCATAACGCCGCGGCTGCGGCCACGACCGGCGTCTCGCCGCGGATCGTCGAGGTGCTCGAGGACGTCGACGTGATGGTGATCGAGTTCGTGGACGGCGTGACGATGTCGGCCCAGTCGCTGCGCGCGCCGGCGCAGGCGCGGCGGATCGCGGCCTCGCTCCGACGGCTCCACGCGGGGCCGCGCTTCCGGCAGGACTTCGACATGGTCCGGCTGACGGAGTTCTACCTGGACGTCTGCGCCCGACACGATGTCCCTGTTCCGGACGGCTTCGGGACCCACCGAGAGGACGTCGCGCGGATCGAGCGCGCGCTGTCCGCTCGGCCGCTCGCGACGGTCCCCTGTCACAACGACCTGCTCGCGGAGAACTACATCGATGACGGCTCGCAGCTCTGGATCGTGGACTTCGAGTACAGCGGCAACAACGATCCGACGTTCGAGCTCGGCGACACGGCACAGGAGTGCGCGTTCGACGCCGACCAGCGCGCGACGCTCTGCGAGGCGTACTTCGGCGAGGCGACACTCACGCTCCTGGCACGGATGGAGCTCCAGGCCGTGATGGCGGACGTCGGGTGGACGCTGTGGGCGGCGATCCAGGCGAAGATCTCCTCGATCGACTTCGACTTCTGGGGATGGGCGGAGGAGCGGTGGCGTCGCGCGACGACGTCGTTCGGCGACGCCGCGTTCGGGGGGTTGCTCGCGGACGCCGCACGTTGACGGCCGGCGAGGCCCGGCGGACGCTGGCGTCGTGAGGATCGTGGCGACGCCCGAGGCCGTCGAGTTCGTCCGGACGCGGGGCGGCGTCCTCTACGTCTGGACGATGACGATGGAGTACGGCTACCACTCGGTGTTCGTCCTCGAGGCGTCGGTCGAGTCACCGGGAGCCGACCGAACCTTCCAACGGTTCGAGGGCGAGGGGATCGAGCTGCTCCTCGACGCGGGGGCGCGAGAGCTCCCCGAATCGGTGCATCTCGACCTCTCCGGCGTGTTCCGCAAACGGCTCCGCGCGACGTGGAACGGGAACTCGTTCACGCCCGAGTAGGCGATCAGCGGGCCGCCGCGGCGACGCGGGCACCGGCCGCCGCGAGGGCAAGCATCAGATGCCGACCGATCCCCCGGCTCGCGCCGATCACGAGGGCGACCGGGCCGCCGACGTCGAAGCTCGGTTGCTCCACGGAACCTCCTCAGGCTCGGATCCGCTTGCCGGCGGGGTCCCAGATCGGGCGGCGGACCACCTCGGTGGCGACCCGATCCCCGAACACCTCGGTCTCCAGGCGCGTCCCGGGCTCGGCGAGCGTGGGCGGCACGTAGGCGAACGCGATCGACCGGTCCACCGAGTAGCCGATGCCCCCGCTCGTGACGCGAGCGACGACGGCGTCACCGGCGAAGACCGGTTCGTTGCCGAGGACCATCGCGCGGGGATCATCCAGGACGAGGCAGGCGAGGAGGGGCCGGTCCTCACGGCCGCGCCTCGTCTCGAGCCCATCTCGTCCCAGGAAGTCCTTCCCGGTCGCGACCGCGAACCCGAGTCCGGCCTGGAACGGATCCTCCTCGGGCGTGAGGTCGGAGCCCCACGCCAGGTAGCCCTTCTCCACCCGCAGCGAGTCGATCGCGCGGTAGCCGGCCGGGATCACGCCGTGGTCCCGGCCGGCCTCCAGGATCGCCTCGAACAACGACGCGCCGAACTCCACCGGCGCGTAGAGCTCCCAGCCGAGCTCGCCGACGTAGGTCACCCGCAGGGCGAGGCACGGCGCCGTTCCGACGTCGATCCGCCGCGCCGTGAGGTACGGGAACGCGTCGTTCGACAGGTCCGCCGCCGTGAGCGTCGACATGACGTCCCGTGCACGCGGCCCCCAGATCCCGTAACACGCGTACGTCCCGGTCACATCGCGCACCTCGACTCGTTCCTGGGGACGCAGCTGCTTCCGGATCCACGCCAGGTCGTGGTTCCCGAACGCCGTCCCGATCACCAGGCGGAACCGCTCGGCAGCGAGACGCGTCACCGTGAGGTCGCTCTCGATCCCGCCCCGCCGGTTCAGCATCTGCGTGTATACGACCGTGCCCGGCGCCCGGGCGATGTCGTTCGCGCAGACCCGCTGGAGGAACGTCGCCGCGTCCGGTCCTGTGACCTCGAGCTTGGCGAACGAGCTCTCGTCGAACAGGGCACCGCTCGCCCGGCACGCCAGATGCTCGGTCACGATCGCCGTCGACCAGTGCTCTCCGGCCCAGCCGCGGGGCCGGCGGTCCTCGTGCGCCGGGTCCTCGTTCGATCGGAACCAATTCACCCGCTCCCATCCAGACTTCTCGCCGAACTCTGCATCGAACGAGCGGAGCCGCCCGTAGGCGGGCGGGACCTTCAGCGGTCGCCCGGCCACACGTTCCTCGCCCGGGTAGTGGATGTCGTAGTAGGTCGCGTATACCTCGTACGCGCGGTCGCGCGCGTAGCGTCGCGAGCGGTATTGGGCACCGAACCGTCGCACGTCCATCTTCCAGACGTCCCACTCCGGCTCGCCCTGGGCGATCCACTCCGCCACCACCTTGCCGATCCCGCCTGCCCCGGCGATCCCGTGCGCGCAGAACCCCGCGGCCACGAAGAACCCGTGCACATCGGACTCGCCAAGGATGAACTCGCCGTCGGGGGTGAACGCCTCGGGGCCGTTCAGGAGCCGAACGACCCCTGCTTCGCCGAGCGCGGGCACGAGCGACGCCGCGGCCGCGGCCAGGCCCTCGAAGCGCGGCCAGTCCTCCGGGAGGAGCTTCCCGTTGAAGTCGGCCGGCGGCCCCTCCTCCACCGCCCACGGAGCCGGGTCTCGCTCGTAGCCGCCCATCACGAGCCCGCCTCCCGCCTCCGGGCGGAAATACACGAGCCGGTCGGGGTCACGCATCGTCGGGTGTTCGGGTTCGACGCCCGCGATCGGTTCGGTGAGCAGGTACTGGTGCCCGAACGGAACCACCGGCACCTCGACGCTCGCCATCCGGCCGAGCTGGTTCGCGAACATCCCACCCGCGTT
>DASUPO010000029.1:0-2078 GCA_036281075.1 Actinomycetota bacterium | reverse complement strand
ATGGGCGCGTAGAGCCCTGGAACGCCTCGCTCCGGCGCGGCCGGAGGTTCCGGCGCGACCTCTTCGATGAGCACCGCGGGCACCGGGCGTTCCCGGCCCCGGAGCTCGCGAGCGCCGAGTTCCCGGAAGCGGAACCCGCGGGCCGCCCGCGCCGTGCGTTCGGCCACCACGATCTGTCCGGGCTCGGCGCCCTGCTCGAGCCGGGCGGCCGCGTTCACGGCGTCGCCCGTCACCATCGGCTCGCCGGGGTCGGCGTTCGTCGCCGCGAGGACCTCACCCGTGTTCACGCCCGTGCGGATCTCGAGGGCGACACCGAACCTCGCCAGCAGGTCCTCGTTCAACTCGGCGAGCCGCCGGCGCATGCGGAGCGCGGCGCGGAGCGCCCGGGCCGGGTCGTCCTCGTGGGCGATCGGGACCCCGAACGCCGCCATCACCGCGTCGCCGATGAACTTCTCGACCGTGCCGCCCTCGGCCTCGATCTCCTCGCGCATGGCACCGAAGTAGGTCCCCATGAGCTCCTGGAGTCGTTCGGGGTCGAGCCGTTCACCCAGACCGGTGGACCCCGTCACGTCGGCGAACAGGATCGTGACGATCCGCCGCTCCTGTCCCGCGGGGGCGGCCTCATCAGCGGCGATCGATGTGCCGCAGGCCGGACAGAACCGGGCCTCGGCCGGGATCTCGGCGCCGCACACGGGACACGCGGGGACGAGCGAGGACCCGCACGCGACGCAGAAGCGCGCGCCGTCGGGGTTCTGGGTGCCGCAGTTCGCGCAAGCCGTCACGGCGGCGAGTCTATCGAGCGCCCACGACGGCACTCCGGGGGATCGCGAGCCCGTAGACTCCGGCGCATGAACGTGCCCGAGAAGCCGAGCATCGACGGCCTCGAGGCCACCTGGGGGAAGCGGTGGGAGGCCGACGGCCGCTACCGGTTCGATCGCTCGAAGACGCGGCCGGAGATCTACGCGATCGACACCCCACCGCCCACGGTCTCGGGATCGCTCCACGTGGGCCACGTGATGTCGTACACGCAGACCGACCTCGTTGCCAGGTACCAGCGGATGCGCGGCGTCGAGGTCTTCTATCCGATCGGGTGGGACGACAACGGCCTGGCGACCGAGCGACGCGTCCAGAACTACTTCGGCGTTCGCTGCGACCCCTCGCTGCCGCGCGACCCTTCGTTCGACGTCTCGAGCCTGGCACCGGCGCGTGAGCGAGAGCCGGTGGCCGTCGACCGCCCGACGTTCATCGATCTCTGCGAGCGCCTGACCGGCGAGGACGAGCAGGCGTTCGAGGAGCTGTTCCGCCGGCTCGGGCTGTCCGTCGACTGGACCCACACCTACACGACGATCGGGACCGTGTCCCGCCGGGCGTCGCAGCGCTCGTTCCTCCGCCTCCTCGCCCGCGACCTCGCCTACACGGCGGAGGCCCCGACGATGTGGGACGTCGACTTCCGGACGGCGGTCGCCCAGGCGGAGATCGAGGATCGCGAGATCGACGGGCGCTACCACCACGTCCGGTTCCCGCTCGCCGACGACTCGGGGCACGTCGAGATCGAGACGTCGCGACCCGAGCTGATCCCGGCGTGCGTCGCGCTCGTGACGAACCCGTCGGACGAGCGGTACCGGTCGCTCGTCGGGAGCACGGCGGTCACGCCGCTCTTCGGCGCCGAGGTCCCGATCGTCGCCCACGAGCTCGCCGACCCGGAGAAGGGGACCGGGGTCGCGATGATCTGCACGTTCGGCGACATCACGGACGTCACGTGGTGGCGGGAGCTGAAGCTCACGACGCGCGTCGTCGTCGGCCGGGACGGAAGGATCGCGGCGTCGCGATGGGGCGAGCCGGGATGGAAGAGCCGCGACGTCGAGGCGGCGCGGTCGGCGCACGGCGAGCTCGCCGGCCTGCCGACGAAGCGAGCTCGGACGCGCGTCGCGGAGCTGCTCGCGGAGGTCGGGAGCCTCGTGGGCGAGCCGACGCCGGTCCGCCACGTCGTGAAGTTCTACGAGAAGGGCGAGCGGCCGCTCGAGATCGTCTCGAGCCGGCAGTGGTTCGTGAAGACGATCGAGTTCCGCGAGCGCCTG
>DASUPO010000028.1:0-3452 GCA_036281075.1 Actinomycetota bacterium | reverse complement strand
GACGCCAGCGTGGCGAGCAGCAGACGCTGGTGCCCCGGATTCGAGCCGAGCCGAGGGCCCTTCTTGGGCTTTGGCACCGGTTACTCCTCCCGCAATCCGAGACCCAGCTCCTCGAGCTTGGCCTTCACCTCGTCGATCGACTTCTGACCGAAGTTCCGGATGTCCATCAGCTCGGACTCGGACTTCTGCACCAGGTCGCCCACCGTGTTGATGCCCTCGCGCTTCAGGCAGTTGTACGACCGGACCGAGAGGTTCAGGTCCTCCACCGTGATCGCGTAGTCACTGGGCTGGTCCTCGTCCTCGGCCGGCCCCACGGATACGCTGGCCGCCTCGGCGAGGTCTGAGAAGAGCTGGACGAGCTCGAGCAGCGTGCCGCCCGCCGACGCCAGCGCCTCGCGGGGCGTGACGGACCCATCGGTCTCGACGTCGAGGATCAGCCGGTCGCGGTCGGTCATCTGCTCGACGCGCGTGTCCTCCACGGCATAGGAGACCTTCCGGACGGGCGAGAAGATCGAGTCGACCGGGATCACGCCGATCGGATCGCGCGGCTTCTTGTTCTTGTCGGCCATCCGGTAGCCGACCCCGCGCTCGACGGTCAGCTCCATCTCCAGCGACGCGCCCTTGCCGAGCGTGGCGACATGGAGGTCCGGGTTGAGGATCTCGATCCCCGCGGGCGGGGCGACGTCGCCGGCCGTCACCTCCGACGGCCCCTTCGCCTTCAGGTAGACGGTGGTCGGCTCCTCCAGATCGGAGCGGATCACCAGCTCCTTGAGGTTCAGGATGATGTCGGTGACGTCTTCGTTCACCTTGGGGATCGTGGAGAACTCGTGCAGCACCCCGTCGATCCGCACCTGTGAGATCGCGGCGCCCGGGCCCTTGGCCTTCAGGTACACCGTGACGGGCTCGTCGGACTCGCTGCGGAGCACGAGCTCCTTCAGGTTCAGGATGATGTCGGTGACGTCCTCGGTGACCTTGGGGATCGTCGAGAACTCGTGGAGCACGCCCTCGATGCGGACCGAGCTGATCGCGGCCCCCGGGATCGAGGACAGCAGGGTCCGCCGGAGCGAGTTCCCCACGGTGTAGCCGAAGCCCGGCTCGAGCGGCTCGACCATGAACTTCGAGCGCGTCGGCGAGACGGTCTCTTCCTGGATCTGCGGTCGTGCGACGATGAACACTGCTTCCTCCTCCCGGCGGGGGATCATCCATTCCTCCCCGCCTCTTGGCCCCACCGAGGTGGAGCCACCCGCGGTCGACTCCGCGGGCACGCTGCCTCCGGGCGCTAGACGCGCCGGCGCTTCTTCGGCCGGACCCCGTTGTGGGGCACCGGCGTGACGTCCTGGATGCCCGCGACCTCCAGGCCGGTCGCCGCGAGCGAACGGATCGCGGTCTCGCGACCGGACCCGGGGCCCTTGACGAACACGTCCACCTTCTGCAGCCCGTGCTCCTGGGCCTTGCGGGCGGCGGACTCCGCCGCGAGCTGAGCGGCGAACGGCGTGGACTTGCGCGAACCCTTGAACCCGACGTTGCCCGCCGAGGCCCACGAGATCGTGTTCCCCTGCAGGTCGGTGATCGTCACGATCGTGTTGTTGAACGTCGACTTGATGTGCGCCTGGCCGTGCACGACGTTCTTCTTCTCGCGACGCTTGGTCTTCTTGGCCTTCGGCTTCGCCATCTCGCCCCCGAACTACTTCTTCGTGGCCTTCTTCTTGCCGGCCACGGTCTTGCGCGGCCCCTTTCGGGTCCGGGCGTTGGTGTGCGTGCGCTGCCCCCGCACCGGCAGGCTCCGGCGGTGCCGGACGCCTTGGTACGAGCCGATCTCGATCTTCCGCTTGATGTCTTGCGCCGTCTCACGGCGCAGGTCACCCTCGACCTTGTAGGTGCGGTCGATGAACTCGCGGATCTTGCTGACCTCGTCCTCGGACAGGTCGCGGACCTTGGTCCCACCGTCCACACCGGAGCCCTCGACGATCTCGAACGCCCGGGTCTGGCCGATCCCGTAGATGTAGCGGAGCGCGATGTCCACGCGCTTGTCGCGGGGAAGGTCGACGCCTGCGATCCGTGCCACGATGAGCCTCCTAGCCCTGCCGCTGCTTGTGCCTGGGGTTCGAGCAGATCACGCGGATCGTGCCGCGCCGGCGGATGACCTTGCATCGGTCGCACATCTTCTTCACCGACGGACGGACCTTCACTTCGAGCCCCCTACTTGTATCGGTACACGATCCTGCCGCGCGAAAGGTCGTACGGCGACAGCTCCACCAGCACCCGGTCCCCCGGCAGGATCCGGATGTAGTGCATCCGCATCTTGCCCGAGATGTGGGCCAACACGTTGTGTCCGTTCTCGAGCTCCACCCGGAACATCGCGTTGGGAAGCGGCTCGGTGACCGTCCCCTCGACCTCGATCGCGTCCTTCTTCGGCAAGCTCCGGGTGATCCTCGTTTCCGGGCATATTTCTGGACATGCCTGGCCCGCCCACGGCGAGCCGGATCCGCCTCCGGCCGGAGGCGGCCAGCAAGTATAGGGGTTGTGCTGCGAGAACGTCCACGACCAGCCAGGATGCGTTGGAAAGGGCCCCTGACCTGCGGCTTTGAACGGCGTTCAGCCGCGGGCGGTCAGCACCTCGTGGCCGTCCTCGGTGACCGCGATCGTGTGCTCGAAGTGGGCGGACAAGGATCCGTCCTCCGTCACCACGGTCCAGGCGTCCGGGAGCACCGTCGTCTCCCAGCCGCCCACGTTCACCATCGGCTCGACCGCGAGGACGAGCCCAGGCTTCAATACCGGTCCGCGCCCGGGCTTGCCGTAGTTCGGGATCTGCGGGTCCTCGTGTAGGTTCCGCCCGATCCCGTGGCCCACGTACTCGCGCACGACCTCGAAGCCCGCACCGACGGCCACCTGCTCGACGGCCGCGCCGATGTCCGACAGCCGGCCGCCCGGCCGGATCTGCGAGATCCCCGCCTCGAGCGCCTCCTCGGTCACCCGGACGAGCTTGTCGGCGTCGGCCGAGGGCGCGTCGCCCACGATGACGGTCACCGCCGCGTCACCGTGGAACCCCTCCCAGATCGCGCCGAAGTCGAGCTTCAACAGGTCGCCCTCGTGCACCTTGCGCTCCGACGGGATCCCGTGCACGACCTCCTCGTTCAACGAGGTGCAGATCGAGCCCGGGAACGGCGGCGCCGCGTTCGCGCCCCGGTAGCCCTTGAACGATGGCGTCGCGCCCTGCTCGCGGATGTACGACTCGGCCACGGCGTCGAGCGCCGCGGTCGACACCTGCGGGCGGACGGCCGCGAGCACCCGGTCGATCGTCCCCGCGACGATCCGCCCCGCGCGGCGCATCTTGTCGATCTCCTCGGGCGACTTGTAGACGATCATGGGCTCACTCGTACGTGTCGAGGAGGTCGGCGATCGCCTCGATCGTCCGGTCGGCCACGACCTCTTCCGGAGCCTCGGCGTCGATG
>DASUPO010000027.1:0-13647 GCA_036281075.1 Actinomycetota bacterium | reverse complement strand
GCCGCGCCCGGCGTGGCCGCCCGGCGCGACCGCGACGCCGTCCGGATCCTCGTCCACGAACGCCGCCCCGCGTCGGACCGCGCTGAGGACGCGGTCCGCGCGCTCGGCGGGCGGATCACGCGACCGCTCCCCCTGATCGGCGGGTTCGCCGCCGCCGTGCCGGACGACCGTCTCTCGACGCTGGCGATCGATCCCGCGATCGCCGAGCTGTCGATCGACGGCCGCATCGAGATGGCGACGTCCGGCACGGAGGCCTACGACGACCTCGACCCGAACCTCGCGTGGCGCAAGGCGATCCGCCTGAACCAGGTCGCGCCGGGCATCGACGGGAGCGGCGTCGCGGTGGCGATGATCGACACCGGCGTCAGCCACCACCCCGACCTCGACGGCAGCGTCGTCGCCCGCGTCGACTTCACCCCCGGCGGCGCGGGCGACGACGGCTTCGGCCACGGAACGCACCTGGCCGGCGTGATCGCGGGGGACGGATCGGCGTCGGGAGGCAAGTGGCGGGGCGTCGCGCCCGGCGCGGACATCGTCTCGGTCAAGGTCGCCGGCGCCGACGGCGCGACCGACGTGTCGGTCGTGATCGCCGCGATCCAGTGGGTGGTCACCCATCGCGAGCAGTTCGGGATCCGCGTCCTCAACCTCTCGTTCGGGACCGACTCGATCCAGCCGTACGCGCTCGACCCGCTGGACGCCGCGGTGGAGCGCGCGTGGTTCGCGGGCATCACGGTCGTCGTTTCGGCCGGGAACCGCGGTCCCGGGCCTGGAACGATCGCGAAGCCCGGGGACGACCCGTACGTGATCACGGTCGGCGCCGCGGACGTGAAACAGACGCCGGAACGGCAGGACGACGCCGTGGCTCCCTTCTCCAGCCGCGGCCCGACCCAGGACGGCTTCGACAAGCCGAACCTCGTCGCGCCGGGGACGACGATCGTCGCGACGCGCGACGTCGGCAGTGCGATCGACCAGCTCCACCCCGACGCCGTCGTCGACGAGCACTACTTCAAGGGCACCGGAACGTCGCAGGCCGGCGCGATCGTCTCCGGCGTCGCCGCGCTGATGTACCAGGTCGACCCCATGCTCACGCCCCGGCGGGTGAAGGGCATCATGATCGGGACGACGTTCCGACCGGCCGCCTACCGCCTGGGCGGCGGCCAGGGCATGGTCGACGCGGCCGGCGTCGTGTGGTCGGCGTCGAGCGACGTCGCCAACCCGAACGCGGCGTTCGCCCGGTCGGACGGCCTCGGCTCCCGGGAGGGGAGCCGAGGCCGCTTCCACGTCGAGACCGACCTGGACGGTGACGGACAGCCGGACCTGGTCCAGGGCGAGCGCGACGTGCTCGGCGACCCGTGGGACTCCACCTCCTGGTCGTCGACGTCCTGGTCCTCAACGTCGTGGTCGTCCACCTCGTGGTCGTCCTTGATCGCGGAGAACCCCGGCTGGGCGAGCACGTGGTGGAGCTCCACGAGCTGGAGCGGGATGGCCTGGAGCTCGACGTCGTGGAGCTCGAACAGCTGGAGCTCGACGTCGTGGAGCTCGAACAGCTGGAACTCGGTGGCGTGGAGCTGATGGCGCGATGAACGGCGTCCCGCGATCCGTGAAGCTCCTGATCGCCGGGGCGACGCTGCTCGGCATCGGCTGTGTCGCGATCCGCCTCCCGCAGGTCGCAACGTGGGACCTCGCCGACGTCGCGGCGGTCGTCGTGATCGCCGGGCTGACGATCGTTACGGAGCGCCGATCGATCCCCCTGCGTCGCGGCACAGAGACGGTGAACTTCGCGATGACCGACGGGGTGTGGGCCGGCGCCCTCCTCCTCGTGTCGCCGAGTGTTCTCACGATCTCGGTCCTGCTGGGGGTCGGTGTCGGCCAGGCGATGAACCGCTGGAAGCCGTACAAGATCGCCTACAACGTCTCGCAGTTCCTGATCGCGATCACGCTCGCCGAGGTCGCGTTCGCGATCCTCAGCATCTGGGGGGGCGGACCGGCCGACCCGATCACGTGGATCGCAACGATGGCCGCGATGTACGTGGCGTTCGTCGTGAACGCCACCGCGATCATGCTCGTGGTCTCGATGGTCGAGGGGACCCGGTTCCTCGACGTGTTCCGGCTCCCGCTCTCGCTGAACGTCGTGCACTGGCTCGCCAACATGGCGCTCGGGATCCTCGGCGCGTTCCTGTGGACCGTCGAGCCCGCGGCCCTGGTCCTGATGATCGCGCCGGTCGCGCTCACCGACATGACCTACCGGCGCTGGGTCGAGGGCATCCGCGAACGCGACCAGATGCGCGACCTCTACGAGGCCGGACGCGCGTTGTCCGGCCCCTTGGCGTCCACCGACGACTTCGGCGGCTTCCTGGGCCTCCTCGAGAAGCTGTTGCCGGCCGACCGCGTCGAGCTCGTCGTGGTCGACGGGAACCGTGTCGCGGTCCACGCGTCGGCGGGCGTGCGCTACCTCACCGTGGACGAGGGCGATGCCGATCCCCTCGAGGCGTTCGTCGCGGTCCGCTCGGGCATCGCTCCGCAGATCGCGCTCGTCGGCGACGGGCAGGATGTGCGCGGCGTCCTCGCCGTCTACCGGCCCCAGCTGTTGACGGCCTCCGAGCGGCTCCTCCTGGACGGGCTCGCCGATCAGATCGCGGCCCGGCTGCAGGATCACCGGGTGTTCGGCAAAACCCTCGAGCGCGCGCGGCTGTCCGAGATCGTGGCGCACACCTCCGACGGCGTGTTCACGATCGACCGGCTCGGCCGGATCACGACGTGGAACCCTGCGATGGAGGCGCTCGCCGGCTTCCCGGAGGTGGAGGCGCTCGGCCGGCGCTGCGAGGACCTCCTGGGCCTCGATCGGGAAGCCGTGTTCTCCGACGACAACGCCGTCGACGGGGAGCCTCGGGACACCGCGATCCGCACCAGGCGTGGCGACGAGAAGCAGGTGCGACTCCGCACGAGCGTGATCCGCGACGAGGAGGGCGCGCCACCCGCCCGGATCGCGGTGGTCCGCGACGCCGGCGAGGAGGCACGCGCCGAGCAGATCAAGCGCGACTTCGTGTCGATGGTGTCGCACGAGCTGCGGACGCCGCTCACGCCGTTGAAGGGCTTCCTGATGAGCCTCGTGGAGGGCACGATCGACGACTCCGCCGAGAAGCGGCAGGAGTACTACCGGATCATGCTCCGTCAGGCGCAGCGCCTGGAGCGCACGGTGAACGACATGCTCGACGCGTCCCAGATCGAAGCCGGCGGGCTCGTCGTCGACCTCCAGCCGGTCCCGCTGCCCCACGTGCTCGGCCGGCTCGTGAAGGAGTTCCGGGAGCAGCACCCGACCCGCACGGTCGTGCTCGGCGAGGTCGGACGCCCGGCGATCGTGCTGGCGGACCCGTTCCGCGTGGAGCAGGTCGTGCTGAACCTCCTGTCCAACGCGGACAAGTACACGCCGGAGGACCTTCCGATCTCCGTGAGCGCGGTGCGGACGGATCACGAGGTCACGATCTCGGTCCGCGACCGCGGCGAGGGCATCCCGCCTGAGTACCGCGATCGGATCTTCGACCGCTTCTTCCGCGTGAAGGACGGCAACGGACCCCGGCGGCCCGGGACGGGACTCGGGCTGTACATCGCGAAGACGCTCGTCGAGGCGATGTCGGGTCGGATCTGGGTGTACTCGAAGGAGGGCGTCGGCACCACGTTCTCGTTCGGCCTGCCGGTGGTCGAGCTCGCGCAGCTGGACGGCGACGCGCGCGTGGATCTCCCAATGCACGAGGAGGTCCCGCTCCCGCTCGTGCGGAGCGGCTGACCGCGACTCCCCCGGGTCAGCCGCTCCGGGCGGTCGCGCGCTCGAGGAGCCCGTCGACCTCGCCGACGAGCGGCGTCGCCCCGAGGTCACGCAACGAGCCGCGCGCCGTCCGCAGTCGGTCCCGGGCCTCGCTCGCGCGACCGAGCCCCAGGAGGCATCGCCCGGCGGCCGTCGCCGCCAGCCCGTGTTGGAGCGGGTGCGGGAACCCTGCCCAGCCCTCGGCCGCCTCGTCGTATCCCCTGGCCGCCCGCTCGAGCTCGCCGTGGAGCTCCGCCAGCGCGGCCTCGGCCGTCGTCACGCTGATCCGATCGCGGAGCAGGTGCGGCGTGTACCCCTCCAGCAAGGATCTCAGGGTATCGACGGCCCCGGCGGCCCGACAGACGTCGGTCGCCTCGTCCAGGAGCCAGCCGCGCGACCCCGGTCGCTCGGTCATCCGCACGTGCAGCTCCTCGATCGTGGCGACCGCCCCCCGCTCGTCGTCGCGGGCCAGCCGACCGAGCCCGGCCACGTGGAGGGCCGGGACGACCACCTGGTCGTCGCCGATCTCGAGCGCGCGCGGGAGGACGTCCGACTCGAACGAGGCCCCGTCCGAGACGCCGCGCCGGACGAGGACGTGCTGCCGGTAGGTCTCGGCGAGCACCGCGATCTGCGTGCCCGGATCGGGCTCGGTCGCGATCAGCTCGGCGCCGATCTCGAGCAGCTCGTCCCAGCGGCCCAGGTCGAACCGTGTCCACATCGTCTGCATCCGTCCCCAGCGCGTGCCGAGGCCCGCCCCCCGTCGCTCCCCGAACTCGATCCCGCGCTCGTAGAGCTCCTGGCCCTGCGCCGGCCCCTCGCTCAACCAGATCATGTCGCCGAGGTTCACGTACGACGCGCAGACCATCCCGACGGCCCCGAACTCCCGCGCCAGCCGGAGTCCCTCCCGGAGATCGGCGATCCCCTCCTCGACCTCGCCCAGGTAGACGCGGGCCTCGCCGCCGAACTGGAGGAGCACGGCGCGGTCCGTCTCGGCCCCGAACTCGCGGACGATCGGCAGGGCGCGCTCGACGCCTCGGAGCGTCTCGTGCGTCAGACCGGCCAGCCCGTACGCCGACGCCGCCCTCGTCAACGCCCGTGCGTACTCCCGCCCCGGGGGCAGCTCCTCCAGGATCGAGATCGCTCGCTGGACCAGCTCGAACTGCCGCGCCGTGTCGCCGGCCGCCCACGCCAGGCGCGACATCGCGGAGAGGATCTCGCCCTCGGCGAGCCGGTCCCCCAGCGCGCGAGCCTCCTCGAGCGCGTCGCGGGCGATCGCCTCGTGTTCCGGATCCGTGGAGCCGCCGAACGTCGTCAGCCTCGTCCCGACCAGGAGCACCCGTAGCCGATCGGTCTCGCCCGAGCGGGTGAGCGCCAACGCGCGCCGGAAGAACGCCGTCGCCTGCGTCGTGTCGAGCCGCAGCGCGCGCTCCGACGCTTGGATCAGGAGGGGCACGAGCCGCGCCTGGAGCTCGGCGACGTCCGCGCCCCCGGACCGCGCGAGCTGGATCGCCTGCTCGTGATGATGCACGAGGAGCTCGACGCTGTCCTCGACGCGCTCGCCGGCGATCCGCTCGATCCAGGCGGCGGCGGCGAGGTGCTTCTCGGCGCGGATCGCCCGCGGGATCTGCCCGTACGCCACGTCGCGGATCAGCACGTGCCAGAACGCGTACTCGGTCTCCCCCTCGATCGTCGGGCGCCTGGCCGGCCGCACGAGCTCCTTACGGCCGAGCTCGTGCAGACCTTCGCGGACGGGCGAGGGATCGAGTCCGCCCATCTCCGCGACGGCGCCCGCCCAGAAGACCTTCCCCAGGACGGACGCGTCCTGGAGCAGCGCCTTGCGCGCCGGCGGCAACGTGTCGAGGCGCGCCGCGATCAGCGCGTGCACGGACTCCGGCACGGGGATCTCGTCCTCCCCCGACGTCAGCTCCCAGGCCGCGCCGTGCCGAACCAGCACCCCGCGGTCGATCAACATCCGAACGAACTCCTCCGCGTACAACGGGTTCCCGCCCGCGCGCGACATCAGCGCTGACTGGGTCTCGGACGGCAGCACGGCCCGTTCGAGCAGGGCGCCGATCAGCTTCGCCGTCTCCTCTGGCGAGAGCGGCGACAACGCGATCGCGGTGTGGTTGCGGCTCCCCCCGCCCCACGCCGGGTGTCGCTCGTAGAGCTCCGGCCGCGCCGTGCACAGGATCAGGAGCGGGACGCCGCTCGCCCAGTCGGCGAGGTGCTCGACGAACGCGAGGAGAGCCGGGTCCGCCCAGTGGAGGTCCTCGATCACGAGGACGAACGGGCCGGTCGCCGCGATCGCCTCGAGGAACCCGCGCCAGGCCGCGAACGACTCCTCGCGGTCGGCGGCGGCTTCGTCGTCCGCGGCGAGTCCGACGAGCGGCCGCAGGCGTGCCGTGATCCAGTCGCGCTCGGCATCCTCCTCGACGACGATCGCGACCGCCGTCGCGAGCTTGCCGGCCGTCTCCTCCGCATCGTCGTTCTCGAGGATCCCCGCGTGCGCCTTCACGACCTCGCCGAGCGCCCAATAGGTGATGCCCTCTCCGTACGGCAGGCAGCGGCCCTGCCGCCAGACGATCAGCTCCGGCTCGTCGTCGATGAAGCTCCGGAACTCGCGCACGAGCCTCGACTTCCCGACGCCCGGTTCGCCGGAGACGGTCACGAGCTGCACGGCGCGATCGCCGGCGGCCCGCCGGTACAGCTGCTGGAGCAGCCCGAGTTCGTGCTCGCGGCCGACCAGCGGTGTGGACGTCCCCGCCTCGATGTCGACGCCGAACCGGCTCCGGGCGCCGACGACGCGCCAGAGCCGGATCCGGCCCTCCTTGCCCTTCACCTCGACGGGCTCGAGCTCTTCGTACTCGATCGGCCCGTCGGTCGCGCGATGCGTGAGCTCGCCGACGACCACGCCGCCCACGGGCGCGAGCCCCTGCAGGCGAGACGCGACGTTCACGACGTCGCCGGTGACGAAGCCCTCGCCGCGCTCGGGGCGCGCCCCGAGCACGACGACGGCCTCGCCGGTGTTGACGGCGCCACGGACCGCGAGGTCGAGGCCGGGGCGCTCGGCGTTCACCTCGCCGATCGCCTCGGTGATGCGGAGCGCGGCCCGAACGGCGCGCTCCGCATCGTCCTCGTGCGCGACCGGCGCGCCGAAGACTGCCATCACCGCGTCGCCGATGAACTTCTCCACCGTGCCGCCGAAGCGCTCGATCTCCTCGCGCAGTCGCTCGTGGTAGATACGGAGCGTCGACCGGACGTCCTCGGGATCGGCGTCGTCAGAGCGCGCGGTGAAGCCGACGAGGTCGACGAACAGCACCGAGACGGTCTTCCGCTCCTCGGCGCCCGCCGTGGCCGACGTCTCCAGCGACGTGCCGCAGTTGGAGCAGAAGCGCGCCCGGTCGGCGTTCTCCTCCGAGCAGCTCGGACACGTCTTCACGGGCGAATCCTAGGTGTCGGAGGAACCGATCCGCTCCAAGCAGGGACCGGCGTATCACCGCAGATGCGGTAGGCCACCTGCCCGTTTGCCGACGGCCGTCGGCCCGCGGACCATGGATGTCCTCGATCCCTGCCCCGACCCCGGAGGAGACACGATGCGCATCCGGACCTTGGTGTTCACCGGCGCGGCCGCCGCCGCCCTCGCGTACCTGTTCGAACCGACGGGTGGCAGGGCAAGGCGCGAACGACTTCGCGCCTCGCTCGGTTCTCTCGCGCGGCGCCAGAAACACACGATCGATGGATCGATCCCGCTCCCGAGGAACCTCGCGCCACGATCCGCCCAGCCCGAGCCCCGTCCCTCGACGCGGTCGTTCACTCCGAACCCCGCGGCGATCACTCCTGCGCATCCCGCCACGACGGAGGCGTCGACGGAGGCCGCCCCTGACGTCCCTCCCAAGGAGCCGTCGACGGATACGTCCAGGGAGCAGACCCGACACGACGGGGAGGACGACGACATCGTCACGCGCGTCACGTCCACGCTGAGGGAGCGACGGGATCTCCACGCCGAGGATCTCGTGGTCGATGTCGTGAACGGCATCGCGTACCTCTCCGGTGATCTGCACGACCCTCACACGTTCGGAGAGATCGTCGACGTGACGGGCAAGGTCCCCGGCGTACGCAGGGTCCAGAGCTTGCTTCACCTCCCGGACAGCGAGAGGACGTCCCGAACGATGTCGGCACATCGTGTGGGCGAGGACACAGACCGGCAGCGATAGACCAGCCGTCGCTACTCGCGCTCGACGATCACGGAACGCACGGAGCCGGCCTCCGCCAGCCCGGCGTGTCCCGAGGTTTGCGAGAGCACGGTCAGCACGGCGCCGAGCGCGGCCTGCACGTTCGGAGCGTCGATCCTCGCGGTGATCCGGGGGTCCTCGCCGGCCTCTCGCGCGGCCTCGAGCACGTCGACGATCGCGTAGGTGTTCGCGAGCAGTTGGACGTCGCGGAGGACGTCGTCCTCGGCGTCGGAACGGACCCGGATCTCAACGCGGTACCACATCGCCCTCCGGGACGGTAGTCCAGCGCCGCCACGCCGTACAGACCTCCTCGGGCCGGGCCGCGATCACACGCTCGACCCCGGCGAGCAGGCGCCGCTGCTCGTCCGCCCACTCGTCCAAACGCTCCCGATGGAGCTCGAGGAGGCGCCGGGCGATCAGCGGATCGCCCGGCGCCAGGACGGCGCGGATCTCCGCCGGCGGCATCCCCTGCCGCCGGAGGATCCGCCGCGCCGCCCCGGCCGTCACCGTCCGCGGTCCTTCGGCGTGAGCATCCAACCGAGCCCGAGGGCGAACAGCAGGATTCCCGCCGGCGCGAAGATCACCGTGAACATCAACATTCCACCCGTCACGAACAGGATCGACCCGAACACGACACCGCTCAGGCTCGGGAGGTCGGGCCCGCTCCGGCCCCGCTCCGTTCCGCGTTCCGTCTGCATCTCGCATCACTCCTCTCACCACACGAGACGAGGGAGCGACCGGCCTCGTGACACCGATCGGGCTCGAGATCCTCCCCGCATCCGTGTCACGGAACGGGGCCCTGTCTCGTCTCCTGGGAGGATGGAGACACGATCCGCCCTGGAGGCGCGCGTGCCCGACCCCTTCACCGAGCTCAGGCCCCTGCTGTTCTCGATCGCCTATCGGATGCTCGGGAGCGCCAGCGAGGCAGAGGACATCGTCCAGGAGGCGTTCCTGCGGTACCACAGGGAGACCTCGGCCGGCACCGAGGTCGACTCCCCGAAGTCCTATCTCTCCGCGGTCACGACGCGCCTGTGCATCGACCACCTGCGCTCCGCGCGCGTGCGACGCGAGTCCTACGTCGGCACCTGGCTCCCCGAGCCCCTGCTCACCGACGAGGAGGCCGACGTGGCGCGGCACGCCGAGACCGCGGACTCGCTCTCGATGGGGTTCCTCGTGCTGCTGGAGCGACTCACTCCGGTCGAACGCGCGGTGTTCCTGCTGCGCGAGGTCTTCGAATACGAGTACCCGGAGATCGCCTCGGTCGTCGGCAAGAGCGAGGAGAACTGCCGGCAGATCGCCGTCCGCGCGCGTCGACAGGTGCAGGCGGGGCGGCCCCGGTTCGAGGCGTCGAAGGCGCAGCGCGAGGAGCTCGCCCACCGATTCATCCAGGCGGTCGGCGAAGGCGACGTCCAGGGGCTGGTCGGCATGCTCGCCGCGGACGTGGTGGTGTACGCGGACGGCGGGGGCAAGGCCGCCGCGTTCCCACGCCCGATCCACGGCCGTGACAAGGTCATGCGACTCGTGGGCGGGCCCTTCGCGACGGGCGAGCGTCTCTCCGTCGATCACATGAGCTTCGCGGAGATCAACGGCCAGCCGGGCGCGGTGTTCTTCGACACCGCGGGTGTCCCGGTGCTCGCGGTGTCGCTCGACATCGCCGACGGCCAGGTCCAGGCCCTCCACGCGGTAACCAACCCCGAGAAGCTGGCGCACCTGCGCTCGACGTTGCCCGCCGATCGCTGACGAGCGAGAGGCGGCCGACGGCGGGCGCGGACGCCGCCCTAGGACGTGGACCGTGCCCGTCGGAACCTGACGGCGAACTGCAGCAGCACGCAGCCGACGGCGATCTCCGTGAACGGGGTGCTCGCCGGGTCGGCGGGGTTCACGACGAACGCCGCCGCGTAGGCGACGATCGCGAGCAGCCAGAGCGCGACCGCGACCCCGCTCATGTCCCCCTCTCGTCGTCTGGACGCGTGCCACGCCCACCGGACCGCGCGGAGCCGGCCGGCGAGATCGAGCGGTCGTTGCGGCTTCACCGAGGCGGCGACGGGAACGCCGACGCGCCGAGCGGTCGCGTCGACGTCTCGCTCGCTCCCGCGCAACGGGATCAGCTCGACGATCCTCGCCCGCTCGGCCCGGTAGCCCCTCGCGTGCTCGATCACCTTCCCCGCGAGCTCGACCCGCCCCAGGACGAACGTCCCCTGGGACCTCGTCGTCATCTCGTGCCGCTGAGCGAAGGCGACGAGCTGCAGCAGGTGGGGGTGGAGCTCCTTCATCGCGTAGAAGCCACACGAGCATCGCTCACCCGGGGCGTCGTGCACGAGCTCCGCGAACAGCCCTTCTCGAACCGTGGGCTTCAGGAGGAAGCGTGCCTCCGGCTCGACCGGGCAGGTCGAGGACACCCAGCCACGTGTCGCTCCGATCCACTCGCGGGAACGATGCGACAGCGGGAAGAACACGAGCTCGCCGCGCTCCTCCACCACCTGCCAGGCGCGATAGCCGACGAGCGGGGTGATCCCGTCCGGCGCGCGATCGGCGGGCCGGTCCGTCACATCAGCCTCGCTCGTCGCCGGGCGGGCCCGCCGGCGCGGGCTCGGCCGGCTCCTCGACCGGGGAAGGCTCGAGGATCGGCCATGCTTCGGGCTCCTCGATCGGCTCGATGTAGATCGTCCGACGCTGCTCGCCGATGTTCATCGGACCTCCTCGACTCCGGTGACCGTCGATCCCCTATCTTCCGACATTCCCGGGCGAGGTGGCGCCGTGGGTCGAGCTACCACGCGGACGCGCTGGGCGAGCTGGTGCCGGGGGTCGCGATCCCAGGTGGCCGGCTTCGAGACGGCCCCGGCGAGCTCCCTGGCCCTCTCCGGGCGTCAGCCTCGCTGACGATCTCCGCGCCTCATCGCCTCCACGCTCTCCGGCGCCGGCGCCGGGGTTGAGCAGGAGAGCATCTAGGCGCATCACGGTCGGTTGCTCGACGCTCTCGGGAGTGACTCGGATCGCCACGAGAGGAAGGGAGATGGGATGCGGCGGACGCGACCGTTCCTCGTACCGAAGGGTGACGTCATGAGCGTCCCGCCGCGGCCGGACGTGGAGGACCGCCACCCCGCTCGCGACGAGCGGGCCACGCTCCCATCGCGGGGGGCGGCACTGACCCTCTTCGGCTCACTCGTTGCCCCGCTCGTGATCCCGGGCTTGGGCGTGCTCCCGTCGCTCGCCGTCCTCGGATTGGGACCCGCCATGGGCTCGCGGATCTGGCCCGGTCGCTCTCGATGGCACGTGATCGTCAGCACGGTCCTGGCCTTCGGAGCGTTCTGGCTCGGTCCGTTCCTCTCGATCGCCGCCATCGCGCCACTTCGGTCGGCGTGGCTCGCGATCCCGCTCTGCGGTCCCGAGAGCGCGGCCGGGTGGCTGGTCCCGGCGGTCGCGGCGCTCCTGCCATATACCGCGGGATGCGTTCTGTCGGTGCGTCTCGGCCGACCGATCCTCTGGCCGATCGCCACCTTCGCCGCCGCTTCCGTGTACGAGCTGACGCTGCTCGCCTTCGAGGCGGGCGGTGCCGACTGGATCTGCTGAGGGCCGGCAAGGAGAGAGCTCTCGTCCGAGTTGCCCACATCGAGCACGGGTCCCGCCGATCCGGTCCCATCTCTGCGTAGGTGTGGATGATGAAGTGGGCTGCGCTCGTGTCGTTCGTGCTCGTCGGTGTGACGGCCTGCGGATCGGCGGAGGCGCCTGAGCCCGATCCGGCGGCGCCATCATCGAGTGCCTCGACCACGGCTCCGACACAGACCGCGGTCCCGGTGACGAACCTTCCGCGGGCAGGTTGCCCGGTGTCGGATGACGCCTTCTGCGACACGGCGACGCGGATCGGCCAGGCGCTCCTCGATCGGAACACGGACGCACTGATCCGCCTCAGCCGGTCGGCGACGATCGACTGCGCGGAGATCGCCCGCGAGTACTTCCCGGGATGCGCGGACGCCGACGTCCTGATCGGATACGGCATGAGCGGCGTCGACTTCACCGTCGAGGTCGTCCCGAGGCGGGCCTACACCCGACGTCTGGAAGCGCTCGTCGCCGGGATCGATCCCTCCTTCTCCGACGGGCTCGGCGGTGGGACCCCGGACGTGATCGGGGTCGGCACGTGCGGACCGAACGTCCCCGGGCGACGCACGTACCACCTGGCGTGGACCGCCGCGATCGGCGCGGGGGGCCGGCCGGCCGAACGGTACCTCGGGAGCTTCGAGGTCACGTTCGATGACGATCGCTGGCGGGTCGCGCTCTGGTACCTCGACCCGCTGGAGGCATGGGAGTCGGAGCAGCCGGAGCCCACGGCACTGGCATTCTGCGAAGCGGGCCTGCACCCGTGGGACGCGTAGGACGGGGGGCGGCCCGAAGGCCGCCCCCTTCGATCGCTAGATCGGTGTCCGCCCCGGCGCCGCGTTGTACGCGTTGAGGATCGCCGTGTACGCCGGCTTCGGTTGGAGGTTCTCATCGAAGGGCAGCGGTCGACGCGCCGCGCCGTCCCGGCGGGGGAAGTCCTCCTGCAGCCATGTGTACCGGTCGGACAGCCCGAACGTGATCACGATCTTCACCGCCGGCTCCTGGAGCGCGGCCGTCAGGAACGTCGAGTACACCTGCGCGACGCCGGCGTCCCGCGTGGCGATGTTCGCCTTCAGGCCGTCGTCGAGCACGTCCAGCTCCGTGATGAAGATGTTCAGTCCGCGGGCCGCGACCTGCGACAGGAACGTCCGGAACGCGGTCGCGTTGAAGTTGTTCGCGAAGCCCTGATAGGTCAGGTGGGCCTCGATCCCCAGTGCGTGGATCGGCGCGCCCACGCTCTGCAGGTAGTCGATCGCCTGGAGGACGGACGTCCTCTTGGCCGTGGCCCCGCTCCCCTGCTCGGTCCCGAACTCGTTCATGATCAGGATCGCGTTCGGGTCCTGCTGGTTCGCGAGGAAGAACGCCTCCTCGGCGAACGTCGGGCCGATCGTTTGCCACCAGGGGTTCACGGTCCAGAACCCGTTGGCATCCTTCCGGCGGCCGTCGGTGATCTCGTTGCAGCACACCCAGGCCTTCGTCTGCCCGGCGTAACGCGAGGCCTCCGCCTGGATGGTCGGGTACAGGTGATCACGCGCCTCCTGCTCCGACAGGAAGTACAGCGCGTCCGGCGGCCACCCCTCGCCGAGGCCCTCGTCCCAAACCATGTGCGCGGCGAAGACCGATTGCGCGTTCGCCTGCGCGAACGCGAACGCCGAGTCCCCGAACGAGAAGTCGAGCGGGGCGGTCGGCGTGGGCTTGAGCCGGTACCAGAGCAGGTCGTCCTCGGTGAAGAGCATCCCCGCCTCACGTGCGAACAACGCCGCGTAGTCAGGATCCGGCTCGAACTGCCACGTCGCCGTGGACGAGCCGTACAGGATGCCCTTGTCCCTCGCCGCCGTGAACAGCTGGCCCGTGGGTGCCGCGAGCGCCGGTGAAGCCGCTGTGAGGACCGAGGCGCCGCCGCCCGCGAGCGTCGCCGCACCCAGGCCGGCGCCCTTCAGCAGCGTGCGCCGTGAGAACTTGCCGTTGCCGTCCATCCCTCTCCTCTCCGATCCGGTGGAGTTCTTCATGGGCCGCGAG
>DASUPO010000026.1:0-14963 GCA_036281075.1 Actinomycetota bacterium | reverse complement strand
AGGAACGCGCCGCCCTCGCCGTGCACGCTCCACGCGCCGCCGACGCGGACCGCCGCCGTCCGCTCGTCGACCCCGAGCGCCCACCCCGCGTCCGGGACCCGCGAGAGGAAATACGAGCGGAGGTCGGACCGGTAGCGATCGAGGGCGTCGAAGTGCGGCAGGACCCAGACGTCGGGGACCAGCTCGAGGCCGGGCAGCCATCGCTCCTCCCACACCGCGTCGGTCATGCTCTCCGGCGCGAACGCCCCGGCGATGCACGCTCCCGCGCTGCACCCCGCGAACGCGGCCCCCTCCGCGACGCGCTCGACGACCGCGTCCCAGAACGCGGTCCCGGCGAGGGTCCGGGCGAGGAACGCGGGGTTGCCGCCGGAGAAGAAGATCAGGCTCGTCTCCTCGAGCTGTTCGATCAGGTCGAGCCGGTCGGCGTCGTCGCGACCTCGCAGGTCCACGACCCGAGCCGGAACGCCCAGGCGAGCGTAGTGCTCGAGGCCCTGCCTGGCCCAGTCGTCGAACCGGCGCCCTTCCAGGGCTGACGCGGTCGGCACGATCGCCACGGCGCCGGTCCCCGAGGAGGCGTGCTCGAGCAGCATCCGGTCGAGGTCGGAGGTCCACGGCTCGAACTCGCCGGACCCCAGGAGCGCGATGGGACCGCGGGGCGTCGTCACGCAACGATGGTTCCCGCGAGCGACGGGTTCGCAAACCGCGCTCGGCATGCGCTAGGGTTCGGCCTCGCTCCGGCGGAAGCCGCAGGATGGGCACCTCGTCTCCGAGGGGTCGAGCGCCGCCCCGCAGAACGCGCACACGCTCTCAGGAACCTCGTGGGGCGGCGGCTTCGCTCGCCGCCGGCGGAGCCGCGAGATGCCGAGCAGCACGAGGACGACCGCGCCGGCGATCAGGAGCTCGTCCCACCCGCCCTGATGTGCGAGCATCGCCTATCCCGACAGGATCAGCAGGCCCGACGCGGTGAACACGACCATTACCGCGAGGAGCGCGTACTGGGTCCGCACCGCGTCCTCGCGGTCGAACATCGCGATCGCGCGATCGTGCGCGACGATCACGGCGCCGATGTGCCCGATCACGATCGCGGCGACCTGCACGTACCAGATCGTGTTCGGCGAGACGAGCGAGTAGTTGACGGCCCAGTCGCCCGTCCCGAACAGATCCCAGCCGAGCTTGAACGGGTCGGAGAGGCGCACCAGGCCGAGCTGGCCCTCCAGCACGAGGAACGAGAAGTAGTGCGCGATCACGTAGGCGACCACGATCGGGACGAGTGAGTGCGCGAATCGGACCGCGAGCGGATGCCAGTCGCCGCCCACGACGCGGGCGGCCGCCCGCATCGCGAGCACGTACGCGAGGGTCACCAGCCCGATCGCGGCGACCAGCCCGGCGGTGAGGACCAATGTCCGTGCGATCCCGCCGAACGACGCCGTCGCGGTGATCCACAGGCTCATCCGCGAGAACCCGTCGAAGGTCGTGGACCCGAGCGCGACCATGATCACGGCGAGCAGGCCCGGTCGCGGGTCCACCTGGGCGAGCCCCGACAGGAAGGGCCGGGTCACGACCCGTCCCTCCCGGTCGCGGGCGAACGGCGCGATCCCCGAGATCAGCCCGAAGTACACGGCGAAGGCCTCGCCGTTCTCGAGCCAGACCTGCCGGCCGAACCGGTGCATGCCCAGGATCTGGACCAACGCGTAGACGACGATGAGGATCCCGAGGTGCCCGAGCGTCGACCCGAACGGCTGCACGAGCTCCACCCAGACGAACCCGAACAGGAAGATCGCCGCCGGCCAACGTCCCCACGACGTCGGGTAGGGCCTCGTCGCTCCCTCGTCGAACCCGACGAGGCGACCGGCGGTGTCGAACGGCGAGAGCGTCGCCCACAGGTTCCCCAACGACGCGTGGGCGATCGCGAGGCCCACCCAGAACCAGGCGTAGACGACGATCGGCCCGATCGTCTCCGTCTCGCTCACCCGGCGGGCGGAGGCCATCGCGACGACCAGGAACGCGAGCAGCATCGCGATCCGGATCGTCCACTCGAGCGCTCGGTTCGTGAGGATCGACTGGAGCCACGAGGCTCCGGCGGTCTTGGTCGGACGACCCTCGAAGCGCGGCTCGGTCCACAGCGTCGAGAGGGCGACGAACGATACGAGCAGCGCGGTGATCGCGCCGAAGACGAAGAGCCACAGCGGAACGGGGAGGTCGGTCCGTCCCCCGAACCCGTGCGCGAGGGCGGGGACGGCGCTGGCCGAGAGCCACGCGGCCGCGAGCGCGGCGACGACCGCCCGCCGTCGTGTCAGGGCACGATCTCCAGCTGGAACAGGAGCGTCTCGGCGCTCTCGAGCTCGCACTCGTAGACGCCGGCCGCATCCGCGACGAACTCGATCCGCGCGGGGCGATCGGGGGTCACGTCGTCCGACAGGTCGTACCCGTGGAGGTGGACCTCGTCGGAGACGTCCGCATGAACCACGATCCGGACGTCGTCGCCCTGCGTCACCGGGTACCGGGTCGGCCCCTGCACCGCGCCGTTCCGATACGTCACATCGATCAGCGTCACCGTCGGCTCCGGGCTCGGCGAGGGACCCTCCTGGGTCGGGCTCGGGTTCTCGGAGGGTGACTCGATCGGCGTTGGTGTCGACGGGGTGGGTGACGCGCCGTCGGTCGTGTCGTCGGGTCGGAGGAGGACGAACAGGACGGTGAGCCCGACGACGGTACCGCCGACGATCGCCCAGCGCGCCCACGGCTTCATCGAACGAGGCTACCCGAGGGCCTCGTTCGATCGGGGCGGCTCATCCGACCGTGGGTCCCCTCAGGTAGGCTGGGCCGACCGATCGACCGGAGGGCGTGGACCGCGTGGACATCATCCTGGACCTCCTGAAGTTCGGCATCATCTTCGGGGTCCTGGCGACGGCGCCGATCGTGACGTGGCTCGCGGTCTCCTGGCTCGTCACGGACCGGCGGCGGACGTCGACGGCATCCGGCCCGAGCTGACCGGCTCGACCGGGTCGCCCACCCGCACGCGTCCCGTCCGCACGGCACCCGCGTACATCCCGAACGGGAGCCCGCCCTTCCCCCCGATCCGGGGCCGGTAGCGGGCCAGGTGGTTCAGGGTGCGGAAGTCCTTCTCCCCGGAGTCCGGGGCGAGGGTCGTCACGACGCAGCGGGGGATCTGTCCGCGGACGCGGATCGTGACGTCCCCGATCCGGACGTCGCGACCCTCCCACGTGTCCTCCTCGTAGGGCTCGCACCCCTCGATCTCGAGCGTGATCCGGAAGCGGCGCGCGTCGAGCTCGCCTCGGTCGCCCCTCGTCCCCAGGTGCCGAACGCTCGCCGACGACACGATCGTGAGCGGATGCACGTCCTGCGACTCCCCGTCCCGTGTCGCCCGCACGAGCCGCAGCGGCGCGCCGACGTACGCCGACAGCGCCTCGGCGAACGTCCCGTGCACGATCCTGCCCGTCACCGTGCGCCCGAAGAAGTCGGTGGTCGTCTCCTCGCCCGTCCGGTCGGCCTCGTCCTCCACGACCGACCCGTCGGGGAACGCGAGCCGCAGGCGCTCCGTCTCCGGGTCGTAGTCGGGCACGACCCGGAGCAGCCCGTGGTGGTCCGAGGCATCGAACAGCGCGCCGGCGTCGTCGACCAGATAGAAGCGCCGATCGGCGGGGATGCCCGCCTCCGTGATCTCCGCCTCCCGCGGGTGCGAAAGCCGTAGGGCTTTCACCGGCGTCACCGACAGACGGATCAGGCGTCGCATGCCCGACGACCGTAGCCGAAAGTCGGGTTGAGAAGCGGATGGATCTGGGAATACCATCCTTCGAACGAGGACGGGGGCCGCCGTGGAGGAGACCGAAAGGCGGAACGGATGAGCGAATACCAAGAGGAGGTCCTCACGAACCTCCTCGATCTCCAGGCCGAGCTCCGCGGCGACGAGCCCGCGCCCGATCGGCCCTCCCCCGCCCCCGGCGAGGAGCCCGCGACCACGGGCGACCGGCCCCCGGAGCCGTCGGCGGAGACCGTGGCCGTGACCGAGAAGGGCCTCACGGTGTCGGTCGCGGGCTCTCCGGCCACGAACGGCCTCCCGGTGAACGAGCGGCTCGCGGCGCTGAACGAGCGCCTGGCCCGCCTCGAGCACGACCTGGCCGGCGTGACGAAGCGCATCGAGCGGATCGAGCCGGAGCCCGGTCACGACGGGACGGACGCCGACGCCGACCTCGACGCCCCGTGGCGCTCGTTCCTGGACCTGCAGAAGATCGTCGCGGACCGGCTCGACCAGGGCTGAGTGGGCGCGGGGCCGTCCTCCATCCCGACCTCGCGCCGATCGCGTTCCTGCTCGGTAGCTGGCGGGGCCAGGGCGACGGCGAGTATCCCTGCGACCGTTCGGCGACGGCAAGGTCGACCTGACGCTCGCTCATCCGATCGGCGTCGCCGAGGTCGGGGAGGGGACGGTCGACGGACGACCGTGACCCGCCGGCCTCGCCCGTCCTCGGGCGCTATGTGCCCTCGTCCGGGGCGAGCTCCGTCGGGCCGCCCTCGCCGGCGGTGAGGTCCACGACGTCCTCGACGACGGGCTCGAAGGCCAGCAACACGCGGAACGACGAGCCGCCGCCCGTCCGCTCCTGGACCCAGGTCCTTCCGCCGTGGAGCGCGGCGAACCGGGCCACGAGCGCGAGGCCGATCCCCGCGCCGCCCGGTCCGGTCGTCGGGCCCTGCACGAACGGCTCGAAGATCCGTTCGCGATCCTCCGGCGGGATCCCGGGGCCGTCGTCCTCGACCGAGAGCAAGGCTCCCTCGTCCGTCCGCTCGACACGGACCCAGATCCGCGAGTCCCCCGGGGTGTGCTTCACCGCGTTCGCGATCAGATTGTCGACGATCCGTTCGACCATCGTGGGGTCCGCCTGGACGCGCACCGGGCCCGTGTCGAGCTGGAGCCGACGTTCGGTGACGGCGTCGGTCCGCGTGACCAGCTGTCGGACCAGGGCGCCGAGGTCGACGGCCCGGAGCCGGGGTCGGAACCCGTCCCGCTGCAGCCGGTCGAGGTCGAGCAGGTCGGTCACGATCCGGTCGAGCCGCCGCGAGTTCTGCACGATCCGCGACGAGAGGTCCCGTACGTCGTCGGGGGACATCTCCTCTGCCCGGCTCTCGAGCGTCACCGCGAGCCCCAGGATCGCGGCGAGCGGTGTCCGGATGTCGTGCGAGACGGCCTGCATCGCCATCGTCTTCGCTTCGTCGGCGGCGGACAGCCGCAGGTTCTGCGCGCGCTCGGAAGCGAGTTCGTGCCGCAGCTCGTGCACGCGACGACGATCGGTGACGTCCACGAGCACGCCGAGCCAGTACCGAGGGACCCCGTCGCCGTCCGTGATCAGCCGCGATCGATCGTGCAGCCAGACCGTGCGCCCGTCCTTCGTCGTCGCGCGGTACTCGATCCCGCCCGGGTAGCCCGTGCGCTCCGCGGTGTCGAGCCGCGCGCGATCCTCGGGGTGCACGAGCTTGTCCCAGAGCTCGGAGTCCGCGTACCACTCCTCCGGGGTGTAGCCCAGGATCGTGGTGGTCTGCTCGCTGATCGCGATCGTCCGCTGGGGCCCCTCCACGGCATCGAGGTAGGTGATCGCGGGCACTTGCTGCTCGAGCGCGCGGAACCGCTCCTCGGCCTCGACCCACCGGGAGGCGGCCTGGCGCGTCCGACCTTCGTTCACGTCGCGGACGGCCTCTACCCGCTCCGTCTCCGATCGACGGCGTTCCGTGACGTCGACGAGCAGGCCGCGCAGCTTCGCGCGCCCGCGCGCCGAGGAGGACACGAGCTGGCCGAGGTGCCAGATCCACGCCTCGCCGCCGCCGTCCTTGGCGAGGCGGTACTCGACGTCCATCCGGCCGCCGTCCGCGGCGCTCGACCACGCTTCGATCGCCGCGGCACGGTCGTCGGGATGGATCCGGTCGAACCAGGAGCCCGGATCGTCGACGAAGGAACGGGCGTGCGAGCCGAGCACGCCCCCCGCCGTGCCGGAGATCGACGTGAACCGTCCGGGCTCGCCCGTGCCCTCCCAGACGACGGTGTCGACGTCGCCGAGGGCCTCGAGCACCCGGCGACGCTCACCCCCGGCTGGAAGGAGACGCGGCGACATCGCGCGCTAGTGTGCGAGATGCCCCGGGTGATGCCAATCGGCCCGATGGCCGGGGCCGGATGGGCGAGGATGCGTCAGGACGCAAGGGCGCCGTGGTCCGCCCGGGGGTCGCTCCCGGCGACCAAGCCCTCGTCGTCGAGGACCAGGAGCTGTGCGTGTCCGACCGCCCGGTCGAGCGGTCCGCACGATTCGACGCGGAACCCGGCCCCGGCGAGCGCGGCGATCGCGGCGTCCGGCACGGATCCCTCCGCGTGCACCCATCGGCCCTCGCCGAGGGGCGACATCCCGCCGACGAGCCAGCGTGGGGCCGCGACCGCGTCCGAGGGCGACAGACCGAGATCGAACGCGCGCACGATCGTCATCAGGTCGATCTGCGGCTGGCCGTGGCCGCCGCGGGTCCCCGCGAGCCCCGCGAGGACGCCCTCCCGATGGACCGCGACGGGCATCAGCGTGTGCGCCGGCCGTTTCCCGGGGGCGAGCTCGTTCGGGTGGCCCCGCTCCAGCGTGAAGCAGGCGCCTCGATCGTGCGGGACGATCCCCGTGGCCGGCTCGACGACGCCGGCGCCGAACCCGCTGTACAGGCTCTGGACCAGCGACACACCCCAGCCCCGGGCGTCGGCCGCGACGAGCGCGATCGTGTCGCCGGGCATCCGAGACCCGTGGCGCGGCGGACCCGGATGCGCGGGGAGGCCTGTGCCCACGCGGACGCCGTCGCAGAGCGCCGCCAGGTGCCCGTCGTCCAGGAGCGCGGAGACGTGGACCGACATCGCCTCCGGGTCCGCGAGGTGGCGGTCGCGGTCGGCGGCCGCCGCGGCGAGGACCCTGGCGAGCGTGCCGGCGTCGGCTCCGACGGGATCCGGGTCGAGGTCGAGGCGCTCGACCGCGGCCAACGCCTCGAGCAACACGAATCCCTGGGAGGCCGGCGGAGGGACCGACACGTCCAGATCCCGGTACCGGCCTCGCAGCGGCGGCACGAGGTCGGCCGTGTGCGCCGCGAGGTCCTCGACGGTCAGCGGCGCGCCCAGCGCGCGGAGGCCGTCGACGAATCGGACGCCGAGCTCGCCCTCGTAGAGGGCGTCCGCGCCGTCGTCCGCGAGCGTCCGCAGGGTTCGTGCGAGCGCGGGCTGCGCGAGCCGGCCGCCGGCCGCCGGCACGCCGTCGGCGAGGAAGACCTCCGCGAAGCCGGGATCATCGCGGAGCCGGTCGGACCAGCGAGACAGGCTCCACGCGAGGTCGGTCGCGACAGGGAAGCCGCCCGCGGCCTCGATCGCCGGGGCGAACGCGGCCGGCCAGGCGAGGTCCGCCCCCTGGGCGTGGAGCGCCTGCCAGCCGCGGACGGCGCCGGGCACAGTGATCGTGGCGGGGCCGGTGTCGGGCATCGCGATCCCGTGGGCCGCGCGGAGCTCGGCAGGGTCCGCGGCCGCCGGGGCCCGGCCCGAGGAGTCGATCGCGACGAGCTTGCCGTCCGGGTTCTGCACGAGGGCGAACAGGTCGCCGCCGACGCCGCACATGTGGGGGTAGACCACGGCGAGCGCCACGGCGGCGTGCAGGGCCGCGTCGACGGCGTTCCCGCCGCTCTCGAACGCGGCGCCCGCCGCCCCCGAGGCGAACGGATGCGGGGTCGCCACCGCCCACCGCGAACCGCGGGCCGCGATGCCGTCGGCCGGCGCGGCGTCGGTCATCCGCGGAGCGTGAGCCCGCGGTACCCGTCCGCGAAGCCCGCGATCCGCAGCTCGTCGGCGGCGGGATGCGCCGAGGCCTCCTCGCCGTCGATCCTGGCGAGCTGGATCCGTTTCAAGCGGCCGTCCTTCACGAGGGAGGCGAGCGCGTCGACCCAGGCGGACGGGTCGGCGCCGAACGTGAGCATGCTGCGAGCCCCCCGCTCGAGGTAGGCGGCGGGGGCGCCGTCGGCGAGCACCACGTAGGCGCCGGCCTGGCGCGCCGGCCGCCCAGCGCCCGGGGGCCAGGGCAGCGCCGCGCCGTACGGCTGCGCCGGATCCGCGGCCGCCAGGACGACCGTGTCACCGTCCTGGTCGGAGTCCCCGTCGCGACGGGTGGCTCGGAGCCGGTCGACCGCGCCCGGGTGGGCGAACTGGGCCGCGCCGAGCCCGGCGACGAAGTACCCGCGCCGGACCTGGCCCGCGTCCTCCATCGCGCGGAAGACCGGGTAGATGCCGGCGAAGCCCCCCGGCAGCCCTTCCGCGAGGACGGCCTCCCGCGTGACGACGCCGTGTCGGTCGATGAGCTGGCGTGCCAGGGCGTGCGCTCGCTCGGTGGCGGCCGGCGCCGGCGAGCGCAGCCCGGCCACGAGCGACCAGCGCCCGGCGCCGGCCGGCGGGCCCGCCCGGCGCAGGGCGCCGGGCCGGGGCCGGTGGCCGGGGCGGGCCGTCCGGACCTTCGCGGACGCGCCGCGGACGAACGCCCGGATCGGCGCGAGCGTGTCGTTCGTGACCTCGCCGGCCCAGACCAGATCCCAGAGGGCGGACAGGAGGAGGCGCTCGTCGGCGCTGCCCACCGCGGTGACGAGCTCTGCCCAGAACGAGGCGCCCCGCGAGCCGAGGTGGCGCCGGATCGCGTCGTGCGCCTCGCCGGTCGGCGGTTCGTCCGGAGGGTCCGGGAGGAGCGTCGGCGCGTCCTGCCGGAACACGAACGCGACGCGGCCGTCGTCCGCGCCGAGCGGGCCCGCGCCCACCCACGCCACGTCGCCGCTCGCGACGAGCGCGTCGAGGTCGGCCGGCCGGTAGGAGCGGATCCGCGCGGGCAGGACGTCGGTCTCGATGATCGAGGCGGGCACGGCCGTGCCCTGGAGCCGCGCGATCGCGTCGGTGAGGGCGTCCACGTCGCCGCGCGGTCGGTCGGCGCCCTGCCACGCGGGGAGGAACCGACCCAGGGCGGCGGCGTCGACCGGCTCGACCTCGCGACGGAGCAGGGCGAGCGACCGGCGCCGCATCCGACGGAGCACGTCGGGGTCGCACCACTCCCGGCCCGACCCACCGGGACGGAACTCGCCGCGGATCACGTCGTCGTCCGCTTCGAGCGCGACGAGCGCCTCCTGCACCCGATCCACGGACGCCCCCAGGCGAGCGGCGACCTCGGACGCGAGGAACGGGCCGTGGGTCCGGGCGTAGCGGCGCACCAGACCCTCGAGCGGTCGGTCGCTCGGGCCGGTGAACGCGCCGGGGAGCCCGAGGGGGAGCGAGACGCCGAGCGCGTCGCGCAGCCGAGCGGCATCCTCGACGGCGGCCACGCGCTCTTCGCCGGCGACGCGCACCCGGATCGCGCGACCGTCGGAGAGCACTCGTTCGATCAGCTCGCGCGGATCGGCGGCCTCGACGCGCGCGGCGATCTCCTGGTCGGTCAGCTCGCCGAGCGCCCGCAGCAGGTCGTGCAGATGATCGGGGGAACGGGCGCCGCGGCCCTCCCCGAGTCGCTGCAGCTCGAGCGCCACCTCGTCGAGCGCGCGCGGGTCGAGGAGCTCGCGGAGCTCCTCGGCGCCGAGCAGCTCGCGGAGGAGGTCGCGGTCGAGGGTGAGGGCGGCGGCGCGCCGCTCCGCGAGCGGCGCGTCGCCCTCGTACATGTAGACGCCCACCCAGCGGAACAGGAGCGACTGCGCGAACGGGGACGCGTGCTCCGTGTCCACGGCCACGAGCCGCGTGCGCCGGGACCGGAGGTCGGTCATCACCTCACGGAGGGCCGGCACGTCGAAGACGTCGCGAAGGCACTCCCGCGTCGCCTCGAGCAGGATCGGGAAGTCGGGGAACCTCGACGCCTCGGCGAGCAGGTCGGCCGAACGCTGCCGCTGCTGCCACAGCGGCGTGCGCTCGCCCGGCCGCCGGCGAGGCAGCAAGAGCGCCCGTGCGGCGGCCTCGCGGAACACGCTGGCGAACATCGCGGTCTGGGGCAGGGCGTCGACGACCGCTCGCTCGACGTCGTCCGGGTCGAACAGGAGGTCCTCGACGGGGATCCGGTCGACGGCCTCGGGGAGTCGCACGACGATGCCGTCGTCGCTCCACAGGACCTGGGCACCCGGGCCGAACCGCTCGAGCATCCGGCCCTCGATCGCCATCGCCCACGGCGTGTGGACGCGTGAGCCGAACGGCGACAGGACGCACATCCGCCAATCGCCGATCTCGTCGCGGAACCGTTCGACGACCACGGTCCGGTCGTCGGGGATCGCGCCGGTGGCCTCCATCTGGTCCTCCAGGTAGGCGACGAGGTTGCGCGCGGCGAGCTCGTCCAGCCCGACTTCCCGGCGGAGGCGTTCGAGCGCGGCGTCGCGGCGGGCTCCTCGGAGCGTCCGCGTGAACGCGCCCACCGCGCGCCCCAGCTCGATCGGCCGACCCGGCTTGTCTCCGTGCCAGAAGGGCATGCGGCCCGGCTCGCCCGGCGCCGGCGAGACGATCACGCGGTCGCGCGTGATGTCCTCGATCCGCCACGACGACGCGCCGAGCACGATCACGTCGCCTCGGCGGCTCTCGTAGACCATCTCCTCGTCGAGCTCGCCCACCCGCGGTCCGTCCGCCAGGAACACCGCGTACAGGCCGCGGTCCGGGATCGTGCCGCCGGACGTGATCGCGATGCGGCCGGCCCCGTCGCGGGCGCGGACCGTCGCCGCCGCACGGTCCCAGACCAGGCGCGGCCGGAGCTCCGCGAATCCGTCGCTCGGGTACCGGCCCGCGAGCATGTCGAGCACCGCGACGTAGACGTCCCGGGAGAGATCGGCGAACGGCGCCGCCCGCCGCACGGCGTCGAACAGCTCGTCGACGCCGCGTTCCTCGACGGCACACATCGCGACGAGCTGCTGGGCGAGGACGTCCAGCGGGTTCCGCGGATACCGGGTGTGCTCGATCTCCCCGGCGAGCATCCGCTCGGCGACGACGGCCGCCTCCAGGAGGTCGCCCCGGAACTTGGGGAAGATCCGGCCCCGGGAGGGCTCGCCGACCTGATGACCCGCCCGCCCGATCCGCTGGAGCCCGCTCGCGACCGATCCGGGCGACTCCACCTGGATCACGAGGTCCACGGCGCCCATGTCGATCCCGAGCTCGAGCGAGGAGGTGGCGACGATCGCCCTGAGGCGCCCGTCCTTCAGCGCGTCCTCGACCTCGAGTCGCTGCTCGCGCGCGAGCGACCCGTGGTGCGCGCGGACCAGGTCCTCCTCCGCGAGCTCGTTCAGGCTCGCCGCGAGCCGCTCCGCCAGCCGACGGGCGTTCGTGAACACGATCGTGGAACGGTGGGAGCGGATCAGCTCGAGGAGGGCCGGGTGGATCGACGGCCAGATCGACCGGCTCGGCTCGCCGACCGGGGCGTCGTCGCCAGCGGGACGCGGCGCGCGGGCGTCCACCGCTACGCCGCCGCCCATGTCCTCGACCGGGACCACGACGCGGAGGTCCATCAGCTTGCGATGCCCGGCGTCGACGATCGTGACTGGTCGTTCGTCGCCGTCGATCGAGCCGCCGAGGAACCGCGCGATCTCCTCGAGCGGCCGCTGCGTCGCGGACAGGCCGATCCGCTGGGGAGCGGTGTCGCACAGCTCCTCGAGCCGCTCGAGCGACAGCGCGAGGTGCGACCCGCGCTTGGACGCGGCCATCGCGTGGATCTCGTCGACGATCACGGTGCGGACGCTCCGGAGCGTCTCGCGCGCGGACGACGTGAGCATCAGGTAGAGCGACTCCGGGGTGGTGATCAGGATGTCGGGCGGTCGCCGGATCAGCCGTTGACGGTCCCGCGCGGGCGTGTCGCCCGTGCGGATCGCGACCTCGGGGGTGTGCGCGATCGGCGTCCCCAGGCGGTCCGCCGTGTGCCGGATCCCCGCGAGCGGGGCGCGGAGGTTCTTCTCGATGTCGACCGCGAGGGCGCGGAGCGGGGAGACGTACAGCACGCGGGTCCTGGCGGTCGGCTCCGTCGGCGGAGGCTCCGTCGAGAGGCGGTCGATCGCCCACAGGAACGCCGCGAGGGTCTTGCCGGAGCCCGTGGGCGCGAGGATCAACGAATGGTCGCCGGCGGCGATCGCCTTCCAGCCGTCGCGTTGTGCGCGCGTGGGCGCCTCGAACGAGGTCTCGAACCAATCGCGGACGGCGGGGGAGAAGACCTCCAGGGCCACGAGGCACAACCTACCGGCTGGCGCGGACACGGAGCAGGCCGTCGGTAGGATGCCGCGGTCATGCGGCTCCGGCGCGTCGTCGTGCTCTGCTCGCTCGCCGCCGCGCTCGCTCCCGTGCAGGCCACCGCCGGCAGCTTCCGGCAGGAGACCCCCGCCGAACCCGAGGACCAGATCGTGCTCGCCGGGACGGTCACCGTGCGTCGGGGCACGCGCGTCGGGGAGGTCGTGGTCTTCTCCGGCCGCGTGCGCGTCGACGGGGTCGTGACCGGCGACGTCGTGGTCCTCGAGGGCCCCGTGATCGTCCGTGGCCAGGTGGACGGCTCGGTGATCGCGGCGGACGGCGACGTGCGCCTCGGGGCGACCGCCCTGGTCGGCGGCGACGTCTCCGCCGGCGGGGCGGTGCTGGCCCGACCCGGCGCCGAGGTCGGCGGCGAGCGGGCGGAGGGGGTCCGCTTCTCGCTCGAGGGCCCGCTCGCGGCGCTCGGCGAGCTCCTCGGCCCCGCCGCGATCGCGATCTCCGTCCTGTTCGCCGGTCTGCTGCTCCTGCTGCTCGCGCCCCGCTCGCCTCCCTCGGGTGGGGCCTGCTCGTCGCGCTCGCCGTCCCGGTCGCGGCGGTCGCGCTCACCGTCTCCGTGCTCGGTCTGCCCCTCGGCCTGGCGCTGCTCCTGTCGGCCGGCCTGTGGTGGCTCCTCGGGCTCGCGACCGCCGCCTGGTGTCTCGGTCGGGCGATCGTGCGCGACGCGCCCCGAAGTGTCGCGCTGCTCGCCGGGTGGGCCGTGGTCGCCGCCGTCGGCCTGGTGCCGCTGCTGAACGTCGCGCTCTGGTCGCTGGCGCCGGTGGTCGGGCTCGGCGCGACCGTCGTGTCGGTGTGGCGCGCGCGGACCGAGCCCTGGCACGAGGGACGGCACCGGGCCGACGAGGCGCCGCCGGAGGACGCGATCAGCGCCGGGATCGCGTAGCTCAGGCGGCCGAACCCGGCGCCGCTTCGACCCCCACGATCATCGCGGCGGCCTCCTCGCCGGACGCCCCACTCCGGCGGAGCACGAGCGCCACGAGCGCGAGGGCGAACAGCGTCAGGAGGAGCACGAGGGTTGACATCGCCGCGATCTCGGGCCGGAGGATGCTCCGGAGCGAGCTGAAGATGTACACCGGCCAGGGCGACGCGTTCGCCGTGGAGACGAACGACGAGATGATCGTGTTGTCCAGGCTCAGGCTGAACGCGAGCAGTGCGCCCGCCAGCACCGCCGGCATCATCAGCGGGAGCGTGATCTTCCGGAATGTTCGGATCGGCGTCGCGTAGAGGTCGGCAGACGCTTCCTCGAGCGACTCGTCGAGCCCGGCCAAGCGGGCGCGCACGATCAGCGTGACCACTGCGGATGCGAACAGGGCATGGCCGATGAACAGCCGCACGAGCCCGTAGTTGAAGATCTCGTTGTCGGGTCCGAATGGGCCTCCGATCCGCACGTACCAGATCAGTAGCGAGATCGCGTCGACGATCTCCGGCGTCACGAGGACGAGGAAGACGAACGCGAGGAACGCGATCGTCCACTTGCCGGGCCGACGAGCGAGCGCGATCCCGGCGAGCGATCCCACGATCGTCGCGATCACCGCGGCGCCTCCGGCGGCGCGGATCGACGTGTACACGGCGTTGCGGATCGTCCGGTTGGCGAGCGCGTCCCCGTACGGGCCTAAGCCGAACTCTTGCCAGACCACGAGCGCGCGACCGTCGTTGAACGAGTAGATCACGATCATCACGATCGGCAGGAAGAGGAACACGAAGACGAGGACTCCCCAGACGGACAGGAGGCCATTGACCCAGTCCCGCTTCGCACGACGGACCGCCGGCGTCGCGGTGCTCACGCCGGCTCCATCGCGATCTCGACCCGGCGCGACCGACGTACGAGCGCGCGGATCGCAAGCCCGATCAGCGCGAAGATCGCGAGCGAGGCGAGGATCATCAAGATCAGGATCACCGCCATCGCCGAGCCGAGCGCCCAATTCTGGGCCACGTTGAACTGGCTCGCGACGAGCGCTCCGACCATGTTCCCCTTCGCCCCGCCGAGGACCGCCGCGGTGATGTAGTCGCCCGTCAGCGGGATGAACACGAGCAGGAGCCCCGCGATCACGCCGGGCATCGCCAGGGGAAGCGTGACCTGCCGGAACGTCCGGAACCGATTGGCGCCGAGGTCCTTGGACGCCTCGCGGAGCGCCGGATCGAGCCGGTCCAGCGCCACGAACAGCGGAAAGATCATCAGCGGCAGGTAGTTGTAGACGACCCCCAGCTGGACGGCTTCCTTCGTGTCCAGCACGTCGAGCGGCACGCCGATCAGGTGAAGGTCCTGGAGGATCCCGGACAGCGGGCCGTTCGGTTGGAGCAGGATCAGCCACCCCAGCGTCCGGACCAGGAAGTTCGTCCAGAACGGCACGATCGTGAGGCCGAGGAGCAACCCGCGCCACCGCGCCGGCACCTTCACGGCGAGCCAGTACGCGAACGGGAAGCCGATCAGCAGGCACAGGATCGTGCCGGTGATCGAGATCTGGAGCGTCCCGCTGAACACGTCGCGGAACGTGGCCGAGAAGGACTCCGCGTAGCGGTCGAACGACAGCTGGTCGGTGGCGATCGTCCGGAAGATGTCCGGCTTGTAGCCGAACGAGTAGTAGAAGATGAACAGGACCGGGATCAGGAAGAAGAACAGGAACAGCAACCACGCGGGGATCGCCAGCAGGAACCGGGGCGCGCGGCGGGG
>DASUPO010000025.1:0-2427 GCA_036281075.1 Actinomycetota bacterium | reverse complement strand
CCACGAGGGCGATCCGCTCGGGGTCCGCTCCCGCATCGACCAACCGAGCGAACCGCTCGCGCAGCACCCAGGACTTGCCTGTCCCGGCGCCGCCCGTGACCAGCAAAGGTCCCGACCGATGCGCCAGGACGGCCTGCTGCTCGGGATCGGGCGTGGAAGGGGGGGCCACGATCCGGATGCTACCCCCAGTCGCCGACACCCCCGAGGTCGGGCCGAGGGGGGATCCGCCCGGTCTCGTCCGAGACCGAGTCGCCGAGGACGTGTCGCCGGTACCAACGGTCCACGTCGCGCGTCGTGAGCTCGCCGATCACCCGGCCGTCGTCGAGGACGAGTGCCTGGCCCTTCCCGGCGATCCACTCCAGGGCTCGGTCCAGCGAGAGATCGGGCTGCAGGGTTCGGACCATGCCGGGCGGCGTCATCGCCACGCTGACCCCTCGTGTGGGGTCGGTCCCTCCGACCTTGGCCGCGGTCTCGAACGAAAGGGCGCCGACGAAGCGTCCTTCGTCGTCCAGGACCGGGAACTCGGTCGTCCGATCGGCGCGGAGGTGCGTGTCGAGGACGTGGAGGAGCGAGGCGTCCGACGGGATCGGCGCGGGGGGCGGACCCATCGCCTGCGAGACCTGCCCTGCGGACAGGTCTCGCATCACCGGCGACTGCCTCGTCACCTGCAGACCCTGGGTGATCATCATCCAGCCGATGAAGCCGAAGAAGAGCCAGTTCGGGTTCCCGGCTCGCAGGAGCTGGAACCCGACGACGCCGAGGGCGGCGCCGACGACGACGCCGCCCCACCCCGCCACCCTGAGCGCGACGAACCGGTCCTTCGTGATCGCCCAGACGACCGCCAGCAGCATCCGGCCGCCGTCGAGCGGGAACCCGGGGAGCGCGTTCAGGCCGGCGAAGAGCAGGCTCAGGAACGCGAGGTTCGCCAAGATCGCCGACAGGACGCCATCGGTCGACTCCGCGCTCGCGCCGAACACGCCCGCCAGGACCAGGGTGCTGAACGGTCCCGCCGCCGAGATCAGGAACGACGCGAGGGGACCTCGCTCGCCCGAATGCGTTTCGGTGTAGCCGCCCCAGAACACGAGCGTGATCCCGTGCACGGGCAGGCTGAAGGCGCGCGCGGTCGCGGCGTGCGCGAGCTCGTGGAGGATGATGCTCGCGTAGAAGAATGCGGCGTTCGCGAGGGACCACCCGAGGGCCTGTTGATCGCTGAGCGCCGCGGTCCGGACGAGGCTGCTGTAGGTGCCCCAGATCACGAGCGCGGCGAACGCGAGCCAGGGGATCGTGATGTAGATCGGGATGCCGGCGACCGAGGCCACCTTCCATCGCTTCTCCACGGGTGGAGCCTACCCAGGCACGATCGAGGCGGGCCCCGGAGCTACTCGGGAAGGTCCAAGTCGAGCAAGGATCCGAGGTCTCGCGCGTTCCGCACCGCGAAGTCCCGATAGCAGTTGTTCATCAGGACGTGGGTCTCGCGCGCCTGATCGGAGAGCCCCTCGATCTTGGGAACCCACTCTTGGAGCTCCTTCTTCTCGTAGTCGTAGCGAAACCGTTCGCTCGCAGTCTCGCTCTTGGTCTTCCACGCCTTCGGATCGCGTCCGTGGAAGCGAACCATCGCGACGTCGTCGGCGGTCGCCGCGGCGAGCGGTGGCATCGACGAGTCGAACCCCTGCGGCATGTCCACGCAGACGAGTGGGAGGTCGCGCTCGCGTAGGAAGGAGAGGGTCTCCTCGACGTTGCGGTCTTCCAGCCACGACTTGTGCCGGAACTCCACCGCGATCCGATAGTCGGGCAGCCGCGAAGCGACCTCCTCGATGTACGCCTTGTTCTTCTTCGCGATGACGAAGTACTGCGGGAACTGGAACAGGACGGCGCCGAGCTTGCCGGCGGAATGGAGCGGATACAGGGCGAGGCGGAACCGCTCCCAGACCTCGTCGACGGCCTCGTCGGGGAGCTTGTCACGGTACAGGCGCCGCTTCTCCAGGAGCTCGTCCGGCAGCTCCGCCTTGATGTCCCCGTAGAGGGAATCCGGCCGCGTCGGATGGTTCGTGAGGAGCGAGTACGCCTTGATGTTGAACGTGAAGTCCTTCGGCGTCCGCTCGATCCAGAGCTCGGCGTTCCGTTCCGAGGGCGGGAAGTAGTAGGTCGAGTCGACCTCGACCAGGGGGAACTTCGATGCGTAGAACTTGAGGCGTGCCTCGGCCGACGACGTCCCCGGCGGGTAGAAGTTCCCGTCCTTGATCAGGGTCGGATCCGTCCACGACGAGGTCCCGATCAGGATCGCGCCCCGCGTCACGACGTTCCCTCTTCCTCCTGGGGTTCGTTCTTCTTCTTGAAGACGGCGTCCTTCGCCTGGGTGGCCTTCTGTCGCGCGACCCTGAGGAGGCGCTGCGCCCAAACGTACTCGGTGGCGAGGACCGCGAGGCC
>DASUPO010000024.1:0-12541 GCA_036281075.1 Actinomycetota bacterium | reverse complement strand
CGCCGTGAACCTGGCCGCCCGACTCCAGCAAGCCGCGGCCCCAGGGGAGATCCTCCTCGGGTGGGAGACCTACGAGTTGGTCCGCGACTCCGTCTCGGTCGATGAGGGATCCTCGTTGGTCCTCAAAGGGAAGCGCATGCCGGCCACGGCCTACCGGCTGATCGACATCACCGCGTTCGGCGAGCGGCCGAACCGAGCAGATCCCCCCTTGGTGGGGCGCGCTGATGAGATCAGACGGATGCGCGAGGCGTTCGACCTCGCGGTCACGCAGCGAGCCTGCCGGCTCCTCACGGTCACGGGAACGGCCGGGGCGGGGAAGTCACGGCTCGCGAGCGAATTCGTCACCGGTATCGAGGGTGAAGCGATCACGATCGAGGGACGATGCCTCCCCTACGGTGACGGCATCACGTTCTGGCCGGTAGCCGAGGCGGTCCGTGAGCTCGCGGGGATCGATCTCGACGATCCCCTAGAGATCGCCCGCTCCAAGCTGGAGGCGCTCTTGCGCGGCGCCGAGGAATCAGGATTGCTGTTCGAGCGGGTCGCAGCAGCGATCGGTCTTGCGGACGCCACCGTGGGGATGCAGGAGACGTTCTGGGCGATCCGCCGGCTGCTGGAGCAGGTGGCCAGGGAACACCCGCTCGTCGTGATCTTGGACGATCTGCAGTGGGCCGAACCCGCGCTCCTCGATCTCCTCGAGTACCTCCTTCGCTCTTGCCGGGACGCCCCGATCCTCGTCCTCTGCCTCGCCCGGAGCGATCTGCTCGAGGAACGATCCGGATGGGCGGCCCACCTACCGAACGCGACGATCCTTCACCTGCAGCCGCTGGCAGCGCGGGAGATCGGGATGCTGATCGATGAGCTCCTGCAGGGCGGCGATCTGAGCGCCGCGCTCCGCGGACGGATCTCCGATGTGGGAAGCGGCAATCCGCTGTTCGTCGTGGAGATGTTCAAGATGCTCCGGGACGACGGCATGCTCGAAGCCCAGGGTGCGGACGCTGGGGGGTCCACGAGGGAGGCCGCGCTCGCCACGGTGCCGCCGACGATCCATGCCCTCGTCAGCGCTCGTTTGGATCGGCTCACTGCGGAGGAGCGAGCCGTGATCCACGGCGGCGCCGTGATCGGCAAGATCTTCTCGTGGGCAGCCGTCGTCGATCTGGTCCCCGACGAGTTGCGTTCGCGCGTGGGTCCGATCCTGCAGAGCCTCGTTCGGCGCGAGCTGATCGCCCCCGACCACTCCGCCTCGTTCGGCGAGGACGCGTTCGGCTTCCATCACCTCCTCATCCAGGAAGGGGCGTACCGCCAGGCTCCAAAGGAGCTGCGGGCTGACCTCCACGTGCGTTTCGCCGGCTGGCTCGAGCGGACCACGGGCGACCGGATCGGAGAGAACGAAGAGATCCTCGCCTATCACCTCGAGCAGGCGGCTCGCTACCAGTTAGAGCTCGGCCAACCCGACGCTGGCACGCACGCGCTGATCGGCCGCGCCAGTGAAGCGCTCGCCTCGGTCGGCCAGCGAGCCCTGGCGAGGGGCGACATCCCGGCAGCCGCCACCCTGCTCGGGCGCGGCTACGACCTCCTCCCGCTCGATGACCCGCGGCGGCTCGCGCTGGTCCCCGAGTTCGGGCAGTCGCTGATGGAGACGGGAGAGATCGCCCGTGCCGAGGCGATGCTGCGCGACGCCGTCGATCGCTCGCGAGCGAATGGAGATCGTGGCCTCGAGGCGCACGTCCAGATCGTCTCGCTCCTGTTGAAGGAGTTCACGGATCCCGAGCATCGATCCGAGGAGGCGCTGGAGACGCTGGGGAGCGTGATCCCCGTCCTGGAGGAGCTTGGCGACGACCTCGGGCTCGCGAGGGCGTACCGCCTGCTCGGAGACGTCCACTTCACTCGCAGCAGCTACGCGAAGGCCGACCGCGCGCTCGAGCAGGCGATCGAACACGCTCGGAAGGCCGGCGCGGAGTACGAGGAGGCGGAGAGCCTTCGGATGTACGCGGGCACGGGCCTGTTCGGACCCGCGCCGGTGGCAGAGGTCATGAGGAGATGCGAGAAGATCATGGAGCTCGCGAAAGGGAATCCGACGGCGGAGGCGGGCGCGATCCGCGCCATGGCCGCGCTGAACGCGATGCAGGGTCGGATCGATGAAGCTCGACGACTCGTCCGCAATAGCCTCGAGATCCTCGAGGACCACGGGCTCAGGATGCGCGCGACCTTCGCTTCCGAGGCCGAGGGGTTCATCGAGACGCTGGCGGGTGATCCGGCGGCCGCGGAGCGAGCCCTCCGAGCTGGGTACGACGAGGTCGCCCGGCTCGGGGACCTCGGCTACCAGTCCACCGCGGCAGCACTTCTGGCGCATGCGATCTGCGCCCAGGGACGGTTAAAGGAGGCCGAGGACTTCTGTCGCATCGCGGACGAGATCGGGGCCGACGACGATCTCGCGACCCAGGTCCTGTGGCGGAGCGCCAAGGCGAAGGTCCTTGCCGCGCGCGGCGAGCATGCCGAGGCGGCAAGCCTGGCCCGAGCGGCCGTCGAGCTCGCCGAAGAGACCGACGATACGAACATGTGCGCGGACAGCCTCATGGACCTCGCCGCGGTCTTGTCGGCGGTCGGAGACTCCGCCGAGCGCGTGGGCGCTCTCCGCCGTGCGCGGGAGCTGTACGCGCAGAAGGGGAACGTCGTTTCCGCTGGCGTTGCCGAGCAACTCGAGATGGCGACGCGCTAGAGCTAGTGCGCAGGGCGATCTACGCCTGCTCGTCGATCCCGGCGATCACCGCCCACGTCGCCAGCGCGCCGGCGACGCTCGTGTAGTAGCCGTACGCCTCGTAGTACGCGACCGCCCACACCGTCTGCTGGTTGAGACGGAACGGCGACGTCGGGAGCTCACCGTTGATCTGCGGGTCGGACATGTTGCGGATCACCGCCCAGCGAGGAGGATCGTCCAGCTCCTCGCAGAGCAGCCCCAGGACCGCGTCTCCCATCTCCACGCCGCAGCCCTCGTCCTCCAGCTGGTTCGTCGACGTTCCGAACTCGAAGAAGTCCGTCGTGAGGATCGGTTGGAACTCCGCCATGTCCCTCCCGTCGACCTTGATCGCCGGGGAGGGAGGCTCGGTGGCGATCAGCTGACCCGGGAACTCGTACTTCGTGGTCGGTGGGCCGAAGGGCGGCTCCTCGAGCTGCGGAGCGAACGCCGCCATCAGGCTCTCGGCCTGTGTGAAGAACCCGTCCGGGATCGTCCAGTCGCTCTTCACGACCCTCCCGTTGAACACCTCGTTACGGAACTCGTCGGAGAGGCGGAACTTGGCGGCCCGCGTCACGACCACGTCGCCGAGACCGACGTCTTCGTGCACGCTGCCCGCGGTGCCGACCGTGAGCACCACGTCGGGCCGCGCCTCTTCGATGATCTGCGCGAAGAGGTCCTTGACCGGGAGGGTGGCGGTCCCGTCGCCCGTTCTGATCCCGTCCTGGTTCAGGTGGAGCTCGGACTTGACGCACAGCACCGACGTCTGCCCGATCCGCGTCGGGAAGTAGCTGCCGAGTCGTCGCGAGAACTTCGAGGGAGCGCCGTTCCTGATCTTCGCGGCATATCGATCCTCGAAACCCCGGGAGTATCGGTACCACTTCGAGCGACCGGATCCCGGCGTCAAGACGTCCGCGAGCGCCTCCTGTTCGTCGACGGTCCATGTGATCACGACCACGTCGGCCTTCGGCAGGGGGGCGTCCGGATCGGGCTGCGGCTCGATCGGCTGCGACGTCGGTCTCAGGTCGTCCGGGAACGGGATGTCCAGGAACGCCCTCGTCGGCGGCGCTGGTGTCGTCGGCCCCACGACCTCCTCGAACACGTCCTCGCCCCGAGCGAGGAGGTAGCGGGCGATCGCCTTCCGGTCCTCGGTCGTCTCCATCGGTCTCCTCCCGATCAGTCGAAGTAGGAACGCAGGCCGTCGAGCAGTCCCCCGAGGATCGGCGCGCGGTCGACGGCGAGCTGTTCGAAGAATGCGCGGTCGTGCGCCAGCGTGTCGAGCGGCGGCATCGTGACCGGCCCCAGGTCGCGGAAGGACGTGAGGTCCCTCGCGATCTCGCCGCCCGGCATGTCCGGGATCAGCCGGAGCGGCGGCTCCTCCCCACGGGTCGGCACGAAGGAGCGGTCGACGGCCTCAGCAGGCTGCTCCAGCACTTCCCGGAGCTGCGCGACCACCTCGGCCCACGTCACATCCGCGTCGGGGAGGTCCGGGTCGAGCAGGCTGATCGCGCGCTCGACGCCGGCCACCCGGATCGACTCGAGGCTCGTCGCGCCGGCCGCTTCCATCAGCGACCGGTTCCCGTAGAAGGGGCGACCACCCACCATCACCATGCGCACGTGCCGTTCGCTGCTCCGGATCAGGTTCTCGTAGGGATCGGACGAGCGCTCGGAGGTCACCATCAGGTCGGCCTGCAGCCCCTGTGCGATCCGTCCGATCCTCGGGCCCCAGGCGCGAGCGAGTGCGTCACCCCCGTTGGAGGTGACCATCCGACAGAGATCCTCATCGGAGAAGGTGCGGTCCATCCGCTGCGTGTTCCAGAGGTGAGCTACCTTGAGCTCTCCCAACACGTTCTTCGTGCCCGACGGTCCCCAGTCGGAGCCGAGACATACCAAGAGACCCTCCTCCACAGCTTTCACGACGTCCGTCGTGTCGCGATAGAGCCACAGGTTCGAGAACGGGGACCAGACCACGCTGCCGCCGACCGCACCCCACCGCTGGAATTCCCCGGGCCCGAGGGCGGTCGAATGGATCCCGATCAGGCGCTCCCCGACGGCCGCTGCCGCTTCCAGATCTTCGAACTCTCGTACGAGCTCCGGGCGGGTTCCTTCGGCGAGGTGGTAGATGAACGCCGCGCCCTCATCCATGTGTCGGGCGTAGCCGCGAAGGCCCTCGATGTCCTGGTTCATCACGGACTGATAGATCACGTCCTGGCCGGTGCCGAACGTCTCCTCCTCGATGTTGCGGAGCAGCCAGCCTTCGTAGGGTCTGGTCGTCGTTGGCGAGCCCTGGATCGAGGTCACGCCGCCGACGCCGGCTTTGACCTCGGCGAACTTCAGGACCGCTTTGGCCGCAGCGGCCCCGAGCGCGACGGTCGGTCGTGTGATCTCGGGTGAGTACGTACTGGCACGCGGCCACTGATCCCGCGACGTATACGGCTCGGTCCTCGGAGCGAACCAGAGCGATCGGTAGTTGTACGCCAGGTGGTTGTGGAGGTCGATCAACCCCGGGTAGATCACGCCGTCCGTGCGTACGCGCGGCGCGTCCTCGTATCCTGCCGGCTCCGCCCCGCCGGCAGGCACGACCGCCTCGATCGGCGCGTTCCGCTCCGTCTCCGAATCGGCCACGAACACGCTCGCTTCGTCGAGAACGCCGACCTCGTCGTCGAAGGTGACGACCTTGCCCGTTACGACCAGCGCCACGTCGCGATCCTCCTGTTCACTCGTCCTCGCCGCGGATCCGGATGTATCCCTCCTGTGCGACGGCCGATCCCTTCGGGGAGAGCGCCTCGTGGGTCGCGGGGACGATCAGATCGTGACGCCACGTGGTCTCGGATCCCCGCCGACTCCACACCTGTTCCTCGCCCAGGTGAACAGGCTTGGGCATACGGATCGTCTCGGGATCGACCAGGACCGGCTCCACCCGGAGGGAAGGAAGGATCCGCGAGAGAGGTTCCTCGATCCACTCCCGCAGCAAGCTGAGCGACTTCCGCGGAAGGATCCCACTGGTCACATGCAAGGAGGGTAACCGGCTCCCTTCACAGGGATGTGGCTCGTTGGCCCGAGGCCGTCGGGGGGGATCGTCGGAAGGCCGGGTTCATGGTGAGGCCGTCGCCATCAGATCGTGAAGGGTGACTGCTGCTCGAAGACCGGATCGATGGTCCCGAGGCGGTAGTAGTTGGGCGTCTGATCCGACGGCATCCGATCGACGATCTCCTTGTGCAACGTTCGGTACGACCCCGGGAATCTCCCTTCGTCCCAGACCTCCTTCAACGTCTGGGTGAACAGGCCGTTCTGGTCGCCGTCGCGTGAGAGCTGATTGTCCTGACATCCGGAGATCAGCAGCAGCATCGCGCCGATCCCGACCATGTCTCCATGGGTGCATCTCCGCTGGATCTCGTCGTATTCATCCTTGTGCGCCTCGTACGTCGCATCCTGGGTTTCCCGAGGGAGCGCCTTGAACCTCGCGCCGACCTCTTCGTTCGCCGGAGACGCGGCGTAGAACATGTCCCGGACGACGGACCCGCTGTGGCAGCTGTCCGAAAGAACGACGATCCGAACGCCGGCAGCGAACGTGCCCCACAGAGCGAACAGCTCGTCGTCGACGACCTGGCGGTCGAACAAGACCCACGTCTCGTCCTGCTCGTCGGCCTCGTCGTTCCCGTTGAGGTCCGGGACCTGTCCACCGTGGCCGGAATAGGTGAGGAAGAAGATGTCGCCGGGTCCGAGTGACTCCGCGGCATCGGCGATCTCTCGCAGGACGACGTCCGAGCGTGCTTCTTCGTTCAGGAGGACCGTCGACGTGAACCCCTTGCCCTCGGCGATGGACTGCATGTCCTTCGCATCCGGTTCACATCCGGCCAAGGCACCGTCCCATCCCCCGTAGTGGTCGGGATCGACCCGGTTCAGACCGATGTGAAGCGCGCGCCCGCCCGTAGATCGCATCGTGGACCCCCTCACATGGTGGCGAGCCCATCGTAGGAAGCGCGACGTGAGGGAGGAACCCTGCAAGTGCGGTAGGCCGTTCGCCATGCGCAGCGAGACGCGTTCGGCGCATGATGCGAGGACGTGTCCGCCACCGATGAGCCGATCGTCGACGTCCACTGCCACACGTTCAACGCGGACGACCTCCCCGTGCGGGGGTTCATCCAGACCCTCCACATGCGAGGCGTCCCCCTCGGTGGGACGCTCGCCCGACTCGTCGACCTGTTGATCCAGGGGGCGGGGCCCGGCTACCTCGCCGACAAGGCGCGGCTCGACGCGATCCTGGCGACGGCGGGTCGTCGAGACGCGGCCCGTGCGCTGGCGCCACCGGTCGACCCCGACATCCTCGAACGCGAGGTCGACGCCGCGCTCGTGCAGCTGGAGACCCAGGACCCGGCGCTCTCCCACCAGGTCGGGGTCGAGCTCGCCACCGCCGAAGGCGGCGGCGAGCTCGGCCCCGACCGCGGACTCGACGACATGCTCGCCGCGACCCGGCGCGCCGTCCGTTGGGTCAAGCTCTTCGGCAAGTCACGCGTGGACATCGCGTCCTATCTCGTCCAGAACTTCTCGAACCGTGTGGACCTCTTCTGTCCGATGCTCGTCGACCTGGGTGTGGGGCTCGGTGACACGGCGGCGACGACGGCCCGGGAACAGATCGAGCTCCAGGAGAAGGTCAGCCGGATCAGCATGCTCGGGCTCCTCCCGAGCCTCGGCAAGGCTCGGCTCCATCCGTTCGTCGGGTTCGACCCGAGGACGGAGCTCCGGGCCCGGGCGGCGGGCGACATCGAGACCCCCCTCGATCTGCTGAAGGCCGCCGTCGAGCGGTACGGCTTCGTCGGCGTGAAGGTGTACCCGCCGATGGGGTGGCGCCCGATCGGCAACCGAGAGGGCGTGGGCATGACGAAGGAGCAGGCGACCCGGGTCGACGAGATCCTCCGGGAGCTGTACGCATGGTGCGAGGAGGAAAACGTCCCCATCACGGCGCACTCGAACCGGTCGAACTTCGCCCACGAGAGCTATCGCGACTACGGAGCGCCGGAAGGATGGATCGACGTCCTCGATGCGTTCCCCGGACTCCACCTCAACCTGGGGCACTTCGGAGGGGCGCAGCGGAAGGAGGATCCGGACGGCTGGCCCTGGCGGATCGCGCGAGCGACGAAGGATCGGCCGACGCTGTTCGCCGACGTGGGCAATCACAACATCTACGACGAGGACCTCACCTATGCGTACCTCTCGATGTTGGCGGACATGTTCGCTCGTCCGGAGTCGGAGTCGATGCGTGAGCGGGTGATGTACGGATCGGACTGGTTCATGGTCGCGATCCATCCAGAGTCCGAGGAGTTCCTGGATACGTATGAGCGGCTCTTCCGCGACCGATTCGACGCAGCGATCACGGCGGACTTCCTCGGCGGCGCAGCCCGACGGTTCCTCGGCTTCGACGACCCCTCAAACAAGAACACGCTGCGGCTGCGAGAGCGGTACCGCCGCTTCGCCCCACGGCGCGTCCCGGGATGGCTCTCCGGATCGCGGACCGGCTAGTCCTCCGAGGGCGGCGTCCGCGCCGTGTACCTGACACGGAAGAAGGAGAAGACGGGAGCACCCGATGGCGTCATCTCGGTTGCCGTCCACGTGCCCGATGCACGGAGGTCGAGCGAGAGGGTCACGTGATCGCTCCGCGGTCGATTGGGATCGTAGAGGGACATCGTCACCCGGCCCCCCTCGAGGTTGTATCCGTACGCGAGGACCTGGTGATTCTCCTTGAGGTCGAACGGATCCGTCGACTTCACCCTGATCAAACCGAGGGGACTGGGGTGCCCGGAGTCGATGTCGGCTCTGATCTTCGGCCACTCCTCGCGGCCCATGCGCCAGACGCGGCCGTGGGGCGCCCATCCGATCCGGCTCCAAACCGTCTCGACGTCGGGGAGCACCGGGTTCATCAGCTCCAGGTACCGAGCCGGACCGAACGGCAGGGCGAAACTGTCGACGAGACGGTCGACGATGTAGTCGAACAGAGGACCCTCGCTCGGAGGAGTCGCATCGGCGGGAGGCGACGACCCATGCTCGAAGTAGTCCCGAGCCGCGAAGGCCATGCCGCCGCACAAGCCGTTCGACGCGTCGCCGATCGGCACACTCACGACTCCCGGGATCCCGATCCGACGCAGCGGCACGTCGGGGAAGGCGTTCGGGAAACGGAAGCCCGAACGGCTAGGGATGAACCCGGGCACCACCGTCGTCGCCACCGGCTCTTTCTCACACGCGGGATCCACGGCGCGCAACCGAGCGCTCGGCGTGACCGAACACGTCATCGACATCCTGACGTAGCTCCAACGGCCGACCTATCCGGCCGTACTGCCCGTGACTAGCCTTCGCCCAGGGGTGACGGGGGGAGGGCGTGCGCCCGATCCGCGAGGGACGCGGACCGCCCCGGCCGGATGAGCGATTCGCCTTGGCTCATCGAACAGGTGGTTCCCCTCGAGCTGGAGTCTTCCGTAGCCCTCGGGGAACGTCTCGGAACCCGGACGACCAGGGGGCCGGCGGTGCTCGATGCACCCAATCTGGCCGCGACCCTGCGCGAGCTCACGATCCACGACAACCAGAAGTGGTTCGGCGAGGCCGACGTCCGCATCGACGCCCTCGTCGTGCACGGGCACGGCGCGATCGGTGAGCCGGACAGCTTCTACACCCCGCAAACGTTCCGATTCGAGAGGGTGGGCGACGAGGATCCCTTGCCGATCGGTGACGGCCTCCTGTTCTTCCTCGGACGACCGTTGTACTTCCTGGACCTGTTCCTGACGGCGTCGAGATCGAGAGACGACGTCGACGACCTCTCCAGCTACCTCGCGCGGAGCGCCGATGCCCCATCCATGTTGGGCGCGTTCGGTGATCTGGCGAGTCTCGTCGCAGCGCCACAGGTCAGCGCGCTCACCGCCGCGGTCGCGGCGGCCGCACAGATCGGAAATTTCGCCTACCAGGTCTTGCGTCGGGCGACCGGCAGTACCGTCGGCCTCTTCCATACGTCCTGGCTCGAACGTCGGGACCGCTTCGGCCTGGGGCGCCATCCGGAGCAGGGAGCGTTCCGAGTGAAGGACCTTTCGTTCGCCTACGAGATCTCGGTCGAGGAGTGAACGCAGCGACATGGCGATCCTGACCTACCTGAACTTCGATCTCCTGATCGAGCGCGCCGGCGATCGGTATCGAGCACGGGTGCTCAAGTCGCCGGGCGGCGAAGCGAGCCTGGATTTCGATCTCCCGTTCACCCGCGAGAAGCTCCAGATCTTCGTCCTCAAGGCCATCAGCCTCGGGACCCGGCGACAGGTGAGGCGCATGGAGTCACCGGAGATGAAGGAGATCAAGACGTTCGGCCGGGAACTGTTCGAGGCGGTCTTCGACGACCGAGTACATGATTGCCTCCGGCTGTCCTTGCGCGACGCCGAGCGGGAGAGTTCCGGTCTTCGGATCCGCTTGCGTTTGGACGACACGGGTCACGCGAGCCAGCCCGACCGAGAGGACGCCGGCGTCTCGCTCTCCGACGTGCCCTGGGAGTTCATGTACGACTCGGGAGGAGCCGGGTTCCTCTGTCTGTCCACCGCCTCACCCATCGTGCGTTATCAGGACCTCGTCCAACCGATCGAACCAGTAGCCGTGAAACCTCCACTTCGTCTCTTGGTGATGATCTCTGCCCCTCGCGACGTCCCGCAGCTCGACGTCGAACACGAGCGGACGAAGCTCGAGGAGGCTCTCCGCGCCCCGCTGGAGACGGGGCAGATCGCCATCGACTGGATGGAGGACGCCACCCTCCAGCAGCTTCAGCGACGGCTCCGCGTCTCGAAGTACCACGCCTTCCACTTCATCGGCCATGGCGGCTACGACGACCGGACCGGCGCCGGTGCCCTGCTCTTGGAGGACGAACGGGGGCGGAGCAACCCAGTGAGTGCTGAGTTCCTCCGGACGCTCTTCCAGAACCACCGGACGCTGCAACTCGCGATCCTGAATGCGTGCGAAGGAGCCAGGACGGATCCCACCGATCCCTTCGCGGGCGTGGCGCAGAGCTTGGTCCGAGGCGGGGTCACGGCGGTCATCGCGATGCAGTTCGAGATCTCCGACGACGCGGCGATCATCCTGTCCTCGGAGTTCTATTCTGCGCTCGCCGACGGCTATCCCGTCGACGCCGCACTCGCGGAAGCCCGCACGGCCGTTTACACGAGGACGAGCGCCGTGGAATGGGCCGTACCGGTCCTGTACCTCCGATCGCCCGACGCGTCGATATTCGACGTGGAGACCTCTTCCTCGGACGTCGAGGACGTCACGAAGGACGTCACGGCGGAGGAGAAGGAGAAGGAGGAGAAGGAGGAGGAGCCTTCCGGGACCGGTCCGATCGAGGACGAACGCGAGGATGACCGCTCGTGGTGGCGGAGATGGGGGCGGCGCCGGCTGCTTCCGATCGCCGCCGCGCTGATCGTCATCGCGGCGATCGTGCTGATCGGCATGAGTCTCATCGGTGACGCACCAGGCGGGCCGCTCGCTGGTGACATCCTCTTCGTGCGAGAAGGCGAGATCCTCGCCGTGGATCCCGCAACCCAAGCCGAAACCCCGCTCGCCGAGGCTGACGCCAACGACTTCGCTCCGTCCCTTTCTCCGGATGGGACCCAGGTCGCGTTCGGAGGAGGTCCCGTAGGGACCGCGGAGGACATCTTCCGCGCCGACACCGACGGCCGGGAGCTCGAGAACCTGACGAACAGCTCCTGGGACGAGGAGTCCGCTGACTGGTCCCCAGACGGCTCGCGGATCGTGTTCGATCGCAAGGTGAACGACAACTTCGATATCTACGTGATGAACACGGATGGATCCGGGATCGTTCAGCTCACGCGCGACGACGCGGACGACAAGCGGCCCGAGTGGTCACCCGACGGAAGCCAGATCGCATTCGAGAGCAGCCGATTCGGCGCTTCGGAAGTCTTCGTCATGGACGCGGACGGAAGGAACGTGAGACGGCTCACCGGATCAGGCAGCGACGATGGCGCCCCCGTCTGGTCGAAGGATGGACGCTCCATCGCCTTTCGTAGCAACCGTGGTGGCGACGGCTACGAGGTATGGATCATGAGCGCCGAGGGCGAGGACGAGCGCCAGGTGACCCAGGTCGACGGGGACGTCAGGGCGCCTGCCTGGTCTCCGGACGGCCCCGAGATCGTCTATTCCAGCAACAGTGGCGGCAACTACGACCTCTACATCGTCGAGGTTGACAGCGGCGAGTCCCGCATCGTGGTCGAAACCCCGCGCTCCGAGCGAGGCGCCAACTGGTGCTGCTTCTGACCGACGTCTGAGCGGAAGGCAGGGTTGTTGAACCGCTCGGGCGAGACGAGGAGCAGGTCGACCTCGTCGCGGGAGATCGCCGAGGTGATCTCCTCCCAGTCGTCGCGGTTCTCGCTGTTGATCGTGCGGGCGACCACGCCCGCGCGCTCGGCCATCCGGATCTGGTTGCGCATCAGCGCGAGGAGCGGCGAGACGAGGACCGTCGGCCCGGCGCCGGCGTCGCGGAGCAGCCGGGTCGCGATGAAGTTCACGGCCGACTTGCCCCAGCCGGTGCGCTGGACGAGGAGGACCCGGCGGCGCTCGGCGACGACGGCGTCGATCGCCTCGCGCTGGCCATGTCGGAAGCCAGCGTCGGGTCCCGCGATCGCATGCAGCAGCTCGAGGGGGCGATCGGTCACGTCGGCAGAGTACGGGCCCGCGGTGACACGAGCCCGGGACGGCATGATGGGCGCGATCGTGCGACGCCTGGCGGACGGCGGACGGCCGCGCTCCAACCTCAAGGGTTGGCTTCGAGCTGCT
>DASUPO010000023.1:0-45137 GCA_036281075.1 Actinomycetota bacterium | reverse complement strand
CGAACAGCTCCTCGTGGTCGGCGAGGAACGTCTGGACCTCGACCGCGAGGTCGTGGGGCGGGTAGAACGCGTCCTCGATCACGCTGCCCATCCAGGCGCCGTAGGGCACGGACATGTTCGCCCCGAGGGCGGCGGCCTCGTACAGCGACAGACGGAATCGGTCGTACCCACGCCCTCGCTTGAGCTGGTCGACCATCTCGGGCACGACCCCGCCGTACGGGTTCTCGACGACGACGATCGGCTTGCCGCGTGCGAAGCCCGCCGCGTAGCGGTACCACGACGGCTGGCGGTAGGTCGTGTTCCGCATCTCGGTCACGATCACGTCGACCTTCGGCTCGAGCGCGAAGTAGTGATCGAAGAGGTGGAAGAAGTTCCCCGAGATGCGGATCTCTCGACCCACGCTCGCCGCGTAGTCCCGGGCGTAGTCGGCGAGCTCGCCGAAGTACGTGGCGATGTTCCGGCGCTGGAAGCGCATGTAGTCCCAGAAGAGCGGGGACCGGTCGCGCTCGTGCTGGAAGTCGTAGCCCCGCGCGAGCAGCCAGGCTCCGTAGTGGAAGTCGGCGAGATCCAGTCCGTCCAGCTCGGCCGGCCGCTCGTCGACGGGAAGCTCCCGCAGGTAGGTACGGAACCCCCGCATGCACGTGTCGCAGAAGCAGCCTCCGTACTGCAGCGAAGTGATCGGCACCTCTGCCTCGTCGAAGTGCACGCCCTGCACCCCGGCGTCGATCTGGATCCGAACGATCGCCTTCAGGTACTCGCGCCAGACCGGGTTGTTCCGATCCATCATGTAGTTCCAGTGCTCCCGGTCGGGGCACTCGATCCACAGCGCGTGGCAGGGCTCGCCGTGGATGTCGCGCTGGGCGCACTCCTCGAGGATGTCCTCGACCGGCTCGCCCCACGCGTTCAGCACGGCTTCCGGGAAGTACTTCGAGCGCGGCGGCCAGAGCTTCGGATACCGGTCCTGCCAGAACTCGCGCATCCCGAGCCAGTCGCGTCTCGCGCCGACGCCGCGCGTCTCGTTCAGCGCGAGGACCGTGTCCTCGGCCTCGTTCAGCTCCACCGGGTACTCCCACGCGTGCTCGAACACCACACCGAAGACCTTGATGCCGCGCCGGTCGCACTCCTCGATGAACTCGGCGTCGTTCACGAAGCCGTAGACCCGGTAGCGCGGCGGAACGGCCCCGAACGCCTCCTCCTCCAGGTACGGCAGCGAGATGTTGCCCCCGCCGAGCGCAGCCCAGACGAGCATCGTGGCCCGGTACTCCTCGAGATGGTCGAGCATCCGCAGGCGCCGCGGCGGAAAGCTCGGGTGGTAGTTGTGCTGCCAGGGGAACCAGGCGTCGAAGTAGACGCCTCGCTCGACCCGGAGATCCTCGATCACGCCTCTCCCCGGATCGCCAGGCCGGTGTCCGGGTCGAAGAAGTGCATGTTCTTCGTGTCCACGAGGATCTCGATCGCGTCCCCCTCCCGGGCCCGCGAGTCGGCGTCGAACCGCGCGATCCAGGGGGCGCGCGTCACCAGCTGCTCGAGCTCTTCGACGTCCTGGCCGCGGTCGGCGGCGAGCTCCTTCGTGTCCTCCGTGAGGACCGGAGGCGCGTCGAGCGAGAAGTGCGCCAGGATCTCCGACCCCATGTCCTCGCGGAGGTCGACGGTCGTCTTGAAGCGGCGGTTCGTCGGCGAGTCGGGTGCGAGCGCCGCATCTTCCATGTCCTCGGGGCGGACGCCGAGGATCACTCGCCGGCCCTCGTAGCCCGCGAGTGCCGGCCGGGCGGCGGCCGTCTCCTCGTCGAGGGCCAGTCGCTGGCCGGCGAACTCGATGCTCTGCCCGCCGTCCGAGCGCGCGATCGTTCCCTCTACCATGTTCATCGCCGGCGACCCGATGAACCCCGCGACGAAGAGGTTCGTCGGCTCTCGGTAGAGCGTCTGCGGCGAGTCCACCTGCTGCAGCGTGCCGAGCTTCAGCACGGCGACGCGGTCGCCCATCGTCATCGCCTCGACCTGGTCGTGCGTGACGTAGATCGTCGTCACGTCCACCTCGCGCTGGAGCCGCGAGATCTCGGCGCGCATCTGCACCCGGAGCTTCGCGTCGAGGTTCGACAGCGGCTCGTCCATCAGGAAGGCCTGCGGCTCGCGGACGATCGCGCGGCCCATCGCGACGCGCTGCCGCTGACCTCCGGAGAGCTGCCCGGGCTTGCGCCGGAGGAGGTCGAACAGAGCGAGCGTTTTCGCGGAACCCTCTACCCGGTGGTTGATCTCGGGCTTCTTCATCCGCCGCAGCTTGAGACCGAAGGCCATGTTCTCGAACACGGACATGTGCGGGTACAGCGCGTAGTTCTGGAACACCATCGCGATGTCCCGGTCCTTCGGCGCGACCTCGTTCACGACGCGATCGCCGATCCGAACCTCGCCGTACGTGATGTCCTCGAGGCCCGCGACCATCCGGAGGGCGGTCGTCTTGCCGCAGCCCGACGGCCCCACGAGGACGATCAGCTTCCCGTCCTCGACCTCGAGGTCGAGGGATCGCACCGCGTTGGTGCCGTCGGGGAAGACCTTCGTCACGTTGTCGAAGACGATGCGAGCCACGTCCCTCAGTCCTCCTGCTGGTCGCGAGCCGTGCCGACGTCGATCTCGATCGGCGTGTCCTGGAAGCGGACCATCGTCACGTCCTCGCGACCGGTCCCCTCGAGGATCACCACGATCGCGCGCGCCGGGCCACCGTCGGCGAGCGGGGCGCCGTGCCAGACGCCGGCATCCATCACCACGCCGGCGCCCGGCGTGACGCGGAACACCTCGAACCGGTCGAACGGTGGCAGGCGATCGGGCTCGTCGAGGTGCTCGGCCGGGCCGACGTACACGAGGCAGGCACCGGAGATCGGCACGATCGTCTCGAGCGTGCGCAGGTGTCGTTCCGCCCAGTCGACGCGCGGGGCGGCGGGCTCGAGGTCGAGGTAGCCGACGCCCCACGATCGCCCGTCCCCTTCGAGGAGCACCGTCTCGGCCCACCACGACCAGCCGGGACCGTCCGCGTCGTGGTCGCGAGGCGGCCGCTCGATCACGCGCCCGTAGGGGCGGAACGCGTCGGCGGTGAGGGCGCGGACCGGCAGCCGCACGGTCATCCCTCGCCCTCGCTGCCGGTCTGGGTCGCCTCCGCTGCGGCGAGGTCGAACTCGAACGATGCGCGAGCCAGCAGTCGAGGTGGCCCGGCCAGTCCCGACGGGCGGGCGTCGGCGTTCAGCAGGTTCGCGAGCGTGTTCGTCACGGCGATCGAGAGCTCGTTCGCGCCCGGGGTCAGCAGGTCGGTCACCTCGACCTCGTAGGGGTCCCAGAGACGAACCCCTGCCGACCGGCCGTTCACGCTCACCTCGATCACGTCGTCGCGGGCGGGGATCTCGAGGAAGAGCCGGTGTGCATCGAACGCCTCGGGAACCTCGACGGTGGTTCGGTACGTCGCGGTCCCGGAGAGGAACGGGTGGCCCTGCTCGGTCCAGGGCGCCGGCGAGAGCTCCTCGACCGGCGCGGCGATCCGCCACCCGTCGTCCGTGCCTGGAAGTGAGAACGTCCCCATCACCTTCAGCCGATCGACGATCCCGCCGGTCGGTCCCTCGACCACGAGCCGGATCGCGAGCTCGTTCGGTCCCCGGCGGACGTGCGGAGTGAGGTCGACGCTCCGCATCTGCGCGTCGAAGCTCGCGCGGACCGGCTCCGCGGCGATCTTCGCGCCGTTCAGGTGGATCCGGTGCTCGGCCCCGTCGAAACCGTCGATCACCAGCTCGAGCCGTGAGGGTACGTCGTCGACCTCGAAGCTCGCCCGGTACCAGACGGGGATGGGGTAGGCGCGGGCGGGCTCGGCCCCCAGCTGGTACGACCAGGCACCGTGACCGACCGGGACCCAGCCGTCCGCGTCGGCGTCCTCGGGCGAGGCGCCGCCGGCCCTCTCGCGCTCCGGGCTCGCCTCCCAGCGGTCCAGGACCAACGCGTTCAGTCCGTCGAGCTCGAACCTCCAAGGATCGTCCAGGACGATCGGGTCGGGGAGCGACGCCGCGCGGGCGGTCGTCCTTGCGACGTGTCCGTTGACCCGCACATCGATCCATCCGTCCTCGCTGGTCCCGGTCCCGCTGGCCGCGGCATCGGTCACGCGATCCAGGATCAGGTTCGAGTCGACGATCCGTCGACCCTCCGCGACGCCGACGACCACGAACGTCGATCCGACGGGCGGGAGCCTGAGGTCGAACGAGGTCCGCCCGTCCTCGATCCGGATCGGCCCGACGGGACGCTCCGCGCCGTCCGTCGGGTCGAAGAGCAGGGGGTACACGTCCCCCGGGAGCGATACGCGAGCCCGTTGTTCCTCGAACGTGGGGTTCGTGACGAAGTGGAGATCGAGTCCGTGCTTCCGGCGGTGCAGCGAGAACAGCTCGTCGTTCTCGATCACGACGTCCGGCTCGAGCAGCGAGCCGATCGCTTCGTCGAGCGCGTCTCGAAGGCGGCGACCGCCGGCCCGCGCGTCGGCGGCCAGCTCGATCGCGTCACCGTCGACGAACGCCCCGCCGTCCCGATCGAACAACGTCCGGACGCGATCGGCCACGTCGAGGAGCCCGTCGGCGGACAGCGCGCGGTCGGGCCGGGCCGCCACGCCGAGCGTCTTGCCGCCGGCCGCGGCGAAGCGCTCGAGCGCCTCGACCGTCCCGAGCTTCACGTGGGTCATGGGGGGCACGAGGACGAGCTCGTACTCCTCGTCGCCGACCCGCAGGCGACCGTCCTCGATCTCGGCCTCCGCCAGGACGTCTTCGTCCAGGTAATCGAAGTCGTGGTGGATCCGGAGCAAGGCGTCCGTGATCGCGTTGAACCCCGACTCGATCGCTTCCTGGTGCGGCGTGGCGACCTGCGGGAGGTACTCCGCGAACATCGCGTTGATCGGATAGAGCAGCGCCACCTTCGCGACGTGGCGCCCGCCCGTGAGGGACTCCGACAGCCTCGACATGTACTCCGAGAAGTGGTCGTAGTGGCGCCACCACGGGTACTGGTAGAACATCGACGGCGGCCAGTCGCGCTTGCGAGCCCCCTCGAGGGTGTAGTGGAAGCCGTGCGGGTTCAGGACGTTCACGCCCAGCACGAACTCCCAGTCGGCGATCCACTTCATCCGTTGCATCGTCGCGTCCATGAAGATCCCGCCGAACGACTCGCAGATCACCCGGTCGCTGCCGAAGTGGTGCGCGGCCGAGCTCGCGACCTTCATCGCCACGTGCTGGTCCGGTGCCTCGCGCGTCCCGATCACGGGATAGAGGTGGTCGACGCCGACGACGTCCATGTTCGCGTAGTGCTTGAACAGGTTCCCCTCGACGCGGGTGACGCGGCGGAGCCACTCCTCGTAGAGGAGGTGGGCGACGAACGTGACGCCGCGCTCGCGGCACCACTCGTGGATCTGCCGGTAGTAGGCGTCGGTGTAGAAGTCGGTGAGCGTCGTGAAGAAGTCGTGGCGGATCTTCTTCGAGTCCTCTGCGACCTCGAAGAACAGGTCGGGGAGCCTCGGGCGAAGGTCGTAGCCGTTCCGCTCGGCGAAGCGCCGGAACATATGCTTCGTCCACGGCAACACGCTGTTGTCGGCGGCCGACAGGAAGTAGTGCATCGCCGGCTCGTCCGAGTAGAACCCGACGACGTCGTCGGGGAACGTCTCGCCGACGACGTCGGCGTAGGGCTGGTATCCGATCCGCAGGAACTCGGCCGTGGACTCGGGGTCCAGGGCGTCGATGTAGTAGTCGGCCCGCTTCTCGACGACGTAGCAGAGGCGCCACTCGCCCGGCGGCACCTCCCACGGCATCACCTTGCCGAACGAGAGGTTCGCGGTGAGGTCGAGGACGCGCCCGTCCTCGCCGATCGCGAACGCCGCGACGGGCTCGGACTTCTCGAAGTCGAGGTAGCGACTGTCCTCGCCGGTCAGGCACATGAACCACGGCCCGCGGATCGTGAAGCTGATGCACTCGATGTACCGCTGCGCGAGGTCGGGGCGCTCCGCGAGCACACGCTTGTCGGCCGTGCCACTCGGCCAGTTCATCTCGTCGTAGATCCAGGTGGTCAGGCCAAGCCGCTTCGCCTCCTCGACCGCGAGCGCGATCCGATCGAGGTAGGTCTCGCCGATGTACGGAACCTCGAGGCCGTACCGGCCGTGCAGGATCACCCCCTGCATCCCCTTCTCGCGGAGCTCGCGAAGCTGGTAGCGCATCTCCTCGGGCTCGAGCTCGCCGTTCAGGAACCAGAACGGCAGGATCCCGAAGTCCCTCGAGGGCGCACGGAACGTCTCGGGGCCGAACCGCCGCTCGCTCACGGATGGACCACCGCCTTCACGAATCCGGAGGGTCGCTCGACCGCCGTCGCGAACGCCTCGTCGATGCGGTCCAACGGGAACCGGTGCGTCACGAGCGGCTCCATCGCGATCCGCTTGGCGGCGAGGAGCCGCCCGGCCCGCCGCATCCCGTGCATGATCACGCCGACGTCGCGGAAATGGGCGTTCGCGACCCGGAACGCCTTCCAGTTCCACGTCGCAAGATCGATCCGTCGCGGCTCGCCCTGGTGGTAGCCCGCGATCGCGACCGTGCCGCTCATCCGGGCGACGTCGCCGAGCACGTCCAGCGCGGCTTGCGTCCCCGTGGCCTCGATCGCGACGTCGACGCCGAGGCCGTCGGTGAGCTCGCCGACGACGTCGGCGAGCGACCCGTCGACGACGTTCACGACGTGGGTCACCCCGAACGCGCGGGCGCGTTCGAGCGCCTCCTGGCGAACGTCCGCGACGATCAAGTGGCGGGGCGCCTGCTGCGCTGCGAGCTGGAGCAGCAACGATCCCATGTACCCGGCGCCGATCACCAGCACGTCGTCGCCGACGCGGAGGTCGGCCAGCTCGATCGCGTTCACGGCGCAGGCCAGCGGCTCGGCCAGCGAGAGCTCGACCGGCGTGCCGTCGATCGGCACGCAGTGTTCGGCGCGCACGATCACCTCGTCCGCGAAGCCCCGGGTCGTGACCCACGCCGCGACGGGTTCGTGGGCAGTGGGCCACGTCACGTCCGGCCCGACCTCCTCGACGACGCCCGACACTTCGTGACCCGGGTACCAGGGCCAGGTCGCGTGGCCGGCGGCGCCCTGCCACATGTCGAGCTCCGACGTGCACACACCGCACACGGCGACCCGCAGGCGCACCTCATCGCGATCCGGCGAGGGGATGGGCTCGTCCGCGAGCTCGAACCGACCCGGCTCCCGCAGCACGGCGATCCTCACGACGACGCTCCGGCGGGGACGAGCACCCGGACGGATGCCGCCGGCATCGTGAGCCGCAACGGCTCCCCGGGTGCGAAGGTGAACCGCTGCCCCGTGAGGACGTCTTCGAGCGGACCCGCGGCGAGCAGCTGCTTCAACGCGGGGCTCGGCTCGATCGTCGGCTCCGCCTTGCGGGAGAAGTTCAGCACGACGAGCACGGGGCTTCCCCCCGGGACGCCGGGACGCACGTACGAGACGACGCTCCCCCAGTCGCTGCTGAGCATGCGCATCTCCCGCGACGACAGGGCGGGGAACCTGCGTCGCAGCTCGATCAGGCGGTCGTACCACTCCCGCAGCCCGTGTCGGTCCTCCCACGGGATCGGATCGAGGTCGGAATACGGCTCGTACCTGATCCCGATCTCGTCGCCGGCGAACAGCAATGGCAGGCCGGCGACGGTGAACTGGAGCGCCGACGCCACGCGCGTCAGCTTGACGCCGTGCTGGTCGACGAACCGCTCGCCGGTGTCGTTGTTGTTCAGGAACCTGAGCACGATCGCGTCGCGCGGATAGCCGTTGCCGCGGTTCGTGAGGGTCGGCGTCAGCAGCGGCTGGACCTCCTGCGGGAACGTCCAGAGGTCCTGCCACGGCCATTCGCCCGGATGATCGGTCCAGTCGTATCCGACGTCGAAGCCGCTCCGGAAGTAGTAGCTCTCGCGCGCCGTGGCCTCGGCCAGCAGCAGCAGGTCCGGCTTGATCCGCTTCAGCTCCTCGCGCCAGTCCGGCCAGTAGTCGGGCGCCCGCCGCTCGATGCCCCACGCCGCGTCGACGCGGAACCCGTCGACGTCGAACTCCCGGATCCAGTACGAGAACGCCTCGGTGATCATCGCGCGGACCTGGGGGTTCTCGAGGTTCAGGTTGGGCAGGTAGCTGTGGAAGATCTCGGTGTAGCTGGTGATCTCATCGTTCTCGTCGCGGTCGTAGAAGTCCCAGTAATGCGATCCCGGACCTTCCTCGAGCGCCGCGCGGTGGTAGGGGTGGTCCACCGACGTGTGGTTCGGCACGAAGTCGAGCATCACGTGGAGACCGAGCTCGTGCGCCCGCTCGATCATGCTGCGGAACTCCCGTTCGGTCCCCCATTCCGGGTCGAGCGAGAAGTAGTCGACGATGTGGTACTCCTCGCCCTCGGCCCGGGTCGTGACCGGCGGCCACAGCCAGAGCGCGTCCATGCCGAGATCCTTCAGGTACGGGAGCCGCTCCTCCACGGCCGCCGCCCCGCCGCCCCACAGCCGGTGGACCGGCGCGTACATGATCGCGCGGTCGATCCACGCCGGGTGCTCCGTCATCATGTCGACGACGCGTGGCCGGCCCCCCTCCACGACGAAGTACGTCGTGCTCGTATCGGCCCGGCCATCGGCGTCACGGACCGTCAGCGAGGCGTAGTACTCACCGTCCTCCGTGGGGGGTCGGAGCCGCAGCGAGGTCGCTCGCACCGGGCCGTCGAAGCGCCCGCCGTCGGCGAGGAGCGGCCGCTGCTGCTCGAGCGGCCGGCCGACCTGGTCGACCGGCTCCCAGGTGTAGCGCTCGATCCGAGCGCGGTCGACCTCGGACGGCTCGCTCCGCGAGCCGTCGAGCACGACCGCGCCGTCTTCGATTCGCACGCGGATCCGCGCCGTGGGGCGAGGCTCCAGCCTCCCCGTCAGCACGATCGGTCCCAGCTCCACGACCTCGTCATCGGTCGTGCACCGTGCCCCCACTTCCTGCGCACCGGTCCGGACCGGGACGATGAACGAGAACCCGTCGGCCCCCACCTCGACGTCCACGTCGGCCTCGGCGCCGTCGACCAGCGCAACGACCTCCTCGCATGTGCCGACCCCCTCGATCCGCTGCTCCCACGCGAAGACGTCTCCGCCGCTGGAGAGCAGCCGCGTCGTGGGCTCGGCGGTCACCGACACGGTCGGATCCTCGGACGTGGTTCCCGTCGAGAACGTGCATGCGCTCGCCGTTGCCGCGAGAGCGAGCATGACGGCGATCCGACGGCGATCCAGCCCGGAGCGGCGCACACCCAGACCTAGCCCTTGATCCCCGACAGCGAGATGCCGCGGACGAACTGCCGCTGGAAGATGAAGAAGATGACGATCAGCGGGACCGTGGCGAGCACGGACCCGGCCATGATCAGGTGCCACAGCGACCGGTTCGGTAACACGAACGTCGTCAGCCCGAGCGGCAGGGTGTAGAGCTCCGAGCTGCTGATGATGATCAGCGGCCCGAGCAGGTCGCCCCAGTAGAACTGGAACGTGAAGATCGCGACCGCCGCGAGCGCCGGCTTGCAGAGCGGCATCACCACCCGCCAGTAGATGCGGAAGTGGCCGGCGCCGTCGATCCGCGCGGCGTCGATCAGCTCGTCGGGCACCGCCGACTTCATGTATTGCCGCAGCAGGAAGATGCCGAAGACGCTCGCGACGTTCGGAGCGATCAAGCCCCAGTACGAGTTCAGCATCCCGTGGCCGCCCTGGCCGAGGATGTCGTTGCCGCCCAGCAGCGGGAAGTTCTTCATGATCACGTAGTTCGGGATCAGCGTGACCTCGGTCGGCAGCATCAACGTCGCGAGGCCCAGCAGGAACAGGAAGTCACGGCCCGGGAACGTTCGCTTCGCGAACGTGTACGCGATCAGCGAGCTGAAGAACAGGATGATCGCCGTGTTCACGGTCGACACGAAGAAGCTGTTGAACACCCACCGTCCGATGTCGCGCCCGGACCCGAAGAACCCCGTGTAGTTCGCGATCGTGGGGTCGTCGGGGATCCACTGCGGCGGGAGACGGAACATCTGGGCGAGCGGCTGGAACGACGCGCTCACCATGTACGCGAACGGCGCGACGAAGAGGATCGCGAGGACGGCGAGGATCAGGTAGCGGAGCGGTCGCATCGGCGTGAACCGACGGCGCCGCCGCCTGGGCGGTGGCAGCGGCTCCCAGTCCGCCGGGACCGGCTGACCCAGCTCGTGCCGTTCGCCGCCCGCGACCCTGGCCATCTAGAGCTCCACCCGCTTCCGGTACCAGCGGTACTGCATGAACGAGAACGCGAAGAGCAGGATGAACAGGGTGTAGGCGAGAGCGGACGCGTAGCCCAGCTCGTAGAACCGGAACGCGACCGTGTAGATCCAGTACACGACCGTCGTCGTCGAGCCTCCGGGACCGGGCGGCCCACCGTTCGTCATCACGAAGATCGAGGCGAAGTTCTTCGTCGCCCCGACGAGGTTGATGATCAGCAGGAAGAACGTCGTGGGCGCGAGGAGCGGGAGCGTGATGCGGCGGAATCTCGTCCACGCGCTCGCGCCGTCGACCTCGGCGGCCTCGTACAGCTCGTTGGGGACGGCCTGGAGCCCGGCGAGGTACACCAGCATGCTGAACCCGGCGCCGGCCCAGATGTTCATCACGATCACGGCGGGCATCGCCGTCGCGCGGTTCGCGAGCCAGAACACGGGCTCGTCGATGATCCCCAGCCGCTCGAGGTAGTAGTTCGCGAGGCCGGCGTCGGAGTTGTAGACCCATGTCCAGAGGAGGGCGGCGATCGGCAGCGGCGTGAGGGTCGGCAGGTAGTACGCCGTGCGGAACAGTCCGAGGCCCCTGATCTGCGAGTTCAGCAAGAGGGCGAGGCCGAGGCCGAGCGCCATCGTCGGGACGACGGTCCCGACCACGAAGTACACGGTGTGGCCGAGCGACTCGATGAACTCGTCGTCGGACAACGCGTCTCGATAGTTGTCGAGTCCGACGAACTCGGGCGCATCGCCCACGAGCGGCCAGTCGTGGAACGACATCGTGAACGAGACGTACAACGCATAGACGGTGAAGATCAGGAAGACGATCAACCCCGGTGCGTTGAACAGGTAGGCGGTCCATTCCCGCCTCATCTCGTGGAGCACCTGTCGGACGCCGCGCCGGTGCTTCGCCGGCGGAGCCTTCGTCGTCGCCTGCGCCAGGGCCGTTCCCTCTCGGTGGTCGAGCAGCGGGCGCTCCCCTTCGGGAGCGCCCGCCGCGATCGCTGATCGTTCGGGCGCTAGCCGGATCCTCGACTACCCGTCGATGATCTCCTCGCCCTCCTGGGCGGCCTCGCTCACCGCCTCCTCGGCGGTGATCTCCCCGAACATCGCCTCACCGAGCTTCTCGTTCAGCACGGTCTCGACCTCGGGGAACTTCGGCTGCTCGATGTTGCTCACGACCGCGCACCCCATGTCGTCGGCGAAGCCCTGGAGGAACGGCTTGCCCTCGGCCAGGTCGTCCGACTCGAGGATCGACTGCCGTGGGGGGAGCAGCGTGGAGGTCGGGGAGCCGATCGTCCACGTCTTCATGTTCTCCGGCCGCGAGAGGAACTCGATCCACAGCCACGCCGCGTCCGCGTTCTCCGTCCCCTCGAGGACGATCAGGCTGTCGCCCGCGAGCGTCGTGGCGCAGCCGTCGTCGCCCTGCGGCAACGGCGCCGTCGCCCACTTCCCCTCGATGTCCGGGAACTCGGAGATCGTGTTCCCGGCGAACCAGCTGCCGGCGATGTACATCGCGGCCTTCCCGCTCGCGAACGTCACCCGACCGTTCCAGGAATCCGACGCGAGGTAGTCCGGCGGCGCGTAGTTCTTCGCGAGGTTCACGTAGAACTCCGCCGCCTCGACGCCCTCGGGGCTGTCGAACGCGATGTCCTGGCCGTCCTCGCTCAGGATGTCCCCACCGGCCTGCCACAGCCACGGGTACCAGTAGTACGCGGCCTCGGTCGCGAACATCGCGACGCCGTACTGGTTCTTCGACGGGTCGGTGAGCGCCGCCGCCGTCTCCTCGAACTCGGCCCACGTCTCCGGCGGACCGTCGATCCCGGCCTGCTCGAAGAGGTCCGTCCGATAGAACAACCCGGTCGTCTCCCCGTCCCACGGGAGCCCGTGCATGCTGTCTTCCAGGAGTGCGGTGTTCCGGAAGCCCTCGACGTAGTCCTCCCTCGCGACGACCTCACTCCCGGCGATGTAGCCGTCGAGGTTCATCGCGGCGCCGCGGGACGCGAGGTCCTGCACGAACCCCGCGTCGACGAACGCGGCGTCGGGGGCGTTCCCACCCGCGATCTCCGTCAGGAGCTTCTCGCGCGCCCGACCGGAGCCCACCGGCTCGTACTCCACGGTGATGTTCGGGTACTCGGCCTCGAAATCCTCCTTGAACTGCTTCATCTGCGGGGCCTCGGCGACCGAGGAGAAAACGGAGAACCGGATCGTGACCGGTTCGGTCGGCTCCTGCGCAACGATCGGCTCGACGGTCGCGGACGGCTCCGGCGCGTCTTGGTCACCACCTGTGTTCACGCAGGCCGACGCGATCAACGCGAAGACCACGAGCCCCAGCAGCGAACGACGTCCGACGGACTTCATGCGCGCATCCACGGAAGCGCTCCTCCTCCCCGTCCGCCCGGCAGGGATCGCCCGTCGCGGTGCGGACTCGCAAACCGATTTGGCCGACGATGAGCATGGAACGGGACCGGGACGACTGTCAAGGCAAGGTGGCGACCCGAGGATCGTCCGTCCGAGTTGACAAGGTGCCGATTGACACCCGCGGCGACGGGCGTGAGGCTCTTCGAGTGAATCGGTTTGCGAGGGATCACCGCGTCACGATCGCGGACGTCGCCGCTCACGCGGGTGTGAGCAAGACCACCGTGTCACACGTCCTGTCCGGGAACCGTCCCGTGTCCCAGGACACCCGTGCCCGTGTGGAGGATGCGATCGGCCAGCTCGGATACCGGCCGGACGGGATCGCGCGCAGCCTCCGGACCAGGCGCTCGCACATGGTGGCGCTGATCATCCCCGACATCACGAACCCGTTCTACCCGTCGCTCGCTCGGGGGCTGGAACAGGAGCTCGGATCGACCGGCTATCGGGCGTTCATCTGCAACAGCGACGGGGAGACGGAGCGGGAGCTCGGCTTCGTTCGAGAGGTGTGGGACCGGCGCGTCGACGGGATCGTGATCGACTCGTTCCATCTGAGCGCGGACGATATCGACGAGGTCACCGGCCGGAGGGTCCCGATCGTCTGGCTGGGCGGATCGCCCGGCACGCCTCCACCCTTCGACGCGGTCCGCCCCGACGACGAGCAGGGCGCGTACGAGGCCACGAGGCACCTGATCGCCAGAGGACATCGGGCGATCGCGATGATCGACGGTCCCGAGGGCTCGGGGACATCCCGGCGCGAGGGATACATGCGCGCGCTCGCCGAGGCACATCTCGAGCCCGTCCCCGCGTCGCCGCTGCGGAGCGACTGGACACGGGAGGCCGGCGCCCGGGCGGTGCCCGGTCTGTTCAAGGGGCGGTCGCGGCCGACGGCAGTGTTCTGCGCGAACGATCGAACGGCGATCGGCGTCCTGGATGCCGCCCACGAGATCGGTGTCGACGTGCCCGGTCATCTCGCGGTCGTCGGGTTCGACGACATCGAGGAGGCCGCGATGACGACGCCGCCGCTGACGACGGTCGCGAACCCGGCGCTGGAGACCGGGCGGGCCGCGGCGCGGCTGCTCGCGGACCGGATGGCCGGGAGGTATCGGGGACCCGCCCGGTCGGTGACGTTGCCCGCCCCGCTCGTCGTCCGCGCGACCACGTGAAGCGGATCCACCTCGACACGGACCTTGGATCGGATACGGACGATCTCGCCGCCCTCGCGATGCTGCTCGGGTGGCCGAACGTCCAGCTGACCGGCATCACGACGGTTTCGGACCCGGACGGTCGGCGCGCCGGGATGACCGCGTACGCGCTGGCGATCGCCGGCCGCGACGACGTGCCGCTGGCCGCCGGGGTCGCGGGCTCGCTCGCCGGGTACACGATCCCGCTGGCGTTCTTCGACCACCATTGGCCCGAGCCGATCGAGCCGCGGCCGTCGCTCCCGGGGGCCGCGACGGAGGCGCTCGTCGCCGCCGCCGAACGCGGCGACACGATCGTCGCGATCGGGCCGTACACGAACCTCGCGATCGTCGAAGCCGTCAGGCCCGGCCTCCTGGCCTCGACCGAGGTCGTCCTGATGGGCGGACACGTGCCCCCCATGCCGGACGGGTTCCCGTCCTGGGACGCGACGCTCGACACCAACGTGCAACAGGACGCGTTCGCATCGGCGATCGTGCTCGAGCGATGCGCTCCCACCGTGGTTCCCCTGTTCGCCTGCGCCCGCGTGACCCTCCGCGCGTCGCACCTGGACCCCCTGCGAGCCGGCGGGCCGCTCGCGCGACTGGTGGCCGACCAGGGGGAGGCCCTCGCGCGCGACCAGGGGATGAGCGAGCTCGGCCGCGCCTTCCCACGCCTCCCCGACGACCTGCTGAACTTCCAGTACGACCCGCTCGCCTGCGCCGTCGCCGCGGCGTGGGGCGGCGTCACGGTCGAGGACCTGCCGGTCGCCGCGCGGCTCACGGACGGCCTGCTCCGGCTGTCGATCGAGAGCGGTGCGCCACGCCGGCTGATCGTCACGGACGTGGACGCGGATGCCTTCGACGAGGCGTGGCTGGACGCGGTCCTGCGCGCCGCCGCCCGATGAAGGTGACCGTGGTCGGCGGCGGCGGCTTCCGGACACCGACGTTGCACGGATGCCTCGTGCGGATCGCCGACGAAATCGGGATCGACGGGATCGTGTTGCACGACCCTTCCAGGGATCGGCTGGCCAGGATCGAGGCGGTGATATCCGGCCTCGATCGCGAGCGGGGTGGCGGCACCGTCCCCCTGCGATCGACGACCTCCATCGAGGAGGCGACCGAGGGCGCCGACGCCGTGCTCGTCGCGATCCGGGTCGGGGGCGGTCAAGCTCGGACGATCGACGAGGAGGTGCCGCTCTCGCTGGGCGTCCTCGGCCAGGAGACCGTGGGCCCCGGCGGGATCGCGTTCGCGCTCCGGACGGTCCCGGTAATGCGCGCGATCGCGGACGTCGTCCGCGATCGCGCGCCGGGAGCCTGGTTCGTGAACTTCACGAACCCGGCCGGCGTCGTGACGCAGGCTGTGCGCGACGTCCTCGGCGACCGTGCCGTGGGGATCTGCGACTCGCCATCGGCGCTCTGCGCGCGGGTCGCCGCCGCGATCCGGGTCCCGGCCGACGAGATCGCGTTCGACTACGCCGGCTTGAACCATCTGGGCTGGCTGCTCGAGGCGCGCACGCAAGGCGCCGATGGTCACGACGTCCTGCCGGCGCTCCTGTCGGACGAGCGTCGGCTCGCGCGGATCGACGAAGCGCGACTGTTCGGGGCGGACCGCCTCCGCGACCTCGGTGCGATCCCGAACGAGTACCTCGTCTACCTGGACCACGCGGGCGCGGTCACCGACGCGTTCCGTCGTGCTCGTCCCCGGGGCGCGATCGTGGAGGCGCAGCAGCAGCGGTTCTTCCGTGAGGCGCCGCCGGACGACCCGGTCGAGGCGCTCGCGTCCTGGCGGCGCGCCCGCGACGCGCGCCACGGGACCTACCTCGCCGAGGGATGGGCCACCGCGGCATGGGAGCCGGCACCCCCCGTGAGGGACGGCGAGGGCGACGACGAAGGCCCCGGCGAGGAGGGCTACGCGGCGGTCGCCGCCGACTTCCTGGCGGCGACCGGCGCGGAGGAGCCCCGCCGGATCGTCGTGAACGCGCCGAGCGGCGGCCGCCTCGACGACGTCGACGACGACGAGATCGCGGAGCTCACCTGCGAGATCTCACGCCACGGCGTGCGTCCGATCGCCGGCCGACCCCTCCCCGACGAAGCCGCGGCCCTCGTCGCGAGGATCAATGAGGTCGAGCGGCTCACGCTCCGCGCCGCGACCGAGGGCTCCCGCGCCCTCGCACGCGAGGCGATCGCGGCGCACCCGGTCGTGCCGGACGCCGACGTGGCCGCGCGGATCCTCGACGGCTACCTGCACCGACACGTCGGTCTCGCGGAGGCGCTCCGCTGATCGCATCCGTCGCGGTCGTCGGCGCGCCGTTCCTCGACCTCGTCTTCGAAGGGCTGCCGCGGCTGCCCGCCCCGGATGAGGAGGTGGTCGGCCGCGCGATCCACGTCGTGCCCGGCGGGACGGCGATCCAGGCGATCGGGCTGGCGCGACTCGGGGTGGCGTCGACGCTCGTCGCCCCGCGAGCGAACGACCTCGCCGGCCGGGTCCTCGCCGAGCAGCTCCGGCAGGAAGGCGTGCCGTGGGTGGGGCCGACCGCGGCTCGCACGGCCGCGACCGCGGTGCTGTCCTCGAGCGTCGGCGTCGCGATGGCGACGGCGCCGGCCGACGGCGAGCCGTCGGCGGGCGACGTGGCGGCGGTCGGCGCGGACGCCGTCGTCCTGTCGATCGGGCGGGCGTCCCTGCGTCCCCCGGGCGTCCGCGCGTGCTTCGTCACGGGCCAGGTCGAGGTCGACGCCGGCGTGCGACCGCCCGCGTCGACCGGCCGCGGCGACGTCCTCGTCGTGAACGAACGCGAGGCGCTCGCCCTCACGGAGGAACCCGACGCGGAACGTGCGGCTCGAACGCTCGGACGGGATGTCGAGACCGCGATCGTGACGACCGGAACGACAGGCGCGATCGGCGTCCGCGGCGACACACTCGTCCGGTCGCCGGCGCCGGACGTGGACGTCGTCGACGCCACCGGCGCCGGCGACCTCTTCGTGTCGGCGATCGTCTGGACGACGACGCGCGCACTCGATCTGGAGCGCGCGCTCGCGTGGGCTTGTCTCGCGGCTGGGCTCTCGGTGGCCGCGCCGACGGCCCTCGCCGGCGCGCGCACGATCGACGAGCTCCTCGCGGAGGGCCGTCGGCGCGGCCTCACCCCGCCTTGACGACCATCCCGCCGTCGACGCGCAAGAGCATCCCGGTCACGAACGACGACTCCTCGGACGCCAGATAGACGACCGCCGTCGCCACCTCCTCCGGCTGCCCGATCCGGCCGATCGGATGCATCGACGTCCAGGTCGACATCAGCGACGCCGGGTCGGGGTGGTCCCGGAGGATCCCCTCGTTCATCCCCGTGAGGATCGTGCCGGGGATGATCGCGTTCACCCGGATCCCCTGCGGCGCGTACTCGACCGCGGCTTGCTGCGTGAGCGCGTTGATCCCGCCCTTGCTCGCCGCGTAGCCCGACCATCCGAGGAAACCGACGAGCGACTGCACCGAGCTGATGTTCACGATCGAGCCGCCGCCCGAGGCGAGCATCGCCGGGATCGCGTGCCGCATCCCCCTCCACACGCCGGTGAGGTTCACGTCGAGCACGGCGTTCCAGTCCTCTTCGGACATCTCGCCGGCCGTCCCGCCGATCGCCACGCCGACGTTGTTCACGATCACGTCGAGCCCCCCGTGCTCCTCGACCGTCGAGCCGACGAGCGCGCCGACGTCATCGAACGACCGGACGTCGGTCCGCCGGAACCGAGCGGAGCCGCCGGCGCCGCGGATCTCCTGTGCGATCTCCTCGCCGCCGACCTCGTCGAGGTCGCCGAGCACGACCTTCGCGCCCTCGGCCGCGAGCAGCCGCGCCGACTCGCGCCCGATCCCGCTCGCCGCACCCGTCACCACCGTGATCTTCCCGTCGACGCGTCCCATCCCGACCTCCTCCTACCGCCCCTCGAACCGCGGCTCGCGCTTCTCGACGAACGCGCGGACGCCCTCGGCCGCGTCGGCCGTGCGCCGGAGCCGCACCAGCGCCTCGTGTTCTCGATCGAGCCCCTCCGCCAGCGGGGTCTCGCTCGCGACGCGCACGAGCTCCAGCATCTCGCGGACGGCGAGCGGCGCGCCCTTCACGATCGCGCCGGCCTTCGCCAACGCCGCGTCGAGCAGCGCGTTCGGCTCGACGACCTCGGAGACGATCCCGGAGCGCAGCGCCTCGTCCGCCGTCAGCCGTCGCGCCGAGAGCAGGACGTCGGCCGCGACGGACGGACCCGCCGCGCGCGTGAGCCGCTGCGTCCCGCCCCCTCCCGGCGAGAGGCCGAGCAACCCCTCCGGCAGCCCGAAGCGCGCGTTCGCGCTCGCCATCAGCAGGTCACAGCAGAGCGCGATCTCGAACCCGCCGCCGAGCGCGTAGCCGTTCACCGCGGCGATCACGGGCTTCGGGAACGCGTCGAGCGCGTCGAACAGCCGGCGACAGAACCGTTGGAACGCGTCGAACGCCTCGTCGGTCTGCTCCGCGTACTCGCCGATGTCCGCACCGGCGACGAACGCCCGATCCCCGGCGCCGGTGAGGATCACCACTCTGGTCGCCAGGTCGTCGCGCGCGTCGTCCAGCGCTCGCTCGAGCTCCTCGAGCATCGGGGTGCTGAGCGCGTTCAGCTTCTCGGGGCGGTTGAACGTGAGGACCCGAACGGTGCCGCGCCGTTCGACCAGCACGAGCTCGGCCATCACACGACCCCGTCGTCGTGGAACGCCCGGATCTCCTGCTCCGAGTACCCGGCCGCCGCGAGCACCTCGTCCGTGTGCTGCCCGACCCCGGGCGGGCCGCTGCGGACCGTGCCCGGCGTTCGGCTGAACCGCATCGGGATCCCCACGACGCGGAGGTGACCGCCGTTCGGATGCTCGACCGTGGTGAGCAGATCGTTGTGCGCCACCTGCGGATCATCGACGACCTCGTCGAACGTCTGGACCGGCGCGCACCAGATGTCCTTCGTCGCGAACAGGTCGAGCCATGCACCGGTCGTCCGCTCCGCGAGGCATCTCTGCACGATCGCGTACACCTCGTCCCGCTCGTCGTACGCTCGCCGGGGATCGTCGAACCCCGCGAGCGTCGGCTCCCCCAGCAGCTCCCCCAGCGCCGCGAGCGACGTCATCGCGAGGGCCAGGTGTCCGTCCGCCGTTCGATAGATCCCGAACGGTGCAGAGAGCCACGCGCCGGCGATGCCGGCGTCGCTGCGCTCGAACCGGCGCTCCATGTTCAGGAAGGCCGCGATCTCCTGGCACTGCAGGGCGAGGGCCGTGTCGAACAGGCTGACGTCGATGTGCTGCCCCTCTCCCGTGCGGAGCTTGTGAACGAGACCGACCATCGAGGAGAAGGCGAGCAGCAACGCGGTGCTCGCGTCCACGATCGAGCTTCCCGACGGGGTGGGCAGGTCGTCCGCGCGGCCGCCGTAGGCGGCGAGTCCGGACATCGCCTGGATCAACAGGTCCTGCCCGGGTCGGTCAACGTACGGGCCCGTCTGCCCGAACCCGCTCCCGGACACGTAGACGATCGACGGGTTCACCGCCGCGAGGTCCTCGTAGCCCAGCCCGAGCCGCCCCATCACCCCCGGCCGGAAGTTCTCCACGACGAGGTCGCTGTCCGCCGCGAGACGGCGCACGATCTCCTGCGCCCGCGGATCCTTCAGGTGCAGGGTGAGGCTCCGCTTGTTGCGATTCATCGCGAGGAAGAAGGGACTCTGCCCGTCGAGGAGATCGCCCGTCGACCGCAGACCGCGCTCCCACTCCCCGACCCCGGGCCGCTCGACCTTGATCACGTCGGCGCCCATATCCCCCAGGAACTGGGTCGCCCACGGCCCCATCATCATCTGGGTGAAGTCGAGGACCCGTACGCTCTCGAGCGCCATCGCCGCCATCACGCCACCCCGCTCCTGGCGGGCCGACGTTCCCGGTAGCGCCGGTCGACGTCGGCCAGCACGCGGTCGGCGTCGTCGACGTCGCCGCGGACGAACGCGTGCACGAGATCGCCGGCGTCGTCCTGGAACCCGAGGAAGCCGTCGAAGCGGGGCCGGAGGTAGGCGACGTCCAGGGCCGGCAGGAGATCGGCGAAGAAGCCGCCCGCCGCGTGGTCCACGGCGCGATCGGTCCACGCCCCGCGATGCCCCGGCTGTCCGCCGCCGTCCACGTAGACGCCGCGCTGGACCGCCGGGCTCGCGACGAAGGCGGCGTACGCGCACGCCTCCTCGGCGTGCGCGGACGACGTCGAGACGGCCAGGCCGGCGCCGCCGAGCGTGCCGGACGGTCCGTTCCCGGCGCTCGGCGACGGCGCGAACCGCACGGGCGCCCCCGCGAAGCCGGGCCGCGCGTAGTTCACGTAGCCGAACGCGAGCGGTGTGTACACGAGATCGCCCTTCGCCAGGCGCTGCAGGACCGCGGGCGGGTTCCAGGTCGCGGTCGCCGGATGCGATCCGGCGACCGCGTCCCGCAGGATCCGGAGGGCCTCGGCGCCGACCTCGCTCGGTACAACCCCGTCGCCCGGCGCGAACGGCTCCGCGCCGAGCGACCGGCAGATCCCGAGGAAGCCGCAGATCACGTCGACCGGGATCGCCGCGATCGCGACACCGACCCCGGACGCGGCGAGCTCCGACACCTCCTCCCACGTGCGCGGGACCGCGGCGCCGGCCGACTCGAGCAGGTCGGCCCGGTACGCGGCCACCTGCGCGGCGGCGTCGATCGGGAGCGCCCACTGGCCGCCGTCCCACGTGTAGGACTCGTAGCTCCGACCGACGCTCGAGCGACGCTGCTCCTCGAGGAACGCGTCGTCCACGAGCCCGTCGAGCCGTCGGATCGCGCCGGCGGCGATGGCCTCCCCGATCGAAGGGTGGTCCAGCACGATCAGATCCTCGCGGCCCGAGAGCTCCTCCACGGGCTGGTCGGCGAACGCCTGGAGCGATCGCGTCTCCCACGTCACCCGGACATCGGGCCGCAGCTCGCGGTAGGCCTCGGCGGCTGCCCGGACGCCGCCCCACCCGCGCGGGTGATCCCACGTGATCCCGCGGAGCTCGATCACGGAGGCCCTCCGACCGGCAGCCGCACGCCTTCGGCTCCGACCTCGATCCGGGTCACGTGCCACCGTCCGAGGTTCGCGGTGAACATCATCGTCCCCCGGAAGGCCACGTTCGTCGGGTGGGCGAGCGTGTGCGCGGTGACGTCGTGCCAGAGCACGTCCACCACACCCGACGGATCGATCCGGAGGATCTGGCTCGGCTCGTAGCAGCCGACGTACAGGTTCCCGTCGACGTCGAACGCCAGGCCGTCGGGGAGCGAACCGGGCGTCGACGCGACGTCTTCCCGTTCCCCCGCAGAGCCGTCCTCGTGGATCGGGATCCGGAAGACCGTGGAGGCGAACGTCTCGGCGACGTAGACGGCGGCGCCGCCGGGCGCGACGGCGAGACCGTTCGCGAACGTCACGAGCCGGTCGTACCAGAGCTCGCCCTTGCCCTCGGCGTCGACCCGGAAGACGCCCGGACCCGGCACCCCGAAGGCGTGGCTGTCGGAGACGTAGAGGTGTCCCGCCTCGTCGAACGCCGGGGAGTTGGGGATCCGGAACGGACGTCCCGGCGCGCCGTCGGAGAAGCGCTCGATGCGCCCCGTCGAGGACTCCATCCGGAACACGGCCGCGTGCTTCAGGTCGCACACGAACAGGTCACCCGCGCGATCGAACGCGAGGCCGAGAGCGAATCCACCGGTCGACGCCACCTCCTCGATCGAGGTGCCGTCGGGATCGATCCGAAAGATCTGGCCCCGTTCCCCCCCGCACCAGATCGCGCCGTCGGCGTCGACGGCGATCCCTTCGGGGTGATCGAGCTGCGGGTCGCCGAGCGTGCCGTCGAAGAAGACGCTCACCCGGTCGTCCGTCAGCAGCACGTTCGTCGCCTTCCCTTCGTGGACCCGACGCGCTCCGAGGCTGCCGGTCGGCTCGCGCGTCTGTCAACCCGACCGGACGGTACCGTTCGAGGCCAGATGACGATCGGCGTGTTCAAGCTGCGCCTCGCCGACGGCACGGACCGCCTCGGCGCGGGCGACGTCGAGGAGGGGCCGGCCGCGATCGGCTCGCCCGAGCTCACCTTCGACGCGATCCTGGTCGGCGACGGTCCCTCCCTCGACGAGGCGATCGCGGCCGCGACCGATCCCGTTCCCGCGGGCGCGACGGTCGTGGCGCCCGTGGGCTCGCAGGAGATCTGGGCCGCGGGCGTCACGTACCTCCGATCGCGTGACGCGCGGATCGAGGAGGCGCACGAGCCGTCGCCGTACGACCGCGTCTACGAGGCCGAACGGCCGGAGCTCTTCCCGAAGGCACCCGGGTGGCGCGCCGTCGGGCCCGGGACGCCGGTCGGCGTTCGTCGAGATTCGGACTGGGACGTCCCCGAGCCGGAGCTCGCGCTGGTCGTCGATGCGAGGGGAACGATCGTCGGCTACACGATCGGCAACGACGTCTCCTCGCGCAGCATCGAGGGAGCAAACACGCTCTACCTACCGCAGGCGAAGACCTACGACGGCTCGTGCGCCCTCGGGCCGGCGATCGTGCCGGTCTCCTCGGTCGAGCCACCCTTCGAGATCCGGATGCGGATCGAACGCGCCGAGGCGACCGTGTACGACGAGAGCACGAGCACCTCCGAGATGGTCCGGTCGTTCGACGACCTCGTCGAGCATCTGCGCCGCGCCCTGACGTTCCCGGCCGGGGCGGTGCTGCTCACGGGCACCGGCCTCGTGCCCGATCCACCGTTCACCCTCGTCTCCGGAGATGACGTCCGGATCTCCGTGACCGGGCTCGGAACGTTGGCGAACCCGGTGCGCGCGGTCGGCGCGACCACACGCTGACCTAGCGGATCGCCAGCTCGGTCGACGGATCGAAGAGGTGGACCCTCGTCCGATCGACGAACAGGTCGAGCGCACCCGTCGACCCGTGTTCGCTCCCGACGCGAGCGACGAACCGATGCGGACGACTCCCCTGCGTGCCCTCATCGGCGGCGTCTCCGTCGGAGGACCGGTCGAGGCGCACGGTCGGGGCGTCGACCGCGAACCACAGGTCGGTCGTCGCGCCGACCTGCTCCGATCGATCCACCCTCACGCTGAGCACGCTGGCCGGGTCATCGCCGGACCGGGCCGGGCGCAGGTGCTCCGGCCGGATCCCGACGATCACGGGACGTCCCGGCGTGAGCCCGACCTCGTCGATCACGGGGATCCGATCGGCCCCGAGACGGATCGAGGACCCTCCACCATCGCGCTCGATCGTCGCCTCCGCGAGGTTCATCGGCGGCGCCCCCAGGAAGGAGGCGACGAAGAGGTCCACGGGCCGCTCGTACACCTCGTGCGCCGTCCCGATCTGATGGATCAGCCCCTCGTCCATCACCGCGACGTGATCCCCGATCGTCAGTGCTTCCGCCTGGTCGTGGGTCACGTAGAGCGTCGTGACGCCGAGGTCGCGCTGCAGGCTGCGGATCTCGCCTCGCATCTGATCGCGCAGGTGCGCGTCGAGGTCCGACAGGGGCTCGTCCATCAGGAAGACCTGCGGCTGGCGCACGATCGCCCGGCCGAGCGCCACGCGCTGACGCTGGCCTCCCGACAGCTGGCGCGGCCGCTTCTTCAGGACGGGGCCGAGCCCCAGCACGGAGGCGACGCGGGCCACCCGGCGACCGACGTCCTCCTTGTCCATCTTCCGGGAGCGCAGCCCGAACGCGATGTTCTCGAACGCGGTCATGTGCGGATAGAGCGCGTAGTTCTGGAAGATCATCGCGACGTCCCGATCGCGGGGAGAGAGATCCGTGACGTCGTCGCCCCCCAGCACGATGCGTCCCTCCGTGGGTTCCTCGAGGCCGGCGACCAGCCGCAGCAGTGTCGTCTTGCCGCAGCCGGACGGACCCACGAACACGAACAGCGAGCCGTCGGGGACGGTCAGGTGCACGTCGTCGATGCCCACCGACCCGTCGCGGAAGATCTTGGTCAGTCCCTCGAGCGTGATCTCCGCCATCGGCCGACCGGGGTCACGCCCACCAGATGTCGGTCTTGGGCTCCCTCGGGATGATCGCCGAGAGGAGGTCGACGCCTCGCCGCAGGCCCTCCTCCGCCGACAGGAGCAGATCCTCGTGCTCGATGCTCAGGACGTAGTCGTAGTCGACGGCCCGCAGTGCGCTCACGATGTCGCGCCACGTCTTCTCGCCCATCCCGTACCCGACGGTCCGGAACGTCCAGGCACGATCGACGATCTCGCCGTAGTGCTTCGTGTCGAGGACCCCGTTGCGTCGAACGTTCCCTTCGTCGATGAAGGTGTCCTTCGCGTGGACGTGATAGATCGCGTGCTCACGGCCCAGCGTCTTGATCGCCTCCACCACGTCGATGCCCTGCCAGAACAGGTGACTCGGATCGAGGTTCGCACCGATCGACGGTCCGACGGCCGATCGGAGGCGCAGCAAGGTCTCCGGGTTGTAGACGACGAAGCCGGGGTGCATCTCGAATCCGATCCGCTCGACGCCGTGCGAGCGCGCGAACGTGGCCGCTTCGGCCCAATAGGGGATGACGACCTCGTTCCATTGCCAGTCCAGGATCTTCAGGTAGTCGTCCGGCCAGGGGCACGTGACCCAGTTGGGGAAGCGAGCGCCCTCGTGGTCGCCCGGGCACCCGGAGAACGCCATCACGACCGGGACCTCGAGCACCTCGGCGAGGCGGATCGTCGACTCCCACACCTTCCGATCGCGCTCGCGGAACGACGCGTCGGGGTGAACGGGGTTGCCGTGCTGGCTGAGGCCGCTGATCACCATCCCTCGGCGCTCCACCGCATCCTTGAAGGCCTTCGCCGCTTCCGGGTCGGCGAGCAGCTCGTCGGGCTTGCAGTGCGCGTCCCCGGGGTAGTTGCCCGTGCCGATCTCGACGGCCTCGACGCCCATCCCGGCGAGCCGGTCGAGCGCGTCCTCGAAGGCCAGATCCCGATAGAGCACCGTGAACACCCCGAGCTTCACGTCTCACCTCCCTCGCGTCGCCGACCGATGCTAGTCGGGACGATCCCGGTCGACCGCCGCGTGCGGACGCCCTCGGCGCCCTCCGGCCGCGCTCCAGCCGGCCTTCGCGGCGACGAGCATCTCGGCCACGATCCTCTGGTCGCGTCCGAGCCGCCGGGCGATCTCCTCGAGGGGCAGGCGTCCGGTGATCTCGAAGGCGAGAGCGAGGTTCTGCTCGTCCTTCGTCCAGGTCTCCCCGTCGACGCCGTGGTCGGACGTGGACGGGCGACGGACCGGATCCGATCGCCCGGACGCGGCCTTCGAGCGCCGGTGCCCGAGCCGCCCCGCGGAGGTCCGCCCCGCGTCGCGGTATCGCCCGCTTTCCATCTCTCCGGCCGTCCGGTCGTCGAGGACGACGAACTGGTCCGCGGCCTTGTTCACGCCGACCGTCGCGATCGTCCGCGGGCGAGCGTTCCGCGCACGGCAGGCCGGCTTCGTGCAGTAGTCGTACTTCTCGGCCCGCTCCGGATGGAGCCCGGCCCCACAGGTCACGCAATCGGTCACGCTCGGGATGCTCCCTCGGTTCGGATGACGACAGCATCTCAACGTCGAACGCCAACGAGATGTTCCGGTCGGTCTCCGCTCCGGATCCGTCCGGCATAGCATCCAGCATGGGCTGGACCACCGCCGACATCCCCGATCAGGCGGGCAAGGTGGCCGTCGTGACCGGCGGGAACGGCGGGCTCGGGCTCGAGGTCGTCCGAGAGCTGGCGCGGAAGGGCGCCGTCGTGGTGATCGCCGCCCGCGACGCCGCCAAGACGGCGGCGGCGCGCGCGGCGATCGCCGCGGAGATCCCGAACGCCTCGCTGGACGTACAGCCGCTGGACCTCGCCTCGATCGAGTCCGTGGTCGAGGCCGCCGCCGGGATCCTCGCCCGTCACCCGACCATCGACATCCTCGTCGACAACGCCGGCGTGATGGCCACGCCGGAGCAACGCACCCGGGACGGCTTCGAGATGCAGTTCGGTGTGAACCACCTGGGCCACTTCGCCCTGGCCGCGCTGCTCCTCCCCGCTCTGCTCCGGAGCTCCGATGCCCGCGTCGTCTCCGTCACCAGCACCGGGCGACACCTGGGTCGAGCCGTCGACCGCGAGAACCCACACCTCAGGGGGCACTACGGCCCCTGGAGGGCATACGGGCAGTCGAAGCTCGCGAACGTCCACTTCGCTCTGGAGCTGGACCGGCGCCTCCGGGCGGCGGGCGTGTCCGCGAAGAGCCTCGTCGCGCACCCGGGGTTCACGAACACCGATCTCCAGGCACGGAGCGTCCGGGAGACGGGCGGCCGGAGTCAGCGGTTCTTCCACACGGTGGTGCGGCGGACGGGGATGTCGCCGGCGGCCGGGGCGCTCTCCCTGCTCAGGGCGGCGACGGATCCGACCGCGGTCGGCGGGACGCTGTACACGCCGCGATGGGTGAACTCGGGTCCGCCGGTCCGGCGCCCGCTGATGGGTCGCTCTCGCGATCGCGCGGCGATGGCCACGCTGTGGGACGTCTCCGAGCGCGAGACCGGCATCACGTTCGACGTGGAGCCGCCCTGACCCGCAGCGCGACGAACGAACGCCCGTCGGACCTCGACCTACGCCGCGGGGAACGGCAGCTGCCACCACCATGGCGTATCGGAGAGCGCGACGCGCTCGACCCACTTGACCCACCAGAACCCTCGACGACCCGGCGCCACGAGACGGACCGGGGATCCGTGCCCTGCGGACAGCGGCTGGCCGCCCACCCTGGTCGCGAGCAGCAGGTTGCCCGCGTCGGCGACGGGCAGTCGTCGCGCGTAGCCGGTCACGGAGGTGACCTCGATGCTGGAGGCGTGCCCGTCGAGGGCGAGGAGATCGGCGAAGGAGATGCCTTCCCACTCCTGCTCGGCGAACCAACCGCCGGTGCAATCGAGGGTCGCGCGGACCGCGCGCCGATCGCTCGCCAGCTCGTCGTAGCCGAACGACCGCTCGCCGCGGGCGTCGGCGACCAGGAGGGACCAGGCGTCGACGTCGACGGTGGGGACGTCGTCGTTCGACCATTGCGTCACGGGCATCTCGTCGGGCCGGCCCGAGCCTCGCTCGTACGACCCGGTGTTCCGGCGATCGCTGCCGGGGAGCGACGTCGCGCGCACGAGCCCCTCGACGACCGCGAACCCCGCCGCCGCGCCGCCGAGGACCACGCCGCCCCGCAGGAGGTTCCGCCGGGAGACGTCGGTTCGCCGAGGCACCGTCTTCCGCGCCAGGACGTGCCACCCAGCGAGCAGGATCGACCCGACCGCGGCTGCGACGTGGACCTGCATCGCGGTCGCCGGTCCCAGCGAGACGAGCACCCCGGTCGAATGCCCGACCCCGGTCGCGATCGTGAGGACGACCACCGCCGCCAGGCCGATCGACGCCCACGCGCCTGCCGGCCGGCGGCGGAGCCCACGCGCCGAGATCGTCGACTTCCACGGCGTGAGCACCAGGATCCCGAGGCCGGTCACACCGTGGGCGATCGCGACCCAACCGACCCACGCCGAGCCGATCGCGAACGCGAACACGCCGGTGGCGAACGCGGCGGCGAGCAGCGCGAGGAGCGCGAGGTTCGTCCGGCGTCCCGCTCCGCGTACGAGGGCCACCCCTCCATTCAACCCCGTCCCGGCGGGAAGCCGATCACGCCTCGACGGTGAGCGTGGCCTCCATCCCCTGGGCCCGATGGAAGCTGCAGAACACCGTGTACGTCCCGGCGGCGAGATCCACCGTGGTCGTCGCGGTCTCCCCCCCGTCAACCTGCACGTCGACGCTCTCGTCCTCGACCGTGAAGGTGTGTGGCGCGGCCCCTTCGTTCACGAGGTCGACCTCGCCGGCCGAGATCACGATGTCGGCCGGGACGAACTCGTTGTCCCGCATCGTGACGGTGGACGACGCGGCGCCGTCGCCGCCACCTCCCCCGTCGCTCCCCGCGTCGCCTCCGCCGCCGCACGCCGCCAGCAGCAGCGTTCCCGCCGCCGCGATCGCGATGAGCATCCTGGTCTTCATACGTCTCCTTCCGTCGGTGGGTCGGTCCGATCCGACCCGGTCATCCCGTCGCGACGACGCGCACCGAGCCCCGCATCGTCGGATGGATCTGGCAGAAGTAGGCGAACGTCCCCGCGCGGTCGAACGTCGCCGCGAACCGCGAGCCGGGATCGAGCGTGCCCGAGTCGAATCCACCGTCGCGGCCCGTGACCGTGTGGGGCGTCGGGTCCGTGTTCTCCCAGGTCACCTCGGAGCCGAGCGGGACCTCGATCGTCCGCGGAGCGAACGCGAAGTCGCCGATCTCGACCCGGTCCGGACGCGCCGCGGGCGACTCCACGCGCACCAGCGGGGCGCCGCGGCGGACGAAGAGCGTGGCCCGCATGCCCATGTCGTCGTGCTCGGCGACGAAGCATTCGACCTCGTAGACGCCCGGCGGAAGGTCCGTGGCGAGGCGGACGGTCTCACCCGGCCCGAACGCCGGGCCCTCGAGCTTCAGACCATCGTCGTGCGAGCTCCCGGGGCCGCTGTTGTCACCTCGCTCCGCGATCTCGATCTCGAAGCCGTGGACCAGTCGTCCGCCGTTGCGGATCACGAACGTGACGGGACCCGGTCGGATCTCCTGGGCCTCGAGCGTGATCGCGAACTCGCCGAACCCGAGCTCGAGACCGTTCCGCCGTGGATCGACGAGACGGTCCTTCGGCCGGATCGACGACGACGGAGCGGCTTCTGACGGGGCCGTGGCCGGTCCGGGACCGGCCGGCTCCTCCTCCGCGAGGGAGCAGGCAGCGCCCGCGACAACGAGGGCGAGCAGCAGGATCCGGATCCGAGCGTTCATGTCCTCCAGCCTCCGCGCCGACGGTCCAAGCCCGCGTGAAACGGAGGTAAAGAGCGAGGAAAGGATCGCGCCTCGTGGACCGGCTTGTTCGTGGCCGCGCCGGCGCTCGGCGATCGCCGCGATCAGAGCCGGGAGAACGTGACGATCGCGAACAGCCCGTAGATCATCAGGCTGGCCGCGACGAAGAGGATGCCGATCCGCACGTGGGGGATCAGGAAGCGCTGCGAGAGGGCGAGGAGGAAGAGCACGGTCGCCAGGACGACGGTGGTGCGCACGTAGTCGTCCGCCTGGAGTCGCGCGGCGGTGCCCTCGTCGAACGCTTCGGTCGATCGCTCGTTGAGGTCGAGTCCCCGCTCGATCAAGGGGTTCTCGTACGAGGGCATGAAGCTCGGCCCGGGGGGAGCGTTGGGGTTGTCCAGGGGATCGGTGGCGAGCCACTCATCGAACGCGATCTTGTATTCGGGGCTGAACCGGCGCTCGTAGAGGTCCGCGAGCTCGTCGTTCCCCTCCGCGCGTGCCTCGATCCACGTGTTCAACGTCGTGATGTCGGTCAGCCGCTGTTGCCCACCGAGCGTGAGGTACTCCGTGGCTTGGGTCCGGTACGTGGAGGAATGGCCGTACTGCTCCGCTTGACGGCCGTCCCACCTCGCGGCCTGGTACCCGCTCCATGCCGTCGCGATCGCGACGATCCCCAGGAAGATCGCCTCGAGGATCTCGACGGGCCCCCGCCACTTCGTCCGCGCCCGCGCGGCGTCTTCCTGCCCGCGCATCCCCTCGGCGATCGCGTCCGCGATCTCCGCATTGAAGTCCTCCTTCATCGGCAGATCCCGTCGACGTGGTGCCTCAGTCTATGAGCGCGCCACGAGGCGCCGAGTGACCCGGTGCGGTCCCGGACGTCGATCGCTGCCCGGTTGGCGCGGGGGACGGCCGGAGGCCGTCCCCCGCGCCGGACCCGGGAGGATCAGGTGGACCGGTCGGCCGCCAGACCCTCGAGGTACTCGTCCAGGCGGTCGTACGTCTCGGCCGCGCCCGCCTCCATCCCGGTCCCGAGTGCCGCGTCCCTGGCCTCCTTCGACCCGAACACGGCCTTGCTGGTGACGGTCGTCTTCCCCCCGTGCTCCTCGAAGACGTAGGTCTCCGGGCCACCGGGCTCGTCGTCGAAGCCGAAGGTCCAGGAGATCCGCTCGGGTGGCACGATCTCCAGGTACTCCCCGTAGAAGGTCGTCGCGCCGCCGGCGTGGTCGAGCACGACCTTCCACGACCCGCCGACGCGGAAGTCCACGTCGCACTCCAGGACCTTGCTGTCCCTCGGACCCCACCAGTTCGAAAAGTGCTCGCACGAGCTGTGGGCCTCGAACACGAGCTCCCTCGCGGCGTCGAACGTCCGGCTCATCACGATCTCCACGTCCGTGGGGGTCGTCGTCACGAGCTGATGCCTACCTGCCATCGTCCTCCTCCTTCCTCTCCGACCCTCGGCCCTGGAGTTCCCCCAGGTACTCGTCGAGCCGGTCGTACCGCTCATCCCAGAACCGCCGGTACCGATCCGCCCACTCGGCCACCTCTCCGATCGGTCCGGCATCGAGACGGGCGGGGCGCCGCTGCCGCTCCCGCCCGCGGGAGATCAGCCCCGCCCGTTCCAGCACCTTCAGGTGCTTCGAGACAGCCGGAAGGCTCATGTCGAAGGGGGCGGCGAGCTCCGTGACCGATGCCTCCCCGGTCGCCAGCCTGGCCAGGATCGCCCGTCGCGTCGGATCCGCGAGCGCCGTGAACGTGCGGTCGAGGCGCTCCTCCGTGAGCGCGACGGGCATTCAACCTCCTTATTAAATAACCGAATGGTAAAGTACGCCATCCACACCGCTCCTGTCAACGACGGGTGAGGAGTCCCAACGGCTACTCGGGAAGCTCCGCCTGCTCTTCGAGCTGCTCCCCTTCTCCTCGCGCCGCTCCTCGGCGATCCGCTCCCGTTCCCGCAGCTCCTTGGAGTCGACCCCCGGGCCGAGCTTCGCGGGCACGATCGCGACCACGAGCGCCGTGAGGATCAGAGCCGCGACGACGACCCGATCACCTGCTTCCGGTAGCTGGGGGGCGTTCGCCATCTCATCCTCCCAGGAGGTGGTCGCCCGCCGACGTGACCCACGTCAGGACGAACAGGACCCATCAGACCGACGAGGAGCGTGATCGTCACGATCGCTTCGCCGACCGACCGATGGGCGAACGATGCCGCCTTCGGCTTCGGGAACGGCAGCCTCACCTTCCCGTAGCCCACCGCCATCAGCCCGACCTGACACCCGGCGAGGACCACGACGACCGACGCGAGGACCGTCTTCAACCCGCGGCACGTTCCCGCGCGTGACCGTGTCGACCCAGTCGTCCATCGTCCCCGCTCCGGGTTCGGATGCAGCGTCGCTTACCCGGGATCGCTGGGCAAAAAGCGGCGCGCGGCAGGCTTGGCTGGCCTAGTGCCAGCCTCGCGAGCGGCCCGCTTCCGCCACCCGCTCCACCGCGATCTCGTACGCGGCGGCGCGGAGCGACACGCCGCCCTCGTCGACCCGGTCCAGGACGATGTCCGTCGCCGACTCCATCAGATCCTGCAGCCGGGCGTTCACCTGATCCTCGGTCCACCGCTCGCGCTGGAGGTTCTGGATCCACTCCAGGTAGCTCACCGTCACGCCGCCCGCGCTCCCGAGGATGTCCGGCACGACCCAGACCCCACGATCGTGGAGGAGCTCGGCGCCCTCGGGCGTCGTGGGATGGTTCGCGATCTCGAGGACGAGGGTGGCGCGAACCCGATCCGCGTTGTCGCTCCGGATCGACCGCTCGAGGGCGGCGGGCGCGAGCACCTCGCACTCGACCGCGATCAGGTCGTCGCCGTCGAGGTCGTCGCCGTGCTTGAACCCGACCACGCTCCCGGTCCGCTGCTTGTGCTCGAGGACGTCGCCCGGTTGCAGGCCCTCGGGGTTCACGATCGCGCCCCCGGAGTCGGACACAGCCACGACGCGATAGCCCATCTGGTGCGCGAGCCGGGCGAACCACGCGCCGGCGTTGCCGTAGCCCTCGACCGCGACCCGGATGTGCTCCCGGCTCCACCGCCGCGACCGGGCGATCCGGTCGAGGGCGAACAGGGCTCCCCGCCCGGTCGCGGCATCGCGTCCGAGCGACCCGCCGAGCCCGACGGGCTTGCCCGTGATCACCGCGGGCGTGTCACCCTTCGACCGCGAGTACTCGTCGTACATCCACGCCATCTCCCGCGGCCCGGTGTTCACGTCGGGCGCGGGGATGTCACGGTGCGGGCCGATCACGAGCTCGATCGCGGAGAGGTACGACCGGCAGAGCCGCTCCAGCTCCGTGAGCGACAACGTCTTCGGGTCGACGCGCACGCCGCCCTTCGCCCCGCCGAACGGCACGTCGAGGAGAGCCGTCTTCCAGGTCATCAGCGCGGAGAAGCACCGGAACTCGTCACGCGACGCGTCGGGGTGGAACCGCAGACCGCCCTTGAAAGGTCCGCGGGCCCCGTTGTGCTGGATCCGCCATCCGGGGTACACATCGAAGGAGCCGTCGTCGCGCGGCACGCGGATCGAGACCTCGACCTCCCGGCGGTGGGTGGACAGGACCTTCCGCGCGCCCTCGTCGAGCCGGAGGCGGTCCGCGGCCTGGAGGAAGAACCCCTGGACCGCCTGGAAGAGGCCGTCCACGGGATCGAACGCGACGTGGGTCTGCGCCCCCCTCGCCATGTCCTTCGAGTCTCCCATGGGAGCGATCGGATGGCCCCGGCCCCCGCGCCTGCACTCGTAGCGCTGAGCGAGGTAGCGGCGTCGGAGCCGAGGTCCGCGCCAGCCTCGTCGCTCGCCATGCCGCAAGACTCTGCCACGGCTACGATGCGAGCACACTCACCGAGAGGTCCGTGGGATCGTGCTGTCGTTCGGCGTCACGTTCATGCTCGACCCCCCGGTGTCGCGCACGGTCGGGTGGGCGAAGCTGGCCGAGGAGCAGGGCTTCGACGCCGTGTGGGCCTGGGACTCCCACGTGCTCTGGCAGGAGTTCTACACGACGTTCTCACTGATCGCGGCGAACACCTCGCGCGCTCGGCTCGGACCCTGCGTCACCAACCCGGCGACGCGCGATATGACGGTGACGGCGAGCGCGATGGCCACCCTGCAGGAGATCTCCGGCGGCCGGATGGACATCGGGATAGGGCGCGGCGACAGCGCGCGACGCGTGATCGGCCAGCGGCCGGTCACCGTCGACGCGATGGAGCGCGCGTGCGTGTTCATCAAGGACCTCGCGGAGGGGCGTGAGGTCGACTACGACGGCACGCCGCTCCAGCTCAAGTGGAGCGAGGGGCATCGGCTGCCGGTGTGGGTGGCCGCGTACGGCCCGAAGGCGCTCCGCGCCTGCGGCCGCATCGCCGACGGCCTGATCATGCAGCTCGCCGACCCGTTCATCATCGGATGGTCGCTGCAGTACGTCCGCGAGGGCGCGGAGGAGGCCGGGCGGTCGTTCGACGACCTCGAGATCCAGGTCGCGGCGCCGGCGTACCTGAGCGACGACCTCGTGAAGGCCCGCGACCAGGTCCGGTGGTTCCCGGCGCTCGTCTCGAACCACGTGGTCGACCTGGTGCGACGCTACGCCGACGCCGAGCTCCCGCAGGCACTGACCGACTACATCGACGCCCGCGACCACTACGACTACGCGGAGCACGGCCGGACGGGCGCCGAGCACGCCGAGTTCGTCACCGACGACGTCGTCGATCGCTTCTGCGTGCTCGGCACTGCGGAGCAGTGCATCGGCAAGCTCCGCGAGTTGGAGGCGCTCGGCATGACGCAGTTCAACATCTACTCGATGCAGGAGGATCCGGGGCCGGCCGCGATCATCGAGGACTTCGGGCGGGACGTTCTGCCCGCGTTCCGGTGACCAGGCACGGTCGGGGTCGAGGCGACGGACGGGAGGCAGCGGTGACGACGGTTCGGGCGGCGGTGATCCAGGCCCACGCGAACATGCCGAAGGAGGAGGCGGTCGACAAACACGTCGAGCTGATCGCGAAGGCGGCGGCCGACGGCGCGGAGGTGACCTGCCTGCAGGAGATCTTCCACGGGCCGTACTTCTGCGCAGAGCAGGATCCGAAGTGGTACGACACGGCGGAGCCCGACGACGGTCCGACGGTCACGCGGATGCGCGAGGTCGCGCAGCAGCACCGGATGGTCCTGATCGTACCCTTCTTCGAGGAGGCGCAGACCGGCGTCTACTACAACACCGCGGTCGTGATCGAGCGAGACGGCACGATCGTCGGCAAGTACCGCAAGACGCACATCCCGCACGTCGGGCCGTGCTTCTGGGAGAAGTTCTACTTCAAGCCCGGCAACCTCGGATACCCGGTGTTCGACACGTCGGTGGGCAAGGTCGGCCTGATCATCTGCTACGACCGGCACTTCCCGGAGATCGGCCGCGCGCTCGGCCTGAAGGGCGCCGAGATCGTCTTCAACCCCTCGGCGACGGTCGAATCCCTCTCGAAGTACCTCTGGGAGCTGGAGCAGCCCGCACACGCGGTCGCGAACGGGTACTGGATCGCGGCGATCAACCGCGTCGGTGTCGAGGAGCCGCTGTCGAGCGCGAGGTTCTACGGCTCGTCCTACTTCTGCGACCCGCGCGGCCAGATCGTGGCGAAGGCGTCGGACAGCGAGGACGAGGTCCTCGTGCACGACCTGGACCTCGACAAGATCCGCGAGGTGCGCAACACGTGGCAGTTCCTGCGGGATCGCCGCCCCGAGCTCTACGGCGAGCTCACGGAGCTGATCCCATGACCACCGGCGATCGAAGGGGGAGGGGAACGGCGCCGTGAAGACGCTGATCCGGGCCGGCACCGTCGTCACCGCGACCGAGACGGTGGCAGCCGACGTGCTGATCGACGACGAGAAGGTCGCGGCGATCGGGACCGGTCTGGCGGTCGAGCCGGACCGGACGATCGACGCGACCGGACGCTACGTCATGCCGGGGGCGGTCGACGTCCACACCCACATGGACCTGCCGTTCGGCGGGAGCTTCTGCTCGGACGACTTCGCGACCGGCACGCGCGCGGCGGCGTTCGGGGGCACGACGACGATCGTCGACTTCGCGCTCCAGGACCATGGGGAACCGCTCCGCGCCGGGCTCGATCGCTGGCACGAGAAGGCGCAGAAGTCGCACACGGATTACGGGTTCCACATGATCGTTCGCGAGGTGAACGATCAGGTGCTCGAGGAGATGGACACCCTCGTCGGTGAGGGCGTCACGTCGTTCAAGCTGTTCATGGCGTACCCGGGCGTGTTCATGCTCGACGACGCCGCGATCTTCCAGGCGATGCAGCGCGCGGCGGACTCCGGGGCGCTGATCATGATGCACGCCGAGAACGGTGGCCCGATCGAGGTCTTGGTGCGCCAGTCCCTCGAGCGCGGGAAGACGGATCCGGTGAACCACGGCCTCACTCGGCCGCCGGTGATGGAGGGCGAGGCCGTGCACCGCGTCTTCAAGATGGCCGAGCTCGCCGGGACCCCCGCGTACATCGTCCACCTCTCCTCCCGCGATGCCCTGGACGCGGTCCGCGACGCTCGCGACCGAGGGGTGGCGGCGTTCGCGGAAACCTGCCCCCAGTACCTGTACCTCTCGATCGACGACATGGCCGGACCGGGGTTCGAAGGCGCGAAGTTCGTGTGCTCCCCGCCGCTGCGGACGGCGGACCACCAGGAGGAGCTCTGGAAGGGGCTCGTCGCCGACGACCTGCAGGTGGTCTCGACGGACCACGCGCCGTTCAACTACCAGGGACAGAAGGACCTCGGGAAGGACGACTTCTCGAAGATCCCGAACGGGCTGCCCTCGGTGGAGGATCGCTTCACGCTGCTGTTCCAAGGCGTCCTGGAGGGCAGGATCGGACTGAACCGGTTCGTCGAGATCGTGGCCACGGCGCCTGCGAGGATGTTCGGCCTCTACCCGCGCAAGGGGACGATCGCGCCCGGCTTCGACGCCGACATCGTCATCTTCGACCCCGACCACGAGCGCACGATCTCGGCCGAGACCCACCACATGAACGTGGACTACTCCTGCTACGAGGGCCGCCGCGTCAAGGGCCTGCCCCGGGTCGTGCTGCAGCGCGGGAACGTCCTCGTGGAGGAGGGCACGTTCCACGCGAAGGAGGGGCAGGGGACGTTCCTGCCCCGGAGCAGGACCTCGGTGTGACCGTCGACGTGGAACGCCTGCGACAGCTTCCGCTGTTCGGGGAGCTGGACTTCCACGACCTCTCGATGCTCACCCACCACGTCGGCGAGGTGACGCTGTCCGAGGGTCAGGTGCTCTTCGAACAGGGGTCGATCCCCTACGAGATGTTCATGATCGAGGAGGGGGCGGCCGAGGTCACGGTGGACGGGACGCCGGTCGGCCGGATCGGCCCCGGGGACGTGGTCGGCGAGATCGCGCTCCTGCGACTCCAGCGCCGCATGGCCACCGTGCGGGTGACGTCCCCCATCCGCGCCGTCACCTTGAGCGCGGAGGATCTCCAGCTGATCGAGGAGGAGATGCCCGAGATCGGACGGCACCTCCGCTCGATCATGGCCGCCCGGGAGGAAGAGAACGCGGCCCTGCCCGAGGAGTGAGGAGCGATCACGGTTGGCACCAGGACCGCTCCGCGGCAACCCCTCTCGCGTTCCGTGGCGGGTCAGGCACGCCGCCGCCGGGAGGCGGTTACGCGCGGGGGTCTTCTCGGAGAAAAAGATCCTGAACCTGCGTTTAGCCGGGGAGCGCTTGGGTAAGGGTGCCGCAGCGGTGTCTCGGCTCCTCCGGCCGAGGACCCGTCCTCAGATGTGTGGAGTCGGAGGGTCACGGGGAACCCACCCCCTTCCCGGGCCCTCCGACCCGCATATCCGGCCCCTTCCGATCTCCTCTTCTCGAGGACTCCTCGACGCCGTGCCGCCCGCACGGGGTACGCTCCGGCCTGACTCGAAGGCGGGGGGACGGGATGAGGACACGACGGCTCGGACGAGTCTCGGGCGTGGCGGCGCGAGTCTTGGGCGTGGCGGCGCTGGCGCTGCTCCTGGCGGGATGCTTCAGGGTGGACATGGACGTCGAGGTCTCTCCCGAAGACACGGTCTCGGGCACCGCCGTCATCGCGGTCGACGAGAGCCTGGTCGAGCTGAGCGGGCAGAGCGCGGACGAGATCTTCTCCGACGTCGACTCGTCCGACCTGCCGGAGGGCGCCTCGTTCGACGACTACTCGGAAGACGGGTTCGTGGGGCAGCAGATCACGTTCGAGGACGTCCCGCTCGAGGAGTTCACGAGCAGCGACACCCTGTCCGGCTCCGGGCTCGGCGAGGAGCTCAGCATCGTCCGCGAGGGCGACGAGTTCGTCGTCACCGGCGCGCTCGACATGAGCGGCGAGCAGTTCACGGGCACGGACATCCCGCAGCAGTTCCTCGAGAACTTCGAGTTCACGATCTCCATCACGTTCCCGGGTGAGGTGACCCAGTCGACGGGCGAGGTCGACGGCAACACCGTGACGTGGGAGCCGAAGGTGGGCGAGAACACGCCCATCGAGGCGAGGGCGAGCGCGATCCCCTCGGCGAGCTCCCCGTGGCTGATCATCGCCCTCGTCGCTCTCGGGGCATTCCTGCTCGGCGCCGTCGTGTTCCTCCTGACGCGCCGTCGCGCCGCCGTCCCCGCGGGGCCGGTCGACGGGGACGCGGTGCCGCCGCCGGCGGCCGAGGGGCCGATCGAGGAGTCCGCGGTGCCGCCGGCGGCAGCACCGGCGCCGACCGCTCCGTTGCCGCCCGAGGGCCCCACCGCGCCGGCGGCACCACCGGCCCCGCCCGGGTCGGCCCTTCCTCCCGAGGATGAACCGCCCGCTTCCAGATGAACGTCGGGGCCGAACGCCGACCCCCCGGACGGCCGAAATCGACATCGACATCCCCGGTTACGACCGCTGCGGTACGACGTTCTCCCGTGGGTCCGAGGATGTGATGCGGCGCAGACGCATGGAGGACGTGAAGGCGTCCGGATACGGCATTTCGACTGCGTCGATGTGCCGTGAAGGTGTTTGAAATCCGAGCGACCCCCTGGGTACGGTCGGCGAGCCGATGTCCCATCGGAAGATCACGATCTCACTCTTGGTCGTCGTCGTGCTCGTGACGGGTACGTCGTCGAGCGAGGTCCGCGCTGCGGAGCCGAGCAAGCGCGTTCGGATGATCCGACTCCTGAACCAATCCCGGAGGAACCACGGCCTGCCGGTCTTCCGCTTGAACTACAAGCTCTCGTCGTTCGCGTGGCAGCATTCCAAGAGGATGGCGGGGCGGAACCGACTGTTCCACACCGCGAACCTCTACGAGGCCGTTCGCACGTGGACCCCCTCCACGTGGGGTGAGAACGTCGGGGTCGCCGGCACACTGAGACGTGTCCGGCGGCTGTGGATGCACAGCTGGGGGCATCGCGACAACATCCTGAACCCGCGGTTCCGACGCGTCGGGATCGGGGTGGTGAAGGCGCGCGGGCTCCTGTGGGTCACCACGATCTTCTACGGCCGTTGACGCCGGTCAGGCGACCAACGAGCGGAGCTGCCGCAGCGCCACCGTCAGCTGCGACAGGTCGGACACACCCTCCATCGCGAGTGACCGGAGGAACCGCTGCAGCCGCCGGTACGCGGCGATGCGGTCCTCGAGGAAGGCGTCCACGGCCTCGTCGATCGGCCGGCCGCCCGAGTGCTCGAGCACGGTTTCGATGATCTCGCGCCGGATCGTGTAGAGATCGTCCTCCATCGCCTGGATCGCCCAGCGCTGCCACCGCGTCTTCGCTGGCTGCTCGGCGAGTCGTTGCTCCAGCCAGTCGATGTCCAGGTGCTCGCCGAGCAGGAAGAACCCGCGGGCGACCTCGAGCACCGGACGTCCCGTGGCGTGGGCAACGGAGATGATGTCCGGGCCGTGCACGAGCTCGTCCTGGAACCCGTGCCGGCGGGCGAGCTCCGCGGGCACGCCGTGTGAGATCAGGCGTTCCGCGGTGTGCTCGCGCTGCTCGCGCCACGCCTCTGGCCCGATCTGCTCGATCACCGACGACAGCTCGCGGAACGCGGCCTGCGCCTGCTCGACGGCCTCCCGCAGCCGGAGCCCCGGCGCTCGGACGAGGTACCAGCGTGCGGTCGACTCGACGAGCCCGTCGATCGCCACCATCATCTCGTTCTGGACGTCGGGGCCGATCTTGCCGTCCAAGGCCTCCACGTCGTTCCATCGCGGGACCGCATCGACCACGTCGCGGGCGATCCGGAAGGAGCGCACCACCTCCGCGGGCGTCGCGCCGGTCTCGGCGACCAACCGGGAGACGAACGTGACACCTTGGGAGTTCACGACGTCGTTCGAGACGACCGTCGCGATCAGCTCCCGTCGGAGGGGGTGCGACCCGAGCAGGTGGCCGAACCGTTCGACGATCGTCTCGGGGAAGTACCGCGACAGATCCTGTTCGAGGTAGGCGGCGTCGGGGAGGTCCGCCTCGAGCAGATCCTTCTTGATCGAGCGCTTCGCGTAGGCAACGAGGAGCGCGAGCTCCGGCCGGGTGAGCCCCTCGCCGCGCCCGCGGCGCTCGGCCATCTCGTCGGACGTGGGGAGGAATTCGACGGCGCGATCGAGCTCCCCTTCCGCCTCCAGCTGCAGCATCAGGGCTTCGCAGGCCTCGTTGCGCTCGGTCGCCACCGCCATCTCCTGCGAGAGGATCTGCGCCTGGAGATAGTTGTCGTACAGGACCCGCCGCACGACGTCGTCCGTGCACGCTTGCAAGAGGGCGTTGCGCTCGTCGGTCGTGAGCTCGTCCCGCTCGATCGCGAGACCGAGGAGGATCTTCAGGTTCACTTCACGGTCCGAGGTGTCCACGCCGGCCGAGTTGTCGATGAAGTCCGTGTTGATCCGACCGCCCGAGCGCGCGTACTCGATCCTCCCCCGCTGCGTGAACCCGAGATTGCCGCCCTCGCCGACGACGCGCACCCGCAATTGGTTCCCGTTCACGCGCACCTGGTCGTTCGCCCGGTCCCCGACCTCGGTATGGCCCTCGTCGGTCGCCTTGACGTACGTGCCGATCCCCCCGTTCCACAGGAGGTCGGCGGGCGCCTGGAGCATCCACCGGATCACGTCCGCCGGCGTGAGCTCCGAGGGGGCGTCGTCCGGGATCGAGAGCGTGGTCCGGGCCTGCGGGGAGAGCGTCACCCATTTCGCGCCCCGATCGATCACGTCGCCGCCGTCGGACAGGACGGATCGGTCGTACTCGTTCCACGACGATCCCGGCGTTTCGAAGAGCCGCTTCCGTTCCGCGTAGGAGGTGGCCGGATCCGGGTCCGGGTCCAGGAACACGTGTCGGTGATCGAAAGCCGCGAGGAGGCGGACGCGGTCCGAATACAGCATCCCGTTGCCGAAGACGTCGCCGGACATGTCGCCGATCCCGACCGCCGTGAAGGGTTCCGTCGCGGGGTCCAGCCCGAGCTCCCGGAAGTGGCGCTTCACGGATTCCCAGACGCCGCGCGCCGTGATCCCCAGCGCCTTGTGGTCGTAGCCTTGGGAGCCGCCCGACGCGAACGCGTCGCCGAGCCAGAACCCGTATCGCTGGCTCACCTCGTTCGCGGTGTCGGAGAGCGCCGCCGTGCCCTTGTCGGCGGCCACCACCAGGTAAGGGTCCGGTCCATCGACGACCCGCACCCCCTCGGGATGGACGACCGCGCCGCGCACGAGGTTGTCGGTGATGTCGAGCAGGCCGCGCATGAACGTGACGTACTGCGCCGTCACCTCGTCCTTCACCCGCTCCGGCGCGATCGCGGTTCGCTTGAGCACGAAGCCGCCCTTCGATCCGTCGGGCACGATGATCGCGTTCTTCACCTTCTGCGCCTTCATCAGTCCAAGGACCTCGGTGCGGAAATCCTCCCGCCGGTCGGACCAGCGGATCCCGCCCCTGGCGACCATGCCGCCCCGGAGGTGGATCCCTTCCATCTCGGTCGATGAGACCCAGACCTCGTACAGGGGCAACGGCTTCGGCATCTCCGGGACCCGCTCCGAGATGAGCTTGAAGCTCAGGGAGGACCGGTCGGGGACGTAGGCGTTCGTCCGGACGATCGCCTCGATCGTGCCCAGCAGGTGCCGCAGGATGTTGTCCTGATCGAGGGACGCCACCCCCCGGAGGTCTCGGTGGATCGCCTGGCGGATCTCGTCGATCTCTTCATCGGGCGCGGCCCGGACGGGGTCGAACTTCGCCTCGAACATCCGCACGAGCCGTTCGGAGATCGACGGGTAGGCGGCCATCGCGTCGTTCCGGTAGTTCTCCGTGTATCGGGCCGACACGCGCATCCGGTAGTTGCGGAGCGCGCGGAGGATCCGGACCTCCCACCACGTCAGCGAGGACAGCGTCACGAGCCGGTTCAAGGAATCGGACTCGCACTCCCCCCGCCAGACGGCCGCGATCGTGTCGGTGACACGCTCGGCCGCCTCCCCCAGCTCCAGGACCGCGCCGCGGGAGTCGTAGACGCCGAAGTCGTGGATGTACACCCGTCCCTCGCCGGCGATCGCGGTCGGCACCTCCTCGACCACGCGGAGTCCGAGCGCCTCGAGGATCGGCATGAAGTCGGACAGGTCGACCTTGCCGCCGGTCTTGTAGAGCTTCACGCGCGTCAGGCGTTCGCCCCTGGACTCGTTGCCGATCCCGACGAGGAACCCCTCCGTCGTGGACTCGAGCCGCTCCAGCATGACGACGTCGTCGACGACGAGCTCCCAGTCGTCGTTCGACTTGTAATAGTCGGGGAACCGGGGCGCGTACTCATCCATCAGCGCCCGTGCGCGGCCGCCGCCCACGCGACTCGTCAGCGCGTCGAGCAGGTCGTCCTCCCAGGTGCGGGCGAGGCGCTCGACCTCGGCCTCGAGCTCCTCGTAGCGCACCTCCGGGATCGGCTTGCCGGGAGCGACGTGGATCGTGAAGAAGATCCGCGCCAACTCGCTCTCGCCGAGCGAGAGGTGGTAGTCGATCGTGGTCCCGTCGAACCGCTCCAGGAACAGCGCCTGCAGGCTCTTCCGGAGCTCGGCGTTGAAGCGGTCTCGCGGCAGCGCGACCACCACCGAGACGTTCCTCCCATAGAGGTCGCGTCGGATCAGCACGCGGATCCCGCCGTGCTTCTCGAGCTGGAGCAGCCCGGCCACGAGGCGCCGGATCTCGCCCGCCGACGCCTGGAAGAGCTCGTCCTTCGGGAAGGACTCGAAGAGGGCGATCACTGCCTTGTAGTCGTGGGATCCCGGGATCAGGTCCTCGGCGGCGATCAGCTGCTCCAGCTTCCGGTGCAGGAGCGGGGTCTTCGCCGCCGGTTCCATGTACGCCTTGCTGGTGAACAGCCCGATCAGGCGAGCCTCGCCCACGATCGCCCCCGACGCGTCCACCTTGCGGACGCCGATGTAGTCCATGCGTGCGCGGCGATGGACCGTGGAGTACGCCTGGGTCTTGGAGTAGATCAGGAGATCGTCGTCCTCGATCCGTCTCCGGATGTCGGGCGTCAGCGACGATAGGAGCGTCACGTCAGAGAACGTCGACTGCCGCACGTCGGAGAGGATGCCGAGCCCGCTCCCCGGGACGGCGCGGATCGCGCGACCGTCCTCGGTGTCGAGCAGCTCGTACTCCCGGTAACCCAGGAGGACGAAGTTCAGCTGGAGGAGCCAGTCGAGGAACCGCTCGACCTCGCCGACGAGCTCGGCCGGGTAGCGCACCTCGGCGGCGCGCGCGAGCCGGATCATGTCGCGGACCCGCTGTTGCATCGGGTCGAAGTCGCGGACGACGTGCGCGACGTCGCGAAGGATACGCCGTACGCGGGTCTCGAGGTCGGCCGCCACGTCGTCGGCGAGCGTGCGGTCCACCTCGAAGTGCATGAACGACTCGCGGTGCTTCGCCTCGCGACCCGAGCGGACACGCACGATCCGTCCGTCTTCGTCGCGATCGGTCCCGATCACGGGGTGCAGGAGGCGCTTGATCGTCAGCCCGCGGGCGGTCAGTTCCTCGGAGACGGAGTCGACGAGGAACGGCGAGTCGTCGGTCGTCGTCTCGACCACGGTCCCGTGACAGCGATACCCGGCTCCGTCGGCATCGGGGTTGAAGACGCGGACGGCCGAGGCATCGGTGCCTCGGCCCTCCGCGAAGGCGAAGGCGGACGTCGCGAGGGTGTACAGATCGTCCGGCGTGATCTCCTCGAGGTCGTCCTCTGCGAGCCGCCGGAGCAGCGCTCGCGCGAACGCCGCGATCGCGGGCGCGCGATCGGGCGGCGCCTCCCGGCCGATCCGCGCGAGCATCTCCTCGACCTTGGGATGGAGTTCGGAGGAGGTCTTGACGGGCGCTGGCTCTTCGATCGTGTCGGACACGTGCGTTCGCGGCCCTCCGGGGCAGACTGCTCCATTCTGGCAGGTCGGCCGCCCGGAACGACGCCGGCCTACGCTGCGTCCCCCGGAACGGGCTGGCTCCGGTGTACTACATCCTTCGCCGCGAAAACCCCCATCCGGGTGAGGTCCGACGCGCCGGACGTGGGGTACGCTCGCGCGGGTACCTGGGGAGGAACATGGCGCGACCGATACGGATCGTCGTCGGCGAAGGCCGAACGGCACAGCGTGGTCTCCTGCGCTTCGTCCTGGAGGGCGAGGGCTTCGTAGTCGTGGGCGAGGCGCACGGGTCCGCCGATCTCCCCGCCGCGATCGAGGCCCATAACCCCGACGTCGTCGTGCTCGACGACGGGATCGGCGTGATGGCCGTGTCGATGGTCCACGAGATCGCTCCTCAGGCGAAGATCGTGCTCGTGTGGCCGGCCGCGGTCGTCCCGATCGGAGGCGACGCGAGGGTCGAGCCCGCCAAGATCCTCCGCGATCTCGGATCGGCCGTCGAACACGTCGCGGCGGCCAGCGTGGCGCTCACCGAGACGCTCGACCGACCGGAGTGGATCGACAAGGTACGGAAGGACCCCGCGACCCTTCGCCGGAAGCTCCTGCTCGGGGGAGCCATGGCGATGCGCCCGAGCGTCACGCGTCTGCAGCGCCACGGCAAGCGGCTCCACCCCCGTCGCGGGAAGAACACCGACGTGGAGCGACAGCCAGACCGCGAGCCGGCGCCCGTCGTCGTCCTGCCGGCCGCGGCCTCGGGAGCAGCGTCGGAGCCGATCCTGGATCTCGTCGGCGCCGGCGCCGCGGCGGCGGGCGGTGCGCTCGAGGAGCGCTCGGAGTGGAACCGCCGGCTGGGCACGCTCGCGTTGAGCGGCGCCGCGGCGGTCAGCGCGCTGGTACTCGCGCTGGCCCTCGGCGGCGGACGCGTGTCGGTCTCGGTGCTGCGAGGCACCGGCACGCTCCCACCCGGCGTTCCTGGGCTGGTGCAGGGCGCCACCACGGCGGGCGTCGCGGGCCCGTTCGGGGTCGGCACGCTCGGCGGCGCGGGCTACGACCCGATCGGGAATTCGCAGGCGAACGACGCGGCCGCGGATAGTGGAAGCGGCGGGGAGGACCGAGGCGGAGCCGGCGGAAGCCAGAGCGACGCCGGCGCCGGCTTCGTCGGCGATCTACTGGCGCCCGACTTCGAGGGAGGCGCCGGCGCCGAGACCCCGGTCGAGGACCCCGTCGACGTGGATCCTGGGAACGGCGGAGGCGGGAACGGCGGAGGCGGGAACGGCGGAGGCGAGGCCCCCACGTCGTCTATGCCGGGCGCGAGCGGCGCGCACAACCCGCACGGCGGTCCACCCTCGAAGCTCGGGCTCACCCCCGCGCACGGCCCCGGGCTCGGGAACGGAGCCGACAAGCCCGACAGGGCCGAGCCCCCGGGGCACGCGCACAAGAACTGACGCGCCTCAGCGGCCCGGTGGGCCCTTCGAGCGCAGACGCTCCATGCTCCCTCCCCGCTGGAACCATGGCTCCAACAGGGTCAGGTACGCGTTGAACCAGACCCACGGGAGCAGGCCGAGGACGACGTTGCGGACCCAACGGAAGGCCGTGAACCCGCGCGTATCCAGGAGCCGAGCGCCCCAGGTCGTCGTCGGCACCCACACGATCAGGGAGAGCAGGACCATCCCCACGACCAGGTACCCGAGCGTCACCCCCGCGCTCCAGTTCTCGATCACGGTCCATCCGAGGATCCCCAGCCCCAACAGGAGGAGGCCGGCGGCGACCCATCCCAAGGCCCGGTAGGCGAAGCACCTTGAAGAACCGGCTCTGACCGATCGCGAGCTGCCGCTCGAACTCCTTCGACGGGGCCGCGAGATAGGGGCCCACCTCGGGCAGGCCGAGGATCGTGCCGTCGGGATCACCTTCACCGTCGACGTAGGAGGCGCCGGCCCAGCCCGGATCTCGGAAGACGTGCCCCGCCACCACGTACCCCGCCGACATCAGCGCCTTCGCTTCGACCTCGCTGAACGAGTCGAGGTCGGTCCGAAGGTCGGC
>DASUPO010000022.1:0-2841 GCA_036281075.1 Actinomycetota bacterium | reverse complement strand
TGACCGCAGGGGCGGTGAAGGGATGACGTCGATCCTTCCCGAGCGGGAGCACCACGGGCCGGTCTATCCGCCCGGCTTCAAGTTCGGTGCGGCGACCGCCGCGTACCAGATCGAGGGGGCGTGGGACGAGGACGGGCGCGGCCCGTCGATCTGGGACACGTTCTGCAGGACCCCGGGTCGCGTCCGGAACGGCGACACCGGTGACGTCGCCTGCGATCAGTACCACCGGTCCCGGGAGGACGTCGCGCTCATGGTGGAGCTCGGGCTGGGGGCGTACCGGTTCTCGGTCGCGTGGCCCCGGATCCAGCCGGAGGGATCCGGTCGGCCGAACCCGAAGGGGCTCGACCACTACCGGCGCCTCGTCGACGAGCTGAACCGCAGCGGCGTCGAACCGGTCCTCACGCTGTTCCACTGGGACCTGCCCCAGGCGCTCGAGGACGCGGGCGGCTGGCCGAACCGCGACACCGCGGAAAGGTTCGCCGAGTACGCGTCGATCGTGCGTTCGGCGCTCGCCGGCGAGGTCCGGTTGTGGATCACGCTCAACGAGCCATGGGTGGCGGCATGGCTCGGCTACGGCACCGGGATCCACGCGCCGGGCAAGACCGACGACGCGCTGGCGCTCGCCGCCACCCACCACCAGCTGCTCGCCCACGGCCTCGCGCGAGACGCGATGGGCGGCGGCGTCGGCATCACGCTCAACCTCGAGCCACACCGTCCCGTCACCGACGATCCGGAGGACGTCCGTGTTGCGAGGCTCGCCGACCTCCACATGAACGCGCTGTTCCTCGACCCGCTGTTCGGACGCGGCTACCCGCCCGAGCTCGTCGAGCACTATGGCGAGATCTTCGACCGGGGCCTCGTGCGCGAGGGCGACCTCGAGACGATCGGGGGACCGCTCGAGTTCCTCGGCGTCAACTACTACCGCCCGCAGCTGATCGCCGCCGACCCCGGGCGCGGCGCCGAACCCGTGGAGGCTCCCGGCTCGCTCGGCGCGTGGGCCGTGATCCCGCCGGGAACGCCCGTCACCGCGATGGGGTGGCCGATCGTGCCGTCCGGGATGACGGAGCTCCTGCTCCGGCTCCATCGCGACTATCGCCCCGCGCGGATGTTCGTGACCGAGAACGGCGCGGCGTTCGACGACCTGGTCGGACCGGGCGGACGCGTGGACGACGGAGACCGGGTCGACTACCTGCGCTCGCACGTTGCCGCGGTGGGGGAAGCGATCGAGGCGGGCGTTCCGCTCGCCGGCTACCTCGCCTGGTCGCTGCTCGACAACTTCGAGTGGGCGCAGGGCTACGACAAGCGGTTCGGCATCGTGCGCGTGGACTTCGACACCCAGTTCCGGACGCCGAAGGCGAGCGCCCGGTGGTTCGCGGACCATATCAAGCGTGTCTCGGATGATGGGAGCGCTCCCACCAGGTCGACTTGACCTGCGGGATACGGACCACCTAGGCTTGAGAGCGCTTCCATCGCGTACGAATCGAAGGATGGCGTTCTTGGTTCGGACCCTGGACGAGCTGGCAGCGCTGAGCGGCGTCTCCCGCGCCACCGTCTCCCGCGTGATCAACGGGGGATCGGTCTCGGAGGAGACGAGGGCGCGCGTCACCGAGGTCCTCGAACGCACGAAGTTCCGGCCGAACGCGGCGGCGAGAACGCTCGCCTCGGGTCGCTCCGGCGTCGTCGGCGTCGTGATGCACCTATCGCCGCACCTGCTGTTCCAGGACCCGTACTTCACGAGCCTGCTCCAGGGGCTCACCGACGCGCTCGCGCACCAGGCCGCCGGGATGATGCTGTGGCTCGGCAACCGGTCCAAGGAGGAGACACTCGACCAGATCCTGTGGATGCGGCTGCTCGATGGCGTCGTCGTCACCGCGGACCACCTCGACGACCCGCTCGTCGACGGGCTCCTGGCCTCTGACCTCCCGACGGTCCTGATCGGTCACCGTCGCGCGGATCGGGACGCGAGCTACGTCGACGTCGACAACGTCGCGGCCGCGGACGTGATCACGACGCACCTCCTGGACATCGGGCGGCGCCGGATCGGCCACATCACGGGCCGCCGCGGAACCGTTGCGGGGGAGGACCGGATCGCGGGCTACCTGCAGGCGATGGCCCGGTCCGGGGTCTCGGCCGACGACCTGATCGTCGACGGAGCCTTCACGGCCGCGTCGGGCCGCGAGGGGGCCCGGGAGCTGCTCGACCGGGGCGTCGACGCGATCTTCTGCGGCAACGACGCGACCGCCGAGGGCGCGCTCGAAAGCATCCGCGCGCGCAACCTCTCGGTCCCGGGCGACGTCGCGCTCGCGGGCTTCGACGACGTGGGGTTCGCGGCGAGGCTCGACCCGCCGCTCACGACGATGAGGCAAGGCGTGCAGGAGCAAGGGGCCGAGGCCGCACGGGCGCTCTTCCACCTGTTGCGGCATCGGGGAGGCGGACCTCGCCGGGTCATCCTGCCGACCGAACTGGTGATCCGCCGTTCCACCGTGGGCGAGACGAAAGGAGGACGACCGCCCTGAGTCCTGCTCGGCTCGACCACGCCGGGCCCTCCGGCCGGGTTGAGCGGAAGCGACACGATTGGGGGAGAATGAGACATCCCGTGTGAAAGGGGGAGCCTATATGAGGCGACTCAAGTTGCTCGTCCCCGTGGTGGCGCTGATGCTGATCGCCGCCGCGTGCGCGGGCGATGATGACGGAGACGGCGGTGGCGGCGGCGACGGCGAAACCGCGGCGACCGAACCGAACACCGGGACGGTGAACGTCCTGAACGCGATGGAGCCGAACGAAGGCGAGGCGGTACAGGCCGCGGTGGACGAGAACCTCGAGAACGCCGACTACGCGGTC
>DASUPO010000021.1:0-27889 GCA_036281075.1 Actinomycetota bacterium | reverse complement strand
CAGGAACAGCATCGGCACGTCGATCCGGGAGAGGTGCGCGTCGCGGATCCGCTCCGGCTTCCCGGGCGGATGGAGCGGATACCCGAGGAACACGAGGCCGGCTGGCGCGATGTCCCCGTCGGCCGCGCACATCGACGCGATCCGCCCGCCGAGCGACTTGCCGCTCGCCCACACCGGGTCCCCGTCGCGACGCTCCGTCGCCGCGTCGAACGACGCGCGCCACGCGTCCCGGAGCACCGGTTCGGTGTCGGGGGAGCGACGACCGCTCTCGACGTACGGGAAGTTGAACCGGAGCGTCGCGAGGCCCTCGTCCACGCACGCGCGCGCGAACCCGACCAGGAACGGATGGTCCATGCCGGCGCCGGCACCGTGCCCGACGACGATCGTCGCGAACGGCGACGGCGGCCGCGCGTACCGCGCCGACACGGCGCCCTTCACGGTGTCGATCGTGAGCCGTTCCTCGGGTTCCGCCATGCCTGCCATGATGCATGCCATGGCGGGAACGCTCCATCTGGGCACGTCGGGCTTCTCCTTCGACGGCTGGAAGCACGGCGTCTTCTATCCGGAAGGGCTGAAGAACCGCGAGATGCTCAACTACTACTCCACGCAACTGTCCTCCGTGGAGATCAACTACACGTTCCGGCGGTTCCCCACCGAGAAGTCGCTGGCGACGTGGCGCGAGCAGGCCGCCGACGGGTTCACGTTCACGCTGAAGGCGAACCAGCGGATCACGCACTTCAAGCGGCTCGCCGACACCGACGACGACGTCCGCGCCTTCCTGGAGCTGGCCCGGCTGCTCGGCGACCGGCTCGGCTGCGTCCTGTTCCAGTGCCCGCCGAACCTCCCGTACGATCGCGCGCTGATCGAGGCGTTCGTCGGCTACCTACCGCCCGGCGAGCGGTTCGCGATGGAGTTCCGCCACCCCTCGTGGATCGGGGCGAAGGACCTGCTCCTCTCGCAGGGCGTCGCGTGGTGCGTCGCCGAGACCGACGAGAAGGATCCCGGACCCGACGACCTGTCCTGGGACCCGATCGGGTACCTCCGGCTCCGCAAGACCGAGTACTCCGACGAGGAGCTCGCCGCGTGGGCCGATCGGATCCGGCCCGCGCTCGAGCGGGATGCGGACGTCTTCTGCTACTTCAAGCACGAGGAGGACGCGGCCGGACCGAAGATGGCGAAACGCCTGGGGAGCATGCTGGGCCGCGACGCCTGAGGGAGGTCAGGCCGCGGTCGACGTGCTGGACATCCGCCCCCGTTGCCCGTACGCGCCGGCGTAGTGGCTCAGGTCCAGGAGCACCGCGAGGACGATCCAGAACCAGTCGAATCCCACCACGCCCCCCGGCGGGGCGTCGAGGAGCACCCACAGCAACGTCGTGAACGGGAGGAAGATCAGCCCCAGGAGCGGCAGGATGAACGTGTCGAACACGGCGTCGACGTACGCGGGGCGCGCGATCCAGATGATGAGGAACAGGACCCGCGGCGCGAACGCGCCGAGGATCGCGAGCAGGCAGCCCATCTCATCCGCTCCGTTCTTCCGAGGAACCCTCCCGCCGGACTATAGCCCTGCCGCTTCCCACCTCCCGTAGGCCGCGATCGGCAGGTTCGACGCGTCCCGCTACGCCAGCTCGCGACGCACCGCTCGCTCGACGTCGGCGGGGTCGTCCGCCAGCTTCCGGCCGAGCGCGTCGCGGACGTAGAAGGAGTCCACGACACGTCCCTCGTACGTGGCCACCTTGGCGAGGTGCACGTCCAGGCCGAGGTCCGCGAACACGCGTGTGATGTCGTAGAGGAGGCCGAGCCGGTCCGCCGCGCCGACCTCGATCACGGTGGCGAAGTCCGACGCGCCGTTGTCGATCGCCACCGTCACGGGCACCGTCACAGACGGCGCCGGGTACCAGCGCCGCTTCTCGTTCACGCGATACTCCAGGGAGATCGTGCCCTCCACCGCTCGGCGGAGCATCCCACGGAACTCCCGCCAACGCCGCTCCGGGATCTCGTCCTCCCAGGCGCCCTCGACCGCGAACACGTCGACGGCGACGCCGTCGGTCGTCGTGAACACCTGGGCCGAGAGGATCGAGAGCCCCGCGAGGGAGAGCGCGCCCGCGATCCACGAGAGGAGGCCGGGCCGGTCTCGCGCGACGACGAGGAGCTCCGACGCTCCCGCCCTGGCGCCTTCGAGGTGCACGGCCCGCACCTCGCGGGCACCCACCGGCGGCGCGATCGTGGCGACGTGACGGGCCACGCGATCCGGCTCCACGGTGAGGAGGTAGCTGCGAGGCATCCTCGACAGGAACCGGTCGACCTCGTCGGCGGGCGCGTCGCGGAGGAGGTCGCGGAGTCGATCCATCCGCGCCGCCAGCTCCCCCGCCACCTCGGGACCCATCTCGCCGCGTTCGAGGACGCGCTGGACCTTGGCGACGAGCTCGCGGACCAGCGTCGCGCGCCACGGCGTCCAGGCAGCCGGGCCCGTGGCCTCGGCGTCCGCCCGCGCGAGCAGGTAGAGGGCGGCGAGCCGCTCTTGGGACCCGACCGCGGCCGCGACGTCGAGGATGAGGTCTTCGTCCGAGAGGTCCCGCCGCGTGGCCGTGTCCGGCAGCAGCAGGTGCTGCGACACCATGAAGCGCACCAGCGAGGCGGTGTGATCGGGGAGGCCGATCCGCTGCAGGATCGGACCGATCACCCGGCTCCCGACCGCCACGTGCCCGCCCTCGCCGGTCTTCCCGATGTCGTGGAGGAGCGAGCCGAGCAGGAGCGCGTCGCGATCGGAGACCTGCTTCACCGCCTCGGCCCGGACCGGGTCGTCGTCCGTCTCGTCGACGAGGATCCGGCCCATGGCGCCCAGCGTCGCGGTGAGATGCGTGTCGACGGTGAAGCGATGGTAGGGGTCGCGCTGCGGACGGCATCGGACGTCGGCCCACGCAGGGATCAAACGGTCGAGGACGCCGAGCCGGTCGAGGATCTCCAGCGACGCGCTCCCCCGCGGCCCGGCCCGGAGCAGCCGGAGGAAGGCGCTCCGCTCGTCGTCCGTCCATGCGCCCCCCTCGGGCGGATCGAGGTCCTCCGTCGCGTCGAGCAAGGCCGCCGCCGGCTCCCGGTCCGCCTCGGCCGCGTCCGCCAGGGCTCCCAGGGCGGCCCCCGTCGTGGTCGGCACGGTCGCCGACTCCGACGCTTCCTCGAGGAACCGCGCGATCACGGTCCGCAACGTGAACTCGACCTGTCGGGCGTGCTCGAAGAGCGCCCGCATCAGCCCGTCGATCGCGATCAGCCGCGGTTCGTCCTCGAACCCCATCGCGGCGGCGATCGCGGGCTGGTGGTCCAGGACGAGGCGATCCGAGGGCTTCCGCGTCTCGAGATGGAGGGCGCTCCGCGCTCTGGCGAGGAACTCCAGGGCGCCGTCGAGCGCGTCGCGCTCGCGCGACCGGAGCAGCGCCGTCCCTCCCGCTCCGGGACCCACCACGCCCACGATCAGCTCGATCGCGTGCAGGTCGCGCCACCCGCCGGACCCCTCCTTCAGATCGGGCTCCAGCAGATGGGCGCTCGAGCCGAACCGGTCGGCGCGCCTCGCCGCGTCGTCGCGGATCGCCGCGACGAAGCGGCGAGGGTCGCGACCGGCCCACGACGACACGCGGCGTCGAACGTCCGCCACAAGGGACGGCTCGCCGCCAACGGCACGGACGTCGAGCATCGCCGCCTCGGCGTCGAGGCGATCGCGCGCGCGCTCGCACTCCTCCGGCGTCCGAACGGCGTGCCCGACGTCGAACCCCACGTTCCAGAACGGATACAGGAGCGCGTCGGCGAGCCCAGATACGACGTCGCCGTCGACGCCCTCGTGCACGATCAGCAGGTCGATGTCGGAGCGCGGGAGGAGGAGCGAGCGCCCGTATCCGCCGACGGCCGCGACCGCCGTCCCGGGCGGCGCACCGGCGCGCGCGAACAGCTCCGCGATGGCGACGTCCACGAGCCCGGCGCGCCGGCGCGCCGCCCACACGCCGTGGTGACCGGCCGAGTACGCGCGCTCCAGGGCCTCGTACTCGGCCCGGAGCGTGCCGACGGGATCGGGCGCGGCGCCCACTGGGTCCGCTACAGGGCGTCGGGGCCCATCTCGCCCGTCCGGATCCGAACGAGCTGCTCCACCTCGGTGACCCAGAGCTTCCCGTCGCCGATCTTGCCCGTGCGAGCGGCCTTCACGATCGCGTCGACCACGCCCTGCGCCTCGGCGTCGTCGACGACGACCTCGACGCGGACCTTGGGCACGAAGTCCACCTGATACTCGGCGCCCCGGTAGACCTCCGTGTGGCCGCGCTGTCGACCGAAGCCCTCGACGTCGGTCGTCGTGAGTCCGTTCACGCCGATCTCGCGCAGCGCGTCCTTCACCTCGTCGAGGCGGTGCGGCTTGACGATCGCGGTGACGAGCTTCATCCGCCGTGCCCGGGCGGGCTCACTCGCCGACGGCCTTCTTCCGCGCGGTCGTCTTCTTGGCGGCGGGCTTCTTCGCTGCCGTCTTCTTCTTGCTCGCCTTGGTGGCCGGCTCCGCCTTGGTGTCCTTCTTGGCGGCCGCGACCGACGCCTTCAGCGCCTCCATCAGGTCGACGACCTTGGCGGCGGGCTCGGCCTCGACGACCTCGATCTCCTCGCCGTTGACCTTGGCCTCGACGACCCGGAGCAGAGACTCGCGGTACTCGTCGGTGAACTCGTCGGGGTTCCACGAGGCCGTGAGGTTCTCGATCAGCGTCTGTGCCATCTCGAGCTCGTTCGCGCGCGGCTTGGAGTCCACGTCCACGCCGCCGAAGTCGGCGTCGCGGATCTCGTCCGGCCAGAACATCGTTTCGAGCACGAAGGCCTCGTCGCGGAACCGGAGCGCGGCGAGGTGCTCCTTGTCGCGGAAGCTGACCTTGGCGACGCCCACCTTGCCAGCCTTGTTCAGAGCCTCGCGGAGCAACGCGTACGCCTTGGCGCCCGTCTCCTCGGGGACGAGGTAATAGGACTTCTTGTAGAGCATCGGGTCGATCTCTTCGAGGTCGACGAACTGCTGGATGTCGATCGAACGGGAGGACTCGACCGGGATCGCCTCGAAGTCGTCGTCGGTCAGGATCACGTAGCGATCCTTCTCGTACTCGTAGCCCTTCACGATGTGCTCGTAGCCGACCTCCTCCCCGTCGATCGAACACACGCGCTTCATCCTGATCCGTCCGCCGTCGTCGTCGTGGAGCTGGTTGAAGCGAAGGGTCTTCTCCTCGGTGGCCGGGTACACGCTCACGGGGATCGTCACGAGGCCGAAGGAGATCGCTCCCTTCCACATGGCTCTTGGCATGTCGTCCTCCCGGGGTCGCCGGACCTCGTCGGTCCAAGGGGTGTTCTTATCCTAGACGGCCCGGGGGACACCCCTCCGCCGAGGAAGCATCGATCAGGTGCCGAGCAGCCCGCCGAGCAGGTCGGTGACGTCGTCGACCGGATCGTCCACGACGTCGGACACGAGCGACCCCCCGACCCCCCCGTCGACCAGGTCGGTCACGCCGTCCGTGACGCCGTCGACGGTGTCGGTCACGTCGTCGACGACGCCGTCCGCCGTGTCGACCGCGCCGTCCACGACGCCGTCGACGGCGTCGACGGTGCGGTCCACCGTCGGCTCGGGCGGTTCGACCGGGTCCTCCGGAGGGATCGTGCCAGGGTCCTCGGATCCGCCCGGATCGCCGGACGGTGTCTCCTCCCCGTCGCTCGCGGGGGGGTCGACCCGATGTCCGACCCCGCCCGTCGCACCACTGGCCTCGACCCCTCCGTGCGGAAGTTCCTCGGACGTCACGCTCCCGTCCGACCCGGGCGCGAGCGTCACCGGTGGAACGAGCGCTCGCGGCGCGGGGGCGTCCGCGCGCGGTGCGGGCGCGGCCGCGGCCCCTCCCGCGACCGGGAGGAACCCGGCGACGCCGATCGCCGCCGCCGCCGCCGCGCCCTTCGCCGCCGCCGTGAGCTGACCGCCCGCACGTTGGGCCTCCCCGAGGACGGGCAGCATCCCCGCCCACGACGCCGGCCCGACCGTCCACCACAATCGGCCGAGGGCCACGTTCAGGAACGCGCGGACGATCGCCGGGTCGAACTGCGCGCCTGCGCATGCCGTCAGCTCCCGCCGGGCGGCCGGCACACTCATCGGTCGCTTGTACGAGCGGGCGGCGGTCATCACCTCGAACGAGTCCGCGACGCTCACGATCCGGGCCGCCAGGGAGATCTCCTCACCGGCGAGCGAGGCCGGATACCCGCCGCCGTCGAACCGCTCGTGATGCTGCTCGATCGCCGCGCCCCACGCGCCCAACCACGGCAGCAGCGGGCGCGCGATCCGCGCGCCCGCGGCCGGATGGCCCTGGAGCAGCTCCCATTCATGGGCATCTGGCCGACCGGGCTTGTTGAGGATCTTCGCGGGCACCCGCAGCTTGCCGACGTCGTGCAGGAGCGCCGCCCACCGCAGTCGGTCGCGATCCTCGTCCGACAGATTCAGCTGCCCGGCGACGAGGTCCGTGAACGCCCGCACGCGCTCGCTGTGCCCGCGCGTCTTCCGGTCGTGCGCCGACAGCGCCGCGACCATGGCCAGGATCTGCTCGGCCGCTCGGGCCGGCTGCCGGTCGAGTCCCCCTTCCCGCGCGTCGCGGATCCGCCGTTCCAGGACGCGCACGTTGCCGGCGCCTCGCGCCATCGCGAACCGGGAGGGCGCCCGGTCGGGGAAGACCAGCGAGAGCCGGAACAGCACCGCCAGCGGGAGCAGCCGTTTCCCCAGCCGCTCGGCGAGCGCGGCGGCGCCGGTCGAGCTCGCCACGAGGCCGAGGAACCACGGGATCGTGGCGAGGCCGCCCCACATCGGGACGCCCGCGACGTAGCCGTAGGCCACGGCGAACCCGGCCGCGGCGGGCACGAGCACGGAACCGGTTCGGAGCGCGAAACTGAGCAGCGGCCGAGGCCGCCACCGTCGCTCGTCGTCTCGAACCGGATCCATGACCGGTGCCTCCCGAACACGCCTTCGCCCCGAGGTATCGGCGCGTTCGGGCGGACGGTTGACGGCCGAACGGGGGGTACCGTCCTCGGACGTAGCATCGGGGGGCGATGCCGCAACGACGACGGGCTAGGTCGACCGGTCCCGCGTTCACGCTGGACCTCCCGAAGGCGCTCGAGGCGCGGAAGGACGGCGACGCCTGGTGGGTCGAGGTGGAGGGCCGCGAGCTCCGCCTGTCCAACCTCAACAAGGTCTTCTGGGAGGAGGAGGGCTACACGAAGGGGGACCTCGTCGCCTACTACTGGAACATCGCGGCATCGATCGCCCCCTACCTCGAGGGGCGCCCGCTCACGATGAAGCGCATGCCGGACGGCGCCGACGGCCCCTTCTTCTACGAGAAGACCGCGCCGTCGCACACCCCGGACTGGATCCACCGGTGCAAGGTCCTGTCGGAGGACGCCAAGGCGGGTGTGATCGACTACCTCACGGTCGACGACACGGCCACGCTGCTCTACGTCGCCAACCTCGGGTGCATCGAGATGCACCCGCTGCACTCGCACTGCGAGGACGTCGAGCATCCCGACTACTTCTTCTTCGACCTCGATCCGTTCGAGCCGTACACGTACGAGGACGTCCTCACGGTGGCTCGCCACATCAAGGTGCTGCTGGATCAGCTGGGCCTGACCGCGTTCCCGAAGACGTCGGGCGCGACCGGCCTCCAGATCTACGTGCCGGTCAAGCGCGGGGCGTACACCTACGGACAGGTACGAGCCCTCGTGGGGGCGTGCGGGCGCATGATCGCGAAGGCCGACCCCGATCGCGTCACGATGGCCTGGCGCGTCGCGGACCGGGCCGGCAAGGTCTTCATCGACCACAACATGAACCGCCAGGGCGCGAACATCGCGGCCGTCTACTCGCTCCGACCCGAGCCGCGCGCGCCCGTCTCGACGCCGCTCAGGTGGGACGAGGTGTTCGAGGGCGGGTTCGAGCCGCAGGACTTCCGGATCGACAACGTCTGGGACCGCTTCGCGGAGCTCGGCGACCTGTTCGAGGGCGTCCGCACCGAGGAGATGGACCTCGCGAACGCCTTCGACGCCCTCGGGGTCAGGGCGGAGGACGACGATCCGCGCGTGGACGCTCCCCTGCCCCGGACCGCGTCGACGGCGACGTCGCGCAAGACGTCGGACGAGATCGTCGAGGCCTCGAAGGACCCGGCCCTCTACGAGTACGTCCGCCGCCGCGAGTTCGGCGACGAGGGCACGACCGAGCCGGCGCCGGGCGACGTGGCGGGAACCGGGAACTCGTTCGTGATCCACAAGCACCGGGCCACGCGACTCCACTACGACGTCCGGTTGGAGCACGAGGGCGGGCTGTGGTCGTGGGCGGTCCCGCGCGGCCTGCCCGTCGAGAAGGGGGATCGGCGCCTCGCGGTCCAGACCGAGGTCCACCCGCTCGAGTACGGGAGCTTCGAAGGCACGATCCCCGAGGGTCACTACGGCGCCGGCGAGGTGCGGATCTTCGACGACGGCTGGTACGAGCCCGTCGAATGGACCGAGTCGAAGGTGAGCTTCCGACTGCACGGACGGCGCTATCCGGAGCTCGAGTACCACTTCGTGAAGACGAGGACCGACTGGCTCGCGTTCCTCGCGTCGGCGAACAGCGCCCCGACGCCGGCGAAGCCCGTGCGCTTCCAGCCGATGCTCGCGGAGGGCGGTGGCCAGCCCTTCGACGATCCCGGCTGGCGCTTCGAGCCCAAGCTGGACGGGATCCGGGCGCTCGCCGAGATGGAGACGGGCGGCACGATCTTTCGGACCAGGCGCGGCCGCGACGTGTCGTTCCAGTACCCGGACATCCACATGATCCACGAGCTCGTCGACCAGGTGAACGCCGTACTGGACGGAGAGATCGTCGCCGTGAACGCGGACGGGAGGGACTCGTTCGAGGTCCTCCAGCAGCGGATGAACCTGCAGAACGAACGGGAGATCAAGCGGGTCTCGAAGCAGATCCCGGTGTCGTTCGTGGCCTTCGACCTACTGTGGCTGGACGGCCGGGACACGACCGAACTCGCCCTGGAGGAGCGTCGGGAGCTCCTGGAGCTGGTCGTGGAGCAGGACCATCGGCTCCAGTTGATGAGCTACGCCGATCGAGAGGGCACGGCGTTCGTGGAAACGGCGCGGTCGTTCGGGCTCGAGGGCGTCGTCGCGAAGCGCAAGGGTTCGAGGTACGCGAGCGGGCGACGCACACCCGACTGGCGGAAGATCAAGCTGATCTCGACCCAAGACTGCGTGATCCTCGGGTGGACCCCGGGACAGGGAGGCCGATCGGCGAGCTTCGGCGCCCTGCTCGTCGGCGCGATCGACGCCGGCGAGCTCCGCTGGGTCGGTCAGGTCGGGACCGGCTTCAACCTGAAGATGCTGGAGCAGCTGCTCGCGGACCTGCAGCCGCTCGTCCGCCCCGACCCCCCGATCGACGACCCCTCGCTGAAGAAGCTCAAAGGGGCCACGTTCGTCGCGCCGGAGGTGGTCTGCGAGGTCGAGTACCACGAGATCACGAAGTCCACGGGCAAGATGCGAGCGCCCTCCTTCCGAGGGCTCCGGCCGGACAAGACACCGGACGAATGCGTGCTGGAGCCGCCCGCGTTCGACCACGTCCGCACGAAGCGCTAAGACCCGGCCGGCTCCTCAGAACGGCTCGAAGCCCGCGCGCACGAGTAGCGCCCGCGCGTCCCGCTCCTCCATCCCCTTGCCCACGAGCTCCCGGTAGAGCCGCGCCGGGCCCATCGAGCGGCCGCACCGCGGACAGAACGCGGGGTCCTCGGCGAAGGGTGCCTGGCACCACGGGCATCGGGTGAGCTCGATCCGGAGCTCCGGATCGAGCCCCGTGTCGCTGAGCGCGTCCACGTAGCCTTTGCCGTAGTCCCACTGGATGTACTCCTCCTCGACGATGTCGAAGGCGGGCTCGTGCATCCGTGCCTCCCCAGACAGGAGCATGTGCTCGAGGTTGTCCCGCAGGAGCTCCCACTCGTAGAAGTGGTTCGCGCCGCAGTCCTGGCACGCGATCACGACGCCCTTCACGCCCTGGGTCGAGAAGGCCGATCGCATCGACGACAGGTCGTCCAGGTCGGCCTGGATGTCGCGCCGCTCGTCGGCGGTGAGCTCGTACGGCTCGTCGCGTTCGTCGTCCATCCCGTCCTCAGCCGTCGTCCACGTCTCCCTCGTCCTGGAGCCGGAAGGCCCGGAACCCCTCGGCGAAGTCCACGCCTGCGCGCTGGCCCAGCTCGCGGGCCCGCGCCGTGACGCGCTCCTCGACGTCCGGCCCGAGCTGCGACGCGTGCGCGGCCAGCGCCTTGAGCTTCAGTTCGAGCGTGTCGGTGATGTCCACGAACGTATCGGGCTCCTCGGCGGCCAGGTACAGGTTCGGCACCTCGAACGGCTCCAACCCCTCGTCCTCGAGCTCCTGGAACATCACCCGCGTCGGGGCGTCCGGCATCACCGCGGACAGGGCGAGGAGGCCGGCGACCTTGTGATCCGGATGGTTCACGTAGTCGGAGCCGCTCCACAGTCGCGAGGGATCCGGCGCCACGATCACGTCGGGGCGGCGGCGGCGCACCTCCCGGGTGACCTTGCGCCGCGTCGCCGGGGAAACCTCGAGGAAGCCGTCCAGCTCGCCCAGGAACGTGATCGACGCGACCCCCAGGATGTCGGCCGCGGCCCGCATCTCGCGCTCGCGGATCGGCCGCATCGCCTCGCGCGTGGTGTCGGGCTCGTTCGAGCCGGCGGAGCCGTCGGTGATGCACACGTAGTGCACGTGGCAGCGCTCGCGCGCCCACCGGGCCACCGTCCCGCCGCAGAAGAACTCGGCGTCGTCCGGGTGCGCGAACAGCACGAGCGCGCTGGAGAACGCCATGGAAGGAGGGTAGCGCCTCCTGCCGCCGCCGCTACATCCGCCCCCAGGGGATGCCGATATCGACAACATGTCCCCGGAACGCCTGCGCGGCACCTCCATCGTGTGGCGATTCGCCATCACGAGCCTGCTCGTGTTCGCGTTGATCGGCATCGGTATCGCGGCCCTGCGGACGCGCGATCTCCGAGCTCGCTCGGAGGAGAGCGCGACCGACCGGGCCGAGCTGATCGCCGAGCGCGTGATCGCGCCGCTGCTCGACCCGACGGACCTCGACGGCGGGGCCGACGGCCCGCGGTACGACGAGCTCCGGGCGGAGATCGAGGAGCTCGCGATGGAGGACGGCGGCGTCGAGCGCGTGAAGATCTGGAATCGCGACGGCACCGTGATCTTCTCGAGCGACCCCGCGCAGGTGGGCGCGCGACCGGAGCCGGAGGAGGATCTGCTCGAGGCGTTCGAGGGCGAGGTCGCCAGCGAGATCTCAGACCTGGACGAGCCCGAGAACGCCAGCGAGCGCCGGCTCGCGGAACAGCTGTTCGAGACGTACGTGCCGGTGGACGTCCACGGCGTCGACGCCTCGGACGAGGCGGACGCGGTGATCGAGGTCTACCAGGACTATTCGGCGATCCAACGAGAGATCGACGACCTGAAGGACACGCTGACGATCTCGCTCGGCACCGGCCTGCTCGTCCTCTACGTCCTGCTCCTGCCGCTGATGATCGGGACCACGAGGACGCTTCAGCAGAAGAACCAGCAGCTCGGCGAGCTGCTCGCCCGTGAGCAGGAGACCGTCGCGGAGCTCCGCGAGCTGGACCGGCTGAAGAGCGACTTCGCCGCCGCGGCCTCGCACGAGCTTCGGACGCCGCTCACGACGATCCACGGCTACGCGGAGCTCCTGCGGGACCGGCCGGGGGCCGCGGACCCGGACACGAGGGATGCGATCGAGGCGATCGCCCGGCAGACCGGCCACCTCCAGCGACTCGTCGGGAACCTCCTGCGCGAGGCCCAGCTCGAGCACGGCGACGTCGGATCCGCGGAGGAGCCGACCGCGGTGGCGGTCGTGCTCGAGGAGGTCCGGCGTGGGTTCCCCGGCGCGGTCGATCGGATCCGGCTCCGGGTCGAGCCCGACCTCCCGTCCATCGCGCTCGATCCGATCGCGCTCCACGAGATCGCGGCGAACCTCGTGGACAACGCGCTCAAGTACTCGGCGTCCGGCTCGCCCGTGTCCGTCGAGGCCGGGATCGAGGGCGGCGCGCTCGTGATCCGGGTCCGGGACGAGGGTCGCGGGATCCCGCCCGGGGACCTGCCGAGGATCTTCGACCGGTTCACGCAGATCGACGGATCGTCCACGCGCGCGTACGGCGGCGTCGGGCTCGGCCTCCACCTCGTCCGCGAGCTCACGCGGCGGGCGGGCGGCGACGTCGACGTGGACAGCGAGCTCGGGCGAGGCTCGACGTTCACGGTCCGGATCCCCCTGGGATCGGGCGACCCCGACCGGGAGACGCGACGGCCCGAGGTGACGACCGCCTGAGCTCCGCGGGTCCGCCGAGACGCTGTGGTTCGATACGGGCGTGGACATGGCACGTACCGCGGAGCTCGAGCGGGGCTTCCGGAGGGCGGGCCTGCCGACCTTCATCCGCGGCTATTCGGCCCGACGGGCGTTCGCCAAGGCGCTGCCCCTCCTCACGTTCGTGTTCGTCCTCGAGATCCTGAACGCGCTGAACCTCGAGTTCGGGTTCTGGGTGAACGTCGGCTTCCTGGCGGGCGGGATCGCGTTGGCGCTCGGCGTGTTCGGCCTGCTGAACGTGGCCCGTGGTCAGCGGTTCCTCGAGCCGCCCCGACGGATCGGACTCCCCGAGATGGCGGTGTTCGTTCTCGTGCCGACGGCGCTCCCGCTGCTCTTCGGCGGTCAGTGGATGAGCGCCGCGGTGACGATGCTCGCCAACGCCGCGCTGCTCGGTGCCGTGTACCTCGTGCTCGGGTTCGGCGCGCTCTCGCTCGTCGCCTGGGCGGGACGCCGGTTCCTCTCGCTGTTCACCGCGTCCCTCTCGGTGCTGGTGCGCGCCCTGTCGCTCCTGCTGTTCTTCCTCCTCGTGATCTTCTTCACCACCGAGACGTGGCAGATCTGGACCGTGCCGGGCGTGCCGCTCTTCGTCGCCGCGGCGGGCCTGTTCCTGCTGCTGGCGGCGGGCTTCCTGCTGCTCCGACTCCCCGGCAGCGTGCGTGACCTCGAGCGCGACGCGGCGGTCCAGGGCGAGGACCTCAGCCGGCCGCAGCGCGTCAACGTCGCGCTCGTCGTCTTCCTCAGCCAGTTCCTCCAGGTCCTGTTCGTCGCCGCGGCGGTCTGGCTGTTCTTCGTCGTGTTCGGCGCGCTCCTCGTGAGCGGCGGGGTGCGCGAAGCCTGGCTGGGCGATCCGGGCACGACGGTGTGGCGGATCCCGTTCTTCGGCGACTCGGTCGTCGTCGTGACCGTCGAGCTGCTGCGGGTCGCGACCGGGATGGCGTGCTTCGCCGCCCTGTACTACGCGGTCGCCACGCAGCTCGACGCCGCGTACCGCGACGAGGTCGTCGAGCAGCTCGGCGAGCAGCTCCGCGAGACGTTCGCGCGACGCGCCGAGTACCTCAGCCTGCTCCGCGCGACCGCACCCGCATCAGGACCGGGCCCGCGGGCCGAAGCGTCACCGCCGGCTCCGGCCTGACGTCCTGGCCGGGCTCGGCGACGAGCCGCCAGCGGCGCGTCACGCGGTCGAGGACGATCGCCGCCTCGCGTCGCGCGAACCCCTCGCCGATGCACGTGCGCGGGCCGCCGCCGAACGGGAGGTAGGCGTGGCGCGGTCGCGCCGCCACCGCTGCGGGGTCCCATCGGCCGAGGTCGAACCGGTTCGGGTCGGGCCACCACCGCTCGTCGTGGTGCAAGAGCCAGGGGGAGACGATGACGACGGAGCCGGCGGGGAGCCGATCGCCCTCCGTCACGTCGAGGTCGAGCAACGTCCGACGTCCGATCGCCCAGGCCGGCGGGCGCAGCCGCAACGACTCGGCGAGGATCCGGTCGATCACCGTGGCGCGCTCGTCCCCGCTCGCCCCGTCCAGGATCCGCGCCACCGCGGGCTCCCCTGCCAACAGCCAGAACGTCCACGTGAGCGCGACCGCGGTCGTCTCGTGGCCGGCCAGGAACAGCGTGAGGACCTCGTCACGAACCTCCCGGTCGGTCATCCCACGCCCGTCCTCCTGCGCGCGGAGCAGGTACGTCAGGAGGTCGTCGGAGGACAGGCCGGCGCGCCGCCGCTCGGCGATCATGTCGCGCACGACGCGATCGAACGTCGCTCGCGCGCGCCGGAACCGGCGCGTCGACGGGATCGGCAGGTGCTCCGTCAGGCGGAGGAACGGCGAGAAGACGCGACCGAACTGGGACAGGGCCTCCGTGAGTGCCGCCGCGATCTCCCGCGCACGTTCGGGCTCCACGTCGGTCCCGAACAACGACCGGCCGACGATCGACAGCGCCAGCTCCCCCATCTCCCGCCGTACATCCAGCACGTCCCCGTCGGACCAAGACGAGACCCGTCGGTCGGTGAGATCGCGCATCACGCGCTCGTAGTCGCCGAGCCGGTCGTGATGGAACAGCGGCTGGATCAACCGTCGCTGCCGGTGGTGGTGCTCGCCCTCGCTCGTGAGCAAACCTCGGCCGAGCATCTTCGCCGCCGCCTCCATCGTCGGACCTTTCTTGACGTCGCGGCTCCGCGTCGCGAGCAGATCCCAGACCCGATCCGGGTGGTTGAACAACCACGCCGAGAGCCGCCCCGTCCGGAGCGTGACGACGTCTCCCAGGCGCGCGGCGCGCTCGAGGAGCTCGAGCGGGCCGCGCCGGAACGCCCGGATCGCCTGGAGGCGAGACAACTCCAGCCTCGCCGTCGGCGTCGTCGAGCTCACGCCGACAGGCTAGGTCGCCCGAGCGAGACGTGTGGGCGGCCCTCCGAACCATCCGGTACGCTCCGAACGAGGGTTCAGGCAGCACCGGTTCTCGTTGCACCGTTGTTCTGGCAGTTCCCTCCCCGGCCGAGGCCGGGTTGGCCGACGGACACGCACCGGCGAGACGTCCGCACCGGCCGCGGAAGGAGGGAACGCCAGTGGCAACAGGCACCGTGAAGTGGTTCAGCCCCGAGAAGGGGTTCGGCTTCATCACCCAGTCCGAGGGCCCAGACGTGTTCGTGCACTTCTCCGGGATCACCGGGGAGGGGTACAAGAACCTCGAGGAGGGTCAGGCGGTCGAGTTCGACATCGTCGAGGGACAGAAGGGGCCCCAGGCCCAGAACGTCCGGGTCGTGTGAACCCGATCCGCACCTGAGATCTCCCAGGGGCGGCGCGGCGCGCCGCCCCCACCGAGTCAGGGCTCCGGCCGGTCGAAGCGGAGCTCGGCCAGCATCGTCTCGGTCCGCTCGATCGCCGACGTCAGCCACGTCCCGTCCTGTCGGCCGCGGATGTCCTCCCGCGGGTACATGAACTGGTTGAGCGCCTCGTCGGAGCCGACCTGGATCCCGCGGGTGGCGAGGTAGTCCGCCAGCGCGAACTCCCAGCTGAAGATCGCCGTGCCGTCGGGGTACACGTGGACCATGTAGGTCATGTACGGATTGGGCTCGGCGACATGGAGACGGGCGCCCCTCCCGGCGAGGCCGCGCTCCTCTCGAGGCCGGAACCCGAAGCGGTCCAGGGCCTCGGCGAGATCCACGAGGCAAGCCTAACCGGCCGACCTCACCGGACGATCGAGAGGATCTCCTCGTCGGTGGCGTCCGACGGGAGCTCGAGCTGCTCCCCGTGACGCGCCCGCGCGATCGAACCGCGCGCCTTGCCCAGGCTGGACCGGAACTCCTCGGCGCCGTTGGCGATCATCGTGCCCGCCTTCGCGAACTTGTTTTCGACGATCGCGTCCATCGTGTTGAGGAGCGTTCCGATCTCGGCGAGCGCCGCCTGGACGTCCGCCGCGTCGCCGAACCGCTCGACGAGCGCGTAGAGGAACATGATGATCGGCAGCGCGCTCGAGTACGGCACGATCACGACGCCGCGCATGAAGGCCTCGGCGTGCGCCCGGGACAGCACCTGGTACGCGGCGTCCGGCACGGCTGCTACCGCGACCGGCGACGTCACCGACGTGTCGATGTACTGTGCGACGTCCTTCGCCCGTGACGCCACCGCCTTCTCGACCTTGCGCGCGCAGGCGTCGCGCCGCGTGGGATCCTCCTCGGCCTCCATCGCCTCGAGCTCCGCGACCGCGGTCCACTTGGAGTCGATCGGAAGCCGCCGACCGTCCGGCAGGCGCAATCCGAACTCCACGACCTTGCCGTTCACGCGGAAGTCCGAGGTGAGCATCGAGGGCGGGAGCTGGCCGAGGTGCTCGCGAAGAACGTGCTCGCCGGCGCGACCCGTGCGGTTGCCGCCCGCCAGTACGGTGGCGAGCCGCCGGACGACCTCCCGATTCTCCGTGTCCGACGCCCGCCGCTCCTCGTCCCGAGCCTGGAGCAGCTCGAGCACCTGCCGCGTGGCGTCGAGCCCGTCGCGCAGGTGCTCGCTCACCCGATCGCGCTGTCCGGACGCGTCGGCGATCCTCCGGAGCTCGGCGGCCTGGACCTCGAGCCTGGCCGTCAGCTCCGCGTGGAGCTGCGCGTTCACCGCGTTCAAGGTGGTCAATGGGTCCGGGACATCGGGGGCTCCGGTGTCCTCGTGCGAGGCGTTCCGCCGGAGCACGATCAGGGCGCCGACCGCGGCGCCGATGCCGGCGGCGAGGACCGCGATGAGGAGCTCGGTCGTCATCGGATCACCTGGGAGGGGGTCATGGCCGAACCGTACCCCGAGGGAGTGACAGAACCTCGCAAGCGGCGGCAACGAGCGGCTACCATCCGCGAGTGACGCCGCACCCGCTCGAGCTCTACCGCGTCGCCGGCAGCCATCGCGAGGTCGGCCTGCAGATGGGCGAGCTCGGCGCGACCCAGATCGGCCGCACGGTGGCGGCGTTCGACGACGATCTCCCCCAGGGACGGAGCCGTGACGAGCAGATCCGGCTCGCACGAGCCTATCGAGACGTCACGGCGCCCTCGCTCCCCGGGCTGCTGGAAGAGCTCGACGGGTGCGCGGAGGGCGCGGGCGTCGATCCGCTCGAGTTCTTCGCGACGACGATCGAGGAGCTCTGGTACACGCCGTACGGCGACGGGACCGAGGGGCGCTGCAGCGACGTCGTCGCCGGGCCGGCGGCCACCGCCGACGGCCACCTCTGGGTCGGTCACAACAACGACCTGCGTCCCGAGGTCGAGCCCGACCTCGTCGCGATCGAGAAGGCGGTCGACGACGAGCCCGTGACCCTCCAGATCGGCGGCGTCCCGTGGATCAGCGTCGGCTGGAGCCAGGCCGGGCTGTCGCTCACCGGCAACGAGCTGAGCCCCAACGACGAGCGGGTCGGGATCTCCCGCTCGCACCAGGTCTTCGAGATGCTCCGCGCCCGCAACCTCCACGAGATGGTCGCCCAGGCGATCCGGCCGGACCGCGCCTCGTCGTACAACAACGTCCTGGCCGACCGGTACGGGGACGTCGCGAACGTCGAGGGGAGCGCCACGGACGTGGAGATCACGCACCTCGACGAGCGCGACCACCTCGCCCACACGAACCACTACGTCAGCGAACGGATGCGCCCGTTCGAGGGCGACCCCGACTACGCCGTGCGGTCGGACGTCCGGTTCTGTCGGGCACGGGACCTGCTCGCCGACCAGCCGCCCGGCTCCGTCACACCTGAGGTGCTGCGCAGCATCCTGTCGGATCACCAGAACCAGCCGGACGAGGTCTGCCGGCACCCCGAGTGGGGGCACCCGACGTCGAAGACCGTGTTCTGGTGCACGGCGGACGTGACCGAGGGACGGGTGCTGTTCGGGCGGGGGAACCCCTGCGACTCGATGGCGCAGGAGTACGTGTTCGCGGCCTACGGGGCCGCCTGAAGCGCCGACCGGATCCGGTCGATCGTTTCCCCGTCGCCCTTCTCGGTCGCGAGATCGAGGACGCTCCTGCCCTCGTCGTTGGTCGCGGCGGCGTCCGCCCCCGCATCGAGCAGCAGCTCCACGGTGGCGCGGTCGCCGTTGTGCGCCGCGGCATGGAGCGGCGTCCATCCCGCCGACTGCCGGGCGTTCGGGTTCGCACCCGCGTCGACGAGGATCCGCGCGACGTCCGATCGGGCGCGACTCACGGCGGAGTGCAGCGCGGTCCCCGTCATCCATCCGCGACCCAGCGCGTCGACCGGCGCGCCCCGCGCGAGCAGCAGGGATGTCGCCTCGGCCGACCCGAAGAACGCGGCGAAGTGGAGCGCCGTGAACCCGTCTCCCGAGTAGGCGATCGCCGGCGAGGGATCGGCGTCGAGCAGCGTGCGGAGTCGCTCGACGTCACCGAGCGCCGCCGCCTCGAAGGCGTCCAGCTCCTGGACGTGGCTTCGGACCGCCTCGAGCAGCGCGGGCTCGAACCGGTACCGGGCGCGCATCAAGGCGGACACGCCGGCCGCGTCGCGGTCGGTCGCGAGCCCGGGATCGGCGTCGAGGATCGCCGCGACGCGGACGGCGTCCCCGGCCTCGATCGCCGCGAAGAGCTCGTCGGAGGTGCTTGCCACCGCTTCCTCTCCCGCTAGTATTTGTGTAGCCTAACTAAATACCGATGGCCACGTCAAGGCGAACTTCCCCGGCGCGACGGCAGGCCGACGTGGAAGCCGTCGCGGATCGGCTCCACTCGGCCGCGATCCACCTGTTGCGGCGCCTGCGCGTGGAGGACGACGCGCTCGGAGTCTCCGCTCCCCGCCTGTCCGTCCTGTCGGTGCTCGTGTTCGCCGGCCCCAGGAGGATCGGCGAGCTCGCGAGGATCGAGCAGGTCGAGCCGCCCACGATGACGCGCCTGGTCGACGGGCTCGTCCGGGACGGGCTCGCGCTCCGCGAGCCCGACCCGGACGACGCGAGGGCGGTGCGGGTCCGCGCGACCGCGACCGGCGCCCGGACGCTCCGGCGCGGGCGCGCGCGGCGCGTCGAGACGCTCCGCCGCGCCCTCGACGCCCTCCCGTCTCGCGACCTGACGGCGCTCGGCGACGGCGTCGACGTCCTGGAGCGGGTCCTCGGCGACCGCTAGACGGGCGCGCCGGCGATCCACACGCGCTTGCGGCCCAGGAGCACACCGGGGTCGTCGGCCGGATCGCCATCGACCAGGAGGAGGTCCGCGCGCTTGCCCTGCTCGATCGTGCCGGTGTCCGGCAGGCGCAACAGGTCGGCGCCGTTCGCCGTGGCGGCGCGGAGCGCGTCGAGGGGGCGCATCCCCCAGTCGACCATGTGCACGATCTCCTGCGCGGCGTTGCCGTGGACGTTGAACGGCGTCCCGGCGTCGGTCCCGCACACGTGTCGCACGCCGGCGGCGATCGCCGTCCGATGCGACCGCTCGGAGTCCTCGCCGATCTCTCGTGCCTTCGCCGCGGCGTAGTCGGGCACGCGATCGTCGTGATCGAGGATCCCGCGGATCGCGCAGATCGTGGGCGAGCGGAACGTGCCTCTCGCGGCCATCTCCCGCGCCGTCGCCGGCGTGAGCTGGTTGCAGTGCTCGATCGAGTCCACGCCGGCCAAGACCGCGGCCCGGATCCCCTCGGCCCCGATCGCGTGGGCGGCGACCGGGAGTCCGCGTTCGTGCGCCTCCCGGACGCCGGCCGCGAGCTCCTCGGGCGTGAACGCGGTGAATGTCGCGGGGATGTCGGGCGTGAGGACGCCGCCCGTCGCGATCAGCTTGATCGTCGTTGCGCCGGCGCGGATCTCCTCGCGGACCGCGGCGCGCACGCCGTCGACGCCGTCCACCTCTCGAGACAGGGCGATCGCGTGGCCGTGGCCGCCGGTGACGGTGAGTGCTTGCCCCGCCGCAAGGATCCGCGGCCCCGGGACGAGCCCGGCGGCCACGGCCCTCGCGACGTCGATGCTCGCCGCCCCCATCCCACCGAGGTCGCGCACGGTCGTCACCCCGGCGTCGAGCTGGCGCTTCGCGTTCACGACGGCCTTGATCGCGGCATGACCAGGCGTCCGGAGCTCCCTGGTCTCCTGCTCGGTATCGGCGCTCCCGTCCCATTGGAGATGGACGTGGACGTCGATCAACCCGGGCAGCAGGGTCCTGCCGACGCCCTCCACGCTCCGCGACCGCCTCGCGCCCTTCGGCGCGCGGCCGTGCGGGCCCACCCATCGGATGCCCTCCGCGTCGAACAGGACGCCCTGCTTCCGGCGCACCCGGCGTCCGTCGAACACGGTCGCGTTCGCCACGTACGTGGGCTTCGCCATCGACGCATCATGCCATCGACGATGCCGCCCCCACCCCCGGTGTAGGCTGGCGATCCCAGCGCGCACGGACCAAGGAGGAGCGATGCTCGTCGGCGAGATCATGCACTCGGACGTGAAGACCGCGAGCACTGGCGACTCGTTCGCGGACGTCGCGAAGACGATGCACGCCAACGGGATCTCGTCGGTTGTCGTCCTGGACAGCAAGAAGCTCGCGGGGATCGTGACCGAGCGCGACATCGTGAACCTTGTCGCGGCCGGCGGCGACCCCAACACCACGACGGTCGAGGCCGGGATGACCCGTCGCGATCTGCTGACCGTCACGTCCAAGACCGACCTCGCGGACGCCACCGAGCAGATGGTGTCCCGCAACGTCCGGCACCTGCCCGTGGTCGACGGCGACGAGGTCGTCGGCATCGTTTCGATCCGAGACATGACGCGGTGGGCGGCCGAGGAGCTCTCTGGCGGGCACGAGATGCCGGACATCGCCGGATCGCACGCGGCGCTGCAGGCGGCGAGCGAGCTGCAGCGCAAGCGCGGCGCGTAGCCCGTGTCGGGCGAGGGCGGCGCCGCCCTCCGCGTCGGCTCCGTGGTGATCGACTGCAACGACTTCGCGACGATGCTGGCGTTCTGGGCCGCCGCCCTCGGCTACGTGCCGAGGGAGGAGCCCCAAGAGGGCTGGGCGGTGCTGCGCGATCCCGGCGACGCGAACGTCCGGATCGCCCTCCAGAAGGTGCCCGAGCCGCGCATCGGGAAGAACCGACTCCACCTCGATCTCTACACGTCGGACATAGACGGGGAGATCGAGCGGCTGCTGTCGCTCGGCGCGAGACGTTACCAGCGCGAACCCGAGCCCGGTGAGGACTTCGTGACCCTCGAGGACCCTGAGCACAACCTCTTCGACGTGATCGATGAGCGCGGTCAGTCGGACGGCTGATCGCTCGACGCGCGCTCGAAGGGTTCCCGCGGTCGAGCGAGCGAGCCGAGCTGCGCGAGGTCCCGCGGGAAGAGGAGTGACACGGTCCAGTCCATCGCGATCTTGACGCGGCGGGTCCAGGTCGGCATCGCCAGCAGGTGGTAGGAGCGATGCAGGAACCAGCCGAGGAACCCGCGGAACCGCACCCCCCGCACGATCGCGACGCCCTGGTAGCGACCGAGCGAACACACCCCGCCGATCGTCGCGTAGCGGAACGGCTCGGGCGGTCGGCCCGCGAGCGTCGCCTCGATGTTGGCCGCGATCCGCCTCCCCTGGCGGAGACCGTGCTGGGCCGTGGGCGGGGCCTCGCCGCCGGTCGTCTCGTCGGGCACCGCCGCGGCGTCGCCGGCCGCCCACGCGTCCTCGAGTCCGTCGACGCGCAGGGAGCGGTCCACGGGCACCCGATCGCGGGCGTCGACCGGGAGCCCGGAGTCCCGCGCCAGCGGCGACGGCCGCACCCCGGCCGTCCACACGAGCGTCTCGGCCGGGAACGTCTCGCCGTCGGACAGTCGGATCGAGCCGCCCGTCGCCGACTCGAGCCGCGTCCCCAGCTTCACCTCGATCCGCCGCTCCTCGAGCTGCTCCCGCGCGTACGCGGCGAGCTCGAGCGGAAGCTCGGGGAGGATCCGGTCGGCGGCGTCGACGAGGACCCACCGCATCTCGCCCGGGTCCAGGTCCGGATAGGTGGCGATCGCGTCGCGCGTCAGGTCCTCCAGCTCGCCGAGGGCTTCGACGCCGGCGTAGCCGCCGCCCACCACGACGAACGTGAGCGCGGCTCGACGTCGCGCGGCGTCCTCGGAGGATGCCGCGACGTCGAGCTGCGCCAGCACGTGGTTCCGCAGGTAGATCGCCTCCTGGACGGTCTTGAACCCGATCCCGCGTTCGGCCAGGCCGGGGATCGGCAGGACCCGCGACCGCGAACCGGGCGCGAGCACGAGCACGTCGTAGCCGATCGTGTGATCGCCGCCGGCCACGAGCCGGACGCGCGCCTCTCGGGCGGCGTGGTCGACGCGGGTCACCTCGCCGACCACGAGACGGCAATGCCGCAGGACCCGTCGGAGCGGCACCACCGCGGCGCGGGGGTCGATCGTGCCGGAGGCCACTTCCGGCAGGAAGGGCTGGTACTGGAAGAAGCTCTCCTCGCTCACGACCGTGATGCGGTGCCCGGCGGCCGCCACTCGTAGCAGCCCCATCGCGGCCGCGAGGCCGGCGAAGCCCGCGCCGACGACCAGCACGTGGCGGCCGCTCGCGCTCACGACGCCGCGAGCCTCTCCAGCTCGGCGGGGAGCGCGGCCAGGTCGGCCACGGCACCGTCCGCCTCCGCGAGCTGCTCGGGCGTCGGGTCGTCCGGGGCCTCCCCGCGCAGCATCCAGATCGCTCGCATCCCCACCCTCCGCGCCGGCCGGACGTCGTAGTCGAGCCGGTCGCCGACCATCGCGGCCGCGGCGGCCGGGACGCCGGCGGCCTTCGCCGCCAGCTCGAAGAGAGTCGGGTCCGGCTTGCCGACGCCCAGCTCGTCGGAGATCCCCCAGACCTCGAAGAACGCCGCGAGCCCGTCGCGGGTCATCGCTGCGCGGACCTCACCCGGCTGGTTCGCGATCACGCCCAGCCGGTACACGCCGTGGAGCCGCTCCAGGCACGGGACCGCGTCCTCGTAGCGCGCCGAGGGAGGGTAGTGCCACGACCGAGCCGCGATCGCCTCGAGCGTGCGGAGATCGCCGTCCGGCAGGAACCGCGCCATCAGCCGCCGCCGGAAGGAGCCCGACTGCGCCGCGCGCGCCAGGGCGTACTCCTCCTCGAACTCCTCGTCCGTGAACCGTGCGCCGGCCTCGCGCAGCGCCCGATGCCACGAGCGCGCGTAGACCGTGTCGTCGTACAGCACGCCGCCGACGTCGAAGAACACGACCTCGATCGTCACCGTGGTCGATGCCCGGCCCGGTGTCGGAGCTCCGAGAACGTGTCGGCGTCCGTCCGCTCCTGCCCCATCCGTCGTCCGAACCGGTCGCCGTGGCAGTCGGACGAGGAGAGCGGCAGGAGCTCCAGCCGTTCCGCGATCGCCGCGTACCGCTCGCGCATCTCGCCGTCGTGGTCCGGGTGGTTCACCTCCAGCCCCACCATGCCTCCCGCCGCCATCTCCTCGATCAGCTCGTCGGGCACCGCGTCGCTGTCGCGCCACATGCCCGGATGCGCGAGCACGCAGACGCCGCCGGCTCGCCCGATCAGGCGGAGCGCGTCGAGCGGCCGGAGCGCATGCTTCGGGACGTACGCGGGGCCGTCGTCGGAGATGTATCGGTCGAAGGCTTCCTTCTCTTCCGTCACGACCCCGGCCTCGACCATCGCCTGCGCGATGTGAGGGCGTCCGATCGCCTGACCGCCCGCGATCTCGCGGACGCGGTCGATCGTGACGTCGAACCCGAGCTCGCGGAGCTTCTCCACGATCAGCTCCCCGCGACGTAGGCGGGTGGCGGTGAGACGGAGCAGCTCGGCCTCGACGTCGAGGTCGGTCGGGTCGACCCAGTACCCGAGGATGTGGAGGCTCGCGCCGTCGTGCTCGGCCGAGAACTCGATCCCCGGGACGAACTCCAGCCCGAGATCCGCCGCGGCCGCCCCCGCCTCCTCGAGCCCGTCGAACGTGTCGTGGTCGGTCAGGGCGACCCCCGTCAGGTCGCGGGAGGCGGCGAGCCGCATCTCCTCGGCCGGGCTCAGCGTTCCGTCAGAGCGATCCGAGTGCGCGTGCAGGTCGTAGCCGGGCATCCCGGGCAGCGTGTCAGACCCCCGCCGGCGCCGTCCAGCGCCCGCGGGTCAGGGTGCGGAGGCGACGAGGGCCCGGTCCACCTCGGCCACGGTCCGGCAGCCGGTCAGCGCCATCGCGTTCACGACCTCGGCGCGCAGGATGTCCAGCACCCCGGCCACACCGTCCTCGCCCTCGGCGGCCAGCCCCCACACGACCGGGCGCCCGACGAGGACCGCGGCCGCGCCCAGGGCCAGGGCCTTCAGCACGTCCGTCCCCCGGCGGACGCCGCCGTCCATCAGGACGGGCACCCGCTCGCCGACCGCCTCGATCACCTCAGGCAGCGCGTCCACGGGCGCGAGGGTCGAGTCCAGCTGGCGCCCGCCGTGGTTCGAGACCAGGACGCCGTCGACGCCGTGTTCCACGGCCAGCGCCGCGTCCTCGGCCGTCAGGATCCCCTTCACGAGGATCGGCAGCCCGGGCGCGTGCTCGCGGATGAACGCGAGATGGTCCCAGCTCATGTTCGGCTCGAAGACGTGGTCCGCGTCGGCATGGCCGAACGGCATCACGAACCCGCTCCGCGTGTCGCGGTGACGCAGCCCCGCCACCGGGAAGTCGACGGTCCAGCAGATCGCGCCGTACCCGGCGGCGGCCACCCGCTGCAACATGTCGGCGGACAGCCGCGGATCGGCGAAGAGGTAGAGCTGCCACCACTTCGGGTCGGCGCTCGCCGCTGCGATCGCCTCGAGGTCGTCGACCGCCGTCGACGACACGACGGCGATCGTCCCGGCGCGAGCGGCGGCCCGCACGGTCGCTCGTTCGCCGTCGGGGTGGGCCATCCGTTGATACGCCCAGGGCGCGACGAGGACCGGGAAGGCGACGGAGGTTCCCAGGACCGCCGTCGCGGGGTCGGGCGTGCCCGAACCGCGGAGCATCCGCGGGCGGAGCACCCACCGATCGAAGGCGCGGACGTTCTCCGCGAGCATCCGTTCGTCCCCCGCGCCGCCGGCATAGTAGTCGTACACGTCGGGCGGGAGCTTCTCCTTCGCGACGGGCTCGTAGTCGCCGACGTTCAGGTACGGGTGGGCGGGCATGACGTGCCGAAGGGTAGCCGACGTGGCGCGCGCGGTCGGACCGCGGCTATCGTGACCTCGTGGCTCGGGTCACTGTGTTCGGCGCCGGCGCGATGGGGACCGCGTTCGCGATGCACGCGGCACGGACCGGACTCGCGACGTCGCTGTGGGCGAACGAGCACGACCTCGCGGCCCTCGCGGCGATGCGGCACGAACGCAAGCACCCGCTGCTCTCGGAGCACCTGCCCGACGCCGTCGAGCTGCACGGTCCGGACGCGCTCGACGCCGCCGCCCGCGACGTCGAGGTCGCGGTGCTCGCCGCGAACTCGGCGGGGGCGCGGTCGCTCGCCTCGATGGTGCGCGATCGCGTCGCGGGTGCGCGGCTCGCGGTCTCCGTCGCGAAGGGCCTGGAGCCGGAGACCGGCACGCGGATCAGCCAGGTGTACGGCGACGAGCTCGGCGGCGTCGACGTCGTGGTCGTCGGGGGACCGTGCCTCGCCCGCGAGCTGGCGGAAGGGCTGCCGACCGCCGCCGTGTGGGCGGCGGCCCCGGCGTCGGTCGCGGAGGCCGCGGGGAAGCCCTTCGACGACCGTCGCTACCAGCTCACCTACACGGACGACGTCGTCGGCGTGGAGCTCTGCTCGATGATGAAGAACGTGGCCGCGATCGGGCTCGGCCTGCTCGACGGCCTCGGCACGCGCTCCGGCGCCGCGTACCAGAACGCGAAGGCCGCGCTCTTCACGCTTGCCGCGCAGGAGATCGTGGAGCTCGTCACCGCGCTCGGTGGACGGACCGAGACGGCGACGGGGCTCGCGGGGGTGGGCGACCAGCTCGTCACGAGCCTCGGCGGGCGCAACCGTCTCTACGGCGAGCTCGTCGGGGCGGGTGATCCGCCGGCGGACACGCTGCGCGAGCTGGAGGCCGGCGGGCTCACCGTCGAGGGGGTCGAGTCGACCCGGCACGTCCGACGCCTCGCCGAGGAACACGGTCTCACGCTCCCCTATCACGAAGCCGTCCACCGGGTGCTGTTCGACGGCGCCCGCCCGCTCGACATCCTGGAGGTGCTCCGATGACCGACCGCATCCGCCCCGACCGCAACCTCGCGATGGAGCTCGCCCGCGTGACCGAGGCGGCGGCGCTCGCCGCCGGGCGATGGATCGGTCGCGGCGACAAGAACGGCGCCGACCAGGCGGCCGTGGACGCGATGCGCTTCATGATCGATTCGGTGTCGATGGACGGCGTCGTCGTGATCGGCGAGGGCGAGAAGGACGAGGCGCCGATGCTCTACAACGGGGAGTCGGTCGGGAACGGGTCGGGGCCCCCGGTCGACGTCGCGGTCGATCCGATCGACGGCACGAGGCTCACGAGCGTGGGGCAGCCGAACGCGGTCTCCGTGATCGCGCTGGCGGAGCGCGGGACGATGTTCTTCCCCGGCGTCGCCGTCTACATGGAGAAGGTCGCCACCGGGCCGGAGGCGGCCGACGCGATCGACATCACGGCGCCGCCGGAGGAGAACGTCCGGCTCGTCGCCAAGGCCAAGGCCAAGAAGCTCGAGGAGACCTCGGTGATGATCCTGGATCGCCCTCGGCACGAACCGATCGTCGAGGCGGTTCGCGACGTCGGCGCGCGCGTCTTCCTGATCACCGACGGCGACGTCGCCGGCGCGATCTCGGCGGCCGCGCCTCGGGCGGGCGTCGACCTCCTGATGGGGATCGGCGGCACCCCGGAAGGCGTCGTCGCGGCCGCGGCGCTCACCTGCATGGGCGGCGCGATCCAGGGGCGGCTCGCCCCGCGCGACGACGAGGAACGCGAGCTGCTCGTGGACGCCGGCCTCGACCCGAGCGCGGTGCTCACGACCTCGGACCTGGTGTCCGGGAACGACGTGTTCTTCGCGGCGACCGGCATCACGGACGGCTCGCTGCTGCAGGGCGTGCGGTACTGGCCCGACGGTGCGACGACGTATTCGCTCGTGATGCGATCGCGTTCCGGCACGCTCCGGTGGGTCGAGGCGGAGCATCGGTTCGAGAAACTCGAGGGGATCTCGGGCGTCGACTATCGCCCCTGACCCGTCGCGCAAGGGGAACCCGATCGGTTTCCACTATCGTCCCGGCCCTACGGAAGGAGTCGGGCATGGCGGAGAAGACGATCGTGGTGTGTGACGTGTGCGGGAAGCCGGCGAGCGAGACCGTGACGATCAAGGTGGCGCGGGGCAATTACGCGAAGGACCTCTGCTCGACCCACGTGACGGAGCTGGTCGCGGGCGCCCGGCGCCCGCGACCGGGCCGTCCCCGGAAGATGGCGGGGTCGGCCGCGGCGCCCGCGCGCCGCGGGCGACCCCGGAGGTCGACGGGCGCGGCCGCCTCGCGCAAAGGCCGGAGGAAGACCGCCGGCCGGCGGAAGCGTCAGGCCTCCTCCCCGACGACTTCGTAGACGCCCTTCCCGCGCCGCGCGATCGCGCCCTCGTCCGCGAGCGCGCGGAGCGACGTCTGCACCTGCCGGCGGACGTCGGGGTGCGCGAAGGGGTCGAGGTACCCCCGCCGGAGCGCGAGATCCTGGACCTTCGTCCAGTGGAGCGGCGCGCGCTCCTCGGCGAGGATCGCCAGGACGGCCTCACGCGGCTCCATCGCGGACCCGGAGGGGCCGGATCACCTCCTCCGCGAACAGCTCCACCTGCTCCGGCTCGTGGATCGCGAACGGCAACGCCCAGGGCGCCACGACGATCTCCTGGACGCCGAGCTCCTCGAACGCGGCGATCCGCTCGAGGACCCGCGCCGGCGTCCCGGACAGCGTGTCCGCGAGCCAGCTCGCGTGGTCGTCGTTCGCCATCGAGTCGCCCGGGGCGGCGGCGCGGCCGCGTTCGAACGCGGCGCGCGCCGCCGCCTCGTCCTCCCCGATCAGGGAATGGAGCCCGATCTG
>DASUPO010000020.1:0-8978 GCA_036281075.1 Actinomycetota bacterium | reverse complement strand
GGACGTCCGGCGGTTCCTCGCGGCGATGCTGGTCCTCGAGACGGCCGTGGTCGGCTCGTTCGTGGCCCTCGACCTCCTGCTGTTCTTCCTCTTCTTCGAGGCGCTGCTGGTTCCGATGTACCTGCTGATCGGCGGCTGGGGCGGCCAGCGGCGGATCTACGCGGCGATCAAGTTCTTCCTGTTCACGATGGCGGGCTCCGCGTTCCTGCTGGTCGCGATCCTGTTCCTCTACGCGCAGGGCGACGGCGCCGGCTTCGGGTACGACACGATGCTCGAGGCCGCCGCCGGGCTCCCGGCGACCACCGCGCGATGGCTGTTCCTCGCGTTCTTCGTCGCGTTCGCGGTGAAGGTGCCGCTCGTGCCGCTGCACACGTGGCTGCCGGACGCGCACACCGAGGCCCCGACCGCGGGCTCCGTCCTGCTGGCGGCGCTGCTCCTGAAGGTGGGCACCTACGGGCTGATCCGCTTCAACCTGACGCTGTTCCCGGAGGCCTCGGAGTACTTCGCGACGTTCGTCGGCGTGATCGCGGTGATCGGGATCGTCTACGGCGCCGCGAACGCGCTCGTCCAGACCGACATCAAGCGGCTCGTCGCGTACTCGTCCGTGTCGCACCTCGGGTTCGTCGTGCTGGGCGTGTTCGCGTTCACGCAGCAGGGCGTCACGGGCGGCGTGCTGCAGATGGTGAACCACGGCCTGGCGACGGGCGCGCTGTTCCTGCTCGTCGGGATGGTCTACGAGCGCACCCATACGCGGGATCTCGCCGAGATGGGCGGGCTCGCCTCCGTGATGCCGTGGTTGATGGGCGCGTTCCTGTTCACGGCGTTCGCGTCGGCCGGGCTGCCCGGGCTGAACGGCTTCGTCGGCGAGTTCCTCGTGATCGTCGGGACGTTTGCGGTGAACGGCTGGTTCGGGGCTCTCGCGGCGACCGCGGTCGTCCTCGCCGCGATCTACCTGCTCTGGTCGTACCAGCGGATGGCGTTCGGCCCGCTCCGCGAGGAGCATCGCGCGCTGCCCGACCTGAGCCTGCGTGAGGCGGTCGTCCTGGCGCCCGTCCTCGCGCTCCTCCTCGTGTTCGGCGTGACGCCGAGCCTGCTCACGGATCGGATCGACCCGGCGACCGAGGCCGTGATCGCCCGCGTGGACCCCAGCGGTCAGACGACGGATGTGGGTCTCGAGGCGACCGCTGCGATCGGTGGGGAGGCGTCATCGTGATCGCGCAGGCGCTCTCGACGCCCGATCTCCAGTTCGAGCCGCTGCTGCCCGAGCTCTGCCTCGTCGCGTTCGCGATCGCGGGCCTGCTGTACGAGGCGTTCGCGAAGCGGTCGGAGCCGCTGGTCCACCTGTCGATCGGGCTCGTGGGCGTCCTCCTCGCGGCGGCGACCAGCCTCTGGCTGTGGAACTGGGACGGGCCACCGATCGTGCTCGCGGACACGATCGCGACCGACCGCTTCGCGGTCCTCGCGCGGCTCCTCCTGCTCGTGGTCGCCGCGCTCGGCCTGCTCCTCGGCCACCAGTACTTCTCCCGGTCGGGCGACGAGCCCCGGGGCGAGTTCACGCCCCTCGTGCTGTTCGCGACGTCGGGCATGACGCTGATCGTCGCGTCGGCCGACCTGATCGTGATGTTCCTGGCGCTCGAGATCCTCTCGCTCGCGCTCTACGTCCTCACCGGCCTCACCGGACGGCGCCCCGCGAGCGAGGCGGCGTTGAAGTACTTCCTCCTCGGGGCCTTCAGCTCGGCGTTCTTCCTCTTCGGCGTCGCGATGGCCTACGGGGCGACCGCGACGACGAAGATCCCGGAGCTGGCCCTCGCGCTCGGCGGTCTCGGCGAGGTGCAGGCGATCGCCGTGCTGGGCTTCGCCCTGCTGGCCGTGGGCTTCGGCTTCAAGGTCTCGGCCGTGCCGTTCCACATGTGGACGCCGGACGTCTACCAGGGGGCGCCGACGCCGGTGACCGCCTACATGTCGGCGGCGACGAAGATCGCCGCGTTCGGCGCGCTGATCCGGGTCCTCGACGTCGCGTTCCAGGCCCTCTCGTGGGACTGGACGCCGGTGATCTGGGGCCTCGCCGCGGCCTCGGTGGTCGCCGGGAGCGTCCTCGCGATCGCACAGACGAACGTGAAGCGCATGCTCGCGTACTCGAGCATCGCCCACGCGGGGTTCATCCTCACGGGGCTGACGGCTCCCGGAGCGCCCGGGATCCGCTCGGCCATCTTCTACCTGGTCGCGTACGCGGCGATGACGCTGGGGGCGTTCGGCACCGTGATGCTCGTGTCGGGCCGGGGCGAGTCCCGCACGAGGCTCGAGGATTACACGGGGCTCGCGCGGACCGAGCCGGTCGCGGCGGCGCTGATGACGCTGTTCCTGCTGTCCCTGGCAGGGATCCCGCCGACGGCCGGCTTCATCGCAAAGGTGAGCGTGTTCGGCGCGGCGATCGCCGAGGGCTACTGGGCGCTCGCCCTGATCGGGGTCCTCGCGAGCGTCGCCGCGGCGTTCTTCTACCTCCGCGTGATCGTGCTGATGTACATGCGCGAGCCGGTGGCCGACGCGATCGCTGAGCCCGGGGGCACGTCGGTCGGCGCGATCCTGGCGATCCCGGCGATCGCGACCGTGCTGCTCGGCATCTTCCCCGGGATCGTCGTCGGGGTCATCGAGGAGGCCTCGGTGCTGCGATGGTGATGACGTCGACCGCGCCCGACGAGGAGGTCCGAGCAGGATGAGCAGGCGAGTGATCCCAGGCCTGGAGGCGCCCGACGCGGCCCTCGAGGCCGAGATCCGGACGCGGCTCGACCGGGTCGAGGAGGCACTCCGGAAGTCCCTGGAGGAGGCGGACTCCGAGCTCCTCGCGACGACGTCGAACTACCTGCTGGCCGCGGGCGGGAAGCGGTTCCGGCCGATGCTCGCGCTCCTGTCGAGCTACTTCGGAGATCCGACCGATCCGCGCCTGATCCCCGCGTGCGTCGCGCTCGAGCTCGTGCACGTGGCGACCCTGTACCACGACGACGTGATCGACGAGGCCGACTCGCGACACGGCGTGCCGGCCGCCAACGTGCGGTGGGACAACACGGTCGCGATCCTCACGGGCGACTACCTGTTCGCGCGCGCGTCGGAGGTGGGAGCGGACCTCGGACCGGACGTCTGCCGGATCCTGGCCCAGACGATCGCGGTGCTCTGCGACGGGCAGATCCGCGAGGTCGACGCCTCCAGGCGCCTGGACCAGACCGAGGAGAACTACGTCGAGGTGATCCGCCGCAAGACCGGGGCGCTGATCGCGGCGTCTTGTCGCCTGGGCGCGATGATGTCCGACGCGCCGGCCGAGTCCGTGGACGTCCTCGAGGCGTTCGGGGAGTCGCTCGGCCTCGCGTTCCAGCTCTCCGACGACATCATGGATCTCACGTCCAGCCAGCTGGAGCTCGGCAAGGAGCCCGGCGTCGACCTCAAAGAGGGTGTGTACACGCTGCCGGTGCTCCACGCCCTGCGGACCTCGCCCGACGGCGGGGAGCTCGCGGGGATCCTGGCCGCGGGCGCGCAGGGCGAGCACCTCGACCGCGCGCTCGAGATCGTCGCGCTCGGCCCGTCGATCGAGCACGCGCGGCAGGCCGTCCGCGACGAGGTCGGGCGCGCGGTCTCCCTCGTGGAGCGGCTCCCGGCGGGCCCGGCGCAGCACGCGTTGACGCAGCTCGCACGGTTCCTGGCCGCCCGATGTGGGGCCGGTGACGTGGGCGATCGTGATGCCGGAACCGATGCATCGCCCCAGGAAAGCACGCACGAGGATCCTGCTAGGATCCGCGCTCGGGAAGACTTTCACAAGCGTGCCTGACTACTACTCGTCCTACGGTGTCGTGCTGGCGGTCGTGGCCGCCGGAGTGCTTCTCGTGGCGGTGGCCTTCACCGCCGCCCGCCTGATCGCTCCCCGCCGGCCCCACGCCGCGAAGCTCACCACCTACGAGTGCGGGATCGACCCGGTCGGCGAGGGGTGGTCCCAGAGCCAGATCCGCTACTACGTCTTCGGCTTCCTCTTCGTGATCTTCGACGTGGAGGCCGTGTTCCTGTTCCCCTGGGCCCGCGTGTTCGAGTCGCTCGGCTGGGCGGCCGTGATCGAGATGGGGATCTTCATCGGGATCCTCGGCGCCGGCCTCCTCTACGCATGGCGCAAGGGGGTGCTCCGGTGGGCCTGATCACCGAGAAGACCCCGCTCCCCAAGCTCCAGCCGGTGAAGTTCCTGCTCAACTGGGGTCGCCGATACTCCCTGTGGGTCATGAACTTCGGCCTGGCCTGCTGCGCGATCGAGCTGATCGCGACGTCGACGTCGAAGCACGACTTCATCCGCCTCGGCGTGATCCCCGTCGCCCACGGGCCGCGCCAGGCGGATCTCCTCGTCGTCGCCGGGACGCTCACGGACAAGATGGCGCCGGCCCTGAAGCGCGTGTACGACCAGATGCCCGACCCGAAGTACGTCATCTCGTTCGGCTCCTGCTCGAACTGCGGCGGTCCCTACTGGGACTCCTACTCCGTGACGAAGGGCGTGGACCAGATCGTGCCCGTGGACGTCTACGTGCCCGGCTGCCCGCCCCGTCCCGAGGCCCTCCTGCACGGGATCCTGAAGCTGCAGGAGAAGATCAAGGGCGAGGACATCCAGGAGAAGTGGGCGAGTGGCCACAGCGCTGTCTCCTGAGGACGTCGAGTCGCGCCTGCGGGCGCGCTTCGGGGACGACGTCCTCGCGTTCGAGGAGCAGCACGGGCACGCCGTCGCGACCGTGAGCTTGGCGCGGTACCACGACGTCTGCCGGTTCCTCCGAGACGACCCCGACCTCGACTGCGGGTACTGCGACTTCACCTCGGCCGTCGACTTCGGCCCGGAGCGGGGGTTCGAGGTCCTCACGCACCTGTACTCCGTGGCCCACCGGCACAACGTTCGCGTCAAGGTGCAGCTCCCGGCGGAGCAGCCGACGTGCCCGACCGTCTCGGACCTGTTCCCGACGTCGGACTGGCACGAGCGCGAGACGATGGAGATGTTCGGGATCCGGTTCGAGGGGCACCCGCAGCCCGTGAAGCTGTTGCTCTCCGAGCCGTTCGAGGGCCAGCCGCTCCGGAAGGACTTCCCCCTGATGAGCCGGGAAGCCAAGCCTTGGCCCGGCCTCGTCGAGGGAGAGGACCTGGAGGACGAGGAGTGATCCTCGCCCAGTCGGTCTTCGAGGAGCTGTTCTCGAACTTCTGGATCGTGTTGCTCCTGAAGACGATCGCGGTCGTCGCCTTCTTCCTCGTGGTCCCCCTGGGGATCGGCTACGTCGAGCACAAGGGCCTCGCGCACATGCAGGCCCGGCTCGGGCCGATGGAGGCAGGCAACTTCCACGGGTGGGCGCAGCTCGTGGCCGACGGGGTGAAGTTCGTGCAGAAGGAGGACGTGATCCCCGCGGCGGCCGATCGCAAGGTCTTCTCGCTCGCGCCGGCCGTCGCGATGATCCCGTACATCGCGATCCTCGTGGTGTTGCCGCTCAGCGATTCGTGGTTCGCGGAGAACCTCGACATCGGGATCTTCTACGTCCTGGCGATCTCCAGCATCTCGGTGATCGGCGTCTTGATGGCCGGCTGGGCCTCGGCGAACAAGTTCTCCCTGATCGGCGCGCTCCGCGCGGCCGCCCAGCTGATCGCCTACGAGCTGCCGCTCGTGATCGCGGCCGCGGCCGTCGTGATGCAGGCCGGCACGCTCTCGTTGGTCGGGATCGTCGAGGAGCAGCAGGATCTGTGGTTCGTGATCCCGCAGCTCCCGGGGTTCGTGATCTTCATGATCGCCGCGTTCGCGGAGCTCCAGCGACCGCCCTTCGACATGCCGATCGCCGATTCGGAGATCATCTTCGGCGCCTACACCGAGTACACGGGGCTGAAGTTCGCGTTCTTCCTGCTCGCGGAGTACGGAGGGATCGTCGCGTTCTCGGGGATCGCCGCCGTGCTGTATCTGGGCGGCTACCAGCCGCTGCCGGGGATCCCGATCCCCGGGCCGCTGATGATGATGGGCAAGATCGGGGCGATCGCCTTCTTCTTCATCTGGCTGCGCGCGACGTTCCCGCGTCTCCGCGAGGACCAGTTGCAGCGGTTCTCGTGGCTCGCGTTGATCCCGCTGTCCCTCCTCCTGATCATGGGTGTCGCCGTTGCGAAGGTGGCGTTCTAGGTGGCCGCGCAGGCGCCGCGGAAGCGGGGGACGGGACTGGGCCTCGCGAAGGGCCTGTCGGTCACGTTGAAGACGATGCTCACGCCGTCGGTGACCCAGCGGTACCCGCACGAGAAGCCCGACCTCCCGGCTCGGACGCGCGGCGTGATCGCGTTGAAGGAGGCGAACTGCACCGTCTGTTACAAGTGCTCCCGCGAGTGCCCCGACTGGTGCATCTACATCGACGCCCACAAGGAGACCCATGACCCGGCCGGGGGCGGCCGCGCCCGCTCCCAGAAGGTGCTCGACCGGTTCGCGATCGATTACGCCCTGTGCATGTACTGCGGGATCTGCGTCGAGGTGTGCCCCTTCGACGCCCTGTTCTGGAGCCCCGAGTTCGAGTACGGGGAGTACGACATCGACGCGATGACGCACGAGAAGGAGCGGCTCGAGGAGTGGACGTACACGGTCCTCCCCCCGCCTGACCTGGAGGAGGGCGCCGAGCCCGCGGAGGAGCAGGCTTCGTGACGGCGCAGGAGTACGCCTTCGCGGTGATCGCCGCCGTCGGGTCGATCAGCGCGGTCGCGGTCGTCACGGCGCGCAACGTCGTGCACGCGGCCCTCTACCTCGTGGTCACGCTCCTGTCGGTCGGGGCGACGTTCCTGCTCCTCGGCGCGGAGTTCACGGGCTGGGTCCAGATCCTGATCTACGTGGGCGCGATCGTGATCCTGTTCCTGTTCGGCCTCATGCTGACGAAGGCACCGATCGGACGGGACACGCTGGACAACACCCGTCGATGGCTCGGCGTGCTGGTCGCGGCCGGGATCTTCGCGGGGCTGGTCTTCCTGATCCAGGGCGCGTTCCCGCTCGACGATCCGCGATTCGAGGTCTTCCATGCCACGACGGAGGCGGTGGGGGACGCGATGTTCCGCCGCTTCGTGCTCCCGTTCGAGGCGGTCTCGTTCCTGTTGCTCGCGGCGCTGATCGGCGCGATCGTGCTCGCCCGCAAGGACGAGGGGAACTGACGTGATCCGGCTGCCCTTCGTGCTCCTGTTCGCGGCCTTCCTGTTCTCCGCGGGCGTCTACGGCGTCCTCGCCCGGCGGAACGCGGTCATGGTCCTGATGGCGATCGAGCTGATGCTGAACGCGGTGAACGTGAACCTCGTCGCGTTCGCGTCCTCCCTCCAGGATGTCGGCGGCCAGATCTTCGCGCTCTTCGTGATCGCCGTGGCGGCGGCGGAGGTCGGGATCGGGCTGGCGATCGTGATCCTGCTGTTCCGGAACCGCGCCTCGATCAACGTGGACGAGGTGAACCTCCTCAAGTGGTAGCCGCGGAGGCGAGCGGCGCCACGGGCGCGATCGAGTACGCCTGGGTCGTCGCCCTGCTGCCGTTCGTGGCGGCGGCGCTGACGCTGTTCTTCGGCAGGCGGACGCCCGGTGGGGGGGCGGCCTTCGGGATCGCCGCGCTCGCCGCCGGGTTCGTGCTGTCCCTCGCGGTCCTGTGGCACTTCGTCACCGGCGGCGGTCCGTACGAGGCTCATCTAGAGTGGTTCGTGATCGGTCCGCTCCACGTCGAGGTCGGCCTCTACGTCGACGGGCTGACCGCCGCGATGCTCGTCGTCGTGACGTCGGTGTCCCTCGCGGTGCACGTGTACTCGCTCGGCTACATGCACGGCGACGTCCGGTTCACGTGGTTCTACGTCGTCCTGTCGCTGTTCACGGCGGCGATGCTCACGGTCGTGATCGCGAACAACCTGATCATGCTGTTGGTCGGGTGGGAGGTGATGGGCATCTGCTCCTACCTGCTGATCGGCCACTGGTACGAGGAGCACGAGAACTCGAGCGCCGCGATCAAGGCGTTCATCACGACGCGGATCGGCGACGTGCCGTTCATGTTCGGGATCTTCGCGTTGATCTTCGCGACCGGCTTCACGACGACGAACATCCAGGAGGTCGGCGAGGTCCTGGCCGAGCCCGGTACGTCCCAGGGCCTCGTGACGGTGGCCGCGCTCCTGCTCTTCGGCGGTGCGATCGGGAAGTCGGCGCAGTTCCCGCTCCACGTCTGGCTCCCGGACGCGATGGCGGGGCCGACCCCCGTCTCCGCGTTGATCCACGCGGCGACGATGGTCGCCGCCGGCGTCTACCTCGTCGGCCGGATGTACGAGGTCTTCGTCCTGGCGGATCCGTTCGTCCTCACGATCGTGAGCGTGATCGCCGCGGTCACGACGCTGGGCGCCGCGTTCCTCGCGTTCGTCCAGGACGACATCAAACGCGTCCTCGCGTACTCCACGCTGTCCCAGCTCGCCTACATGGTCGCCGGGCTCTCGCTCGGGCCGGAGGGCGTCACGGCGGGCTTCTTCCACCTGTTCACCCACGCGTTCTTCAAGGCGTTGCTGTTCCTCGGCGCGGGGTCGGTGATCCACGCCGTGCACTCGAACGACATGAGCGACATGGGCGGCCTCAAGAGGAACATGCCCGTCACGTTCTGGACGTTCCTGATCGGCTCGGCGGCGCTCGCCGGCGTGTTCCCGCTCGCCGGGTTCTGGTCGAAGGACGAGCTCCTCGTCGGGGCGTGGGCGCACAACCTCTGGCTGTTCTTCGTGCTCCTGCTGGTCGCGGTGCTGACCGCGTTCTACATGACGCGGTGCGTGCTGCTGACCTTCTTCGGCTCGTACCGGGGCGACGCGCACCCGCACGAGTCACCGCGAACGATGACCGGCCCGCTCGTGGCCCTCGCAGGCGCGACCCTCTTCGCCGGGTTCCTGGGCGCGCCGCAGCTCGGCGCTGTGTTCGGCGACTGGGTCTTCTTCGAGCACCCCCACCAGGGGGACTT
>DASUPO010000019.1:0-6053 GCA_036281075.1 Actinomycetota bacterium | reverse complement strand
CGGGAGCTCCCGATCGCGGCCGACCGGTTCACCGACGATCCCGGGGTCGTCGTCGACGACCCCGCGATCGACATCGTCTGCGAGTTGATGGGCGGGGTCGATCCGGCGCGCGAGCTCCTCACGCGGGCGCTCGCGAGCGGCAAGTCCGTCGTGACCGCGAACAAGGAGCTCCTCGCGACCCACGGGGAGGAGCTGTTCCGCGCCGCGGACGCCGCGGGCGGGGACCTCTACTTCGAGGCCGCGGTCGCGGGAGGGATCCCGCTGATCCGTCCCCTCCGGGAATCGCTCGCCGCCGAGCGCGTCGACCGGATCCTCGGGATCGTGAACGGGACCACGAACTTCGTCCTGACCCAGATGTCGGAGCACGGATGGACGGCCGACGAGGGGATCGCGGAGGCGCAGCGGCTCGGGTTCGCGGAGGCGGATCCGACCGCCGACGTGGAGGGATACGACGCGGCCGCGAAGTGCGCGATCCTCGCGTCCGTCGCGTTCGGCGCGCGCGTCGTGGCCGCCGACGTGTACCGGGAAGGGATCTCGAAGGTCACGCCGCAGGACTTCGAGGACGCGGCGCGCCTCGGCTACGTGATCAAGCTCCTGGCGATCGCGGAGCTGCAGGACGATGAGATCGCGGTCCGCGTGCATCCGGCGATGATCCCGGCGCACCATCCGCTCGCGGCGGTGCGCGGCGGCTCGAACGCGGTGTCCGTCGAGGGCCCGAGGATCGGCCAGCTGATGTTCTACGGTGCCGGCGCGGGCGGCGATCCGACCGCGACGGCCGTCGTCGGCGACCTCGTGAGCGTCGCTCGGAACCTGCTCCAGGGCGCCCGAGGTCCCGGCTCCGTGCCGACGAACGCCCGCCGGGTCCGGCCGATGGACGACACGCGAGACCAGTACTACCTGAAGCTCCGCGTCGAGGATCGGCCCGGCGTGCTCGCCGAGATCGCCGATCGGTTCGGTCGCAACGGCATCTCTCTGGAGCGGGTCTGGCAGGAGGGGTTCGCCGACGAGGCGACGCTCTCGTTCATCACGCACCGCGCCCAGGAGGGCGCCTTCCAGAAGACCCTCGACGAGCTCAGGGAGCTGGACGCCGTGCGCGACGTCGCCAGCCTGCTGCGCGTGGAGGGCGAGGAGTGAGCCGCCCGGGCGGCGCTCGCCAGTGGCGGGGGATCGTCGAGGAGTACCGCGACCGGCTCCCCGTCTTGCCCGACACGCCGGTGATCACGCTCGGGGAGGGTGGGACGCCGATCGTCCGCTCCGAGGCGTTGTCGGCCGAGACCGGATGCGACGTCTGGCTGAAGTACGACGGCGCGAACCCGACCGGGTCGTTCAAGGACCGCGGTATGACGCTCGCGATCTCGAAGGCGCTCGAGGAGGGCGCGAAGGCGGTCGTCTGCGCGTCCACGGGGAACACGAGCGCGAGCGCCGCGGCTTACGCGGCGAAGGCCGGGCTCACGTGCGCGGTCCTGGTCCCCAAGGGGAAGGTGGCGACGGGCAAGATGGCGCAGACGCTCGTCCATGGCGCCCGGGTGCTCGAGGTCGAGGGCAACTTCGACGCCTCGCTCGAGGTCGCGAAGGGCCTCGCCGACCGGTACCCGGTGACCCTCGTGAACAGCGTGAACCGCTACCGCCTGGAGGGACAGAAGACGGCCGCGTTCGAGATCTGCGACGCGCTCGGCCGTCCGCCCGACCTCCACCTGGTCCCGGTGGGGAACGCCGGCAACATCTCCAGCCACTGGCTCGGCTATCGCGAGTACCTGGACGCCGGCGTGATCCACGAGCCGCCGCGCCTCTTCGGCTTCCAGGCGCAGGGGGCGGCGCCGATCGTCCTGGGCTGGCCGGTCGAGAACCCGCAGACGATCGCGACCGCGATCCGGATCGGCAACCCGGCGTCGTGGGAGAAGGCCGTCGCCGCGGCGACGGAGTCCGAGGGCGGGATCCTCGCCGTGACCGACCGCGAGATCCTCGCTGCCTATCGGCGCGTCGCGCGCGAGGGGCTGTTCGCCGAACCGGCGTCCGCGGCGAGCGTCGCCGGGCTCCTGCACCTCCACGGCGAGGGGCTGCTGTCGGCCGGGCAGACCGTGGTCTGCGTCCTGACCGGCCACGGGCTGAAGGATCCGGAGTGGGCGATCGCCGGCGCGGCGAAGCCGGAGGTCGTCCCGCCGGACCCGGCGGTCGTCGCGGCCGAGCTGGGGTTGTAGGTGCGGATCACGGTCCGCGTGCCGGCGACGTCGGCGAACCTCGGTCCGGGCTTCGACTGCTTCGGGCTGGCGCTCGACCTGTGCAACGAGGTGACGGTCGACACCGAGGCCCAACCCGAGGTGACGTGGGAGGGCGAAGGCGCCGACGAGCTCCCCGTGGACGGCACCGACATGGTGAGCCGGGCGATCGCGCACGCGTTCGAGGTGGGGCGCCGCCGCTTCGACCCGGGTCCGATCCCTTCCTTCCACCTCCGCAGCGTGAATCGCATCCCGCTGGCGGCAGGCCTCGGCTCGTCCGCCGCCGCGGGGGTAGCCGGGACCGTCGTGGGGCTCGTGTTCCTCGCCGAGGGGCGACGCGAGCACCTCGACCGCGATCCCGTCTCCGTGATCCCCTACGCGTCGCGACTCGAAGGGCACGCGGACAACGCCGCCGCCGCCGTGCTCGGAGGGTTCACGATCGTGGCGAGCGGGTTCCCCTACCGGCTCGATCCACATCCCGACCTCGATCCGGTGGTACTGACCCCCCAGCACGTCACGACCTCCACCGAGGAAGCTCGTGTCGCGCTTGCTCCGGAGGTCAAGCGGCCCGACGCCGTCTTCAACATCGGACACGCGTCCCTCACGGTGACCGCGCTGACGAACGATCCGGATCTGCTGGCGTTCGCGCTCGACGATCGCATGCACGAGGAATCTCGGTTGGCGAGCGTGCCCGATGGTCTCCGTCTGCTTCGCGAGCTCAGGGGGAGGAAGATCGCCGCCTGCGTCTCGGGTGCCGGTCCGTCGTTGCTCGCGTTCCCTCGCGTTGACGACGACATCGAGCTGCCTGACGGCTGGCGATCGATCCGGCCCGGCGTCCGCGCAGCCGGCGTCGAGTTCGAGGTCGAAGCGTAGGTCAGGCGACGCAGGGGCCCGTGCCGACCGGTCCGGCACCCACCGCTCGTTCGACGAGCGGGATCAGTCGCGGCGACGTGAGCGCGTACGACACGTCGCCGTCGGCGACCGACGCCCCGAACACCATGCCGGCCGCGCGCCCACCCGGGAGCGCGAACGGTCCGCCGCTGTTGCCCGCCTGCACCGTGGCCTGCACCTCGTAGATCCGGCGTCGGACCTCATCGTCCCCGTCGATGTCGCGGCCCACGGCGTCCAGCGCGCGGCGCACCGCCGCGGGGAGCTCCGCGTACCGGCCGTGCGGGAAGCCGACGACGGCTCCACCGGCGCCGCGTGGCACCTCTCGCGGGAGGAGTCGCAGGGCGGGAGCGTCCAGGCCGTCGACCCGCAGGATCGCCGCGTCGAGGTCGCGGTCGACCAGGACCGGCATCGCGTCGAACGTCAGGTCGTTCCACTCGACCCGCGGACTGCCGCCGGCGACCACGTGCGCGTTCGTGAGGACGAGGTCGTCGGCGACCACGAAGCCGGTGCCCTGGAGGATCCGGTCGCACGCCGGCCCCGTGATCAGCACGATCGACCCCCGGGCGTCGCGCGCGGCGCGGCCGGCGACCCCTTCGGCCGGGGGCGCCACGGGCTCGGCGGGGAGCGGCGGGAGGCCCGAGAAGACGTCCGGGAACCCGATCAGTTCGAGGACGTTGTCGACCTGCGTCCCGAGGGCCGGGGGGGCCGGCAGCGCGGCGTCCACGACGCGAACGACGGTCGAGCGTTGGAGCGCCTCCGCGACCGACGGGAACGGCCCGGCGGCGAGGTTGATCCCTAGGAACCAGATCGTGAGGACGAGCGCGACCGCGGAGAGCGCCGAGCCCCCGACCGCGTCCACCGCGCGGAACCGCGTTCCGCGCGTCCGCCGACGGAGCTTCAGCCCGAAGAACGAGGCCACCGCGTCGCCGAGCGCGCCGAGGACCACGATCGTGCCCAGGGCGACCGCCGCCTCCGCGAGGTCTGAGCGGACGAACCCGGCCACGTGCGGCGCGAGCCACACGCCGATCACGAACCCCGCGCCGAGCCCCGCGAGCCCGGCGACCTGGAGCACGGCCCCGCGCCGGTATCCGCCCCACGCCGAGAGACCGAGGAGCGCGAGGAGGACGACGTCCAGGACGGTCACGGCGCGTCATCGTCCCACGCGCGAGCGCTCCGAACGGTCGCGGCGTCGAGGTCGCCGGCCCCTAGACTGACGGTGTGGCGACGATCGCACACATCTCCGACCCACACCTCGGCTCGCCGCACTTCGTGCCGAACCTGATGCACCGGGTGATCGAAGAGCTGAACGAACTGCAGCCTGATGCCGTGATCTGCAGCGGCGATCTCACGACCGACGGCTACCGGCAGGAGTTCCAGGCGTGGCTCTCGTACGCGGAGCGGATCCAGGCGCCGCTGCACACGATCCCCGGCAACCACGACTCCCGCAACGTGGGCTGGATCCACTTCGAGGAGCTGATCGGCGCGCGGCACTGGTCGGTGGACGTGAGCGGGATCCGGATCGTCGGCGTCGACTCGAGCGAGCCCGACCTGAACGAGGGCATGGTGGGCCGCGGCCACTACGACTGGATCCGTGAGCAATTCGCCGCGCCGGCCGACCTGAAGATCTTCGTGCTGCACCACCACCTGATCCCGATCCCGGGGACGGGGCGCGAGCGCAGCACCGTGATGGACGCGGGGGACATCCTGGAGGTGCTCGTGCACGCGGGCGCTCACGTGGTCCTGTCCGGCCACAAGCACGTCCCGTACGTCTGGCGTCTCGAGGACATGTACCTGACCAGCGCGGGCACGTGCTCCTCGCTCCGCGTGCGCGGGCACACGAAGCCCTGCTACAACGTCCTGGAGATCGACGGCGGGACGGTGACGATCTTCAGGAAGTTCCCGTTCGGGGAGCGGCAGCAGATGGCGAAGGTCGCGATCGCGACCGGCACCCAGGTCCAGCGCGAGGGCGAGGGGCTCGTGCAGAAGAAGGCGGCCGCCGTCCCCGACTGACCACGGCGCCGGGCCGGACCCGGCGCTCGGCGAACCCGGGACTCGGCGCCAGGAGGATCCCGATGCGAACGCTCGCGCTGGTGGACGGTGAGCATTACCCACCGGTGACGCGGGCCGCGCTCGTCGCCGCCGGTGAGCGCGGCCATGAGATCGTGGCCGCGCTCCTCGTCGGCGGGACCGAGAAGCTCGCGGCCTCGGCCGGCGCGCCCGACCTGGGCGTGCCGGTGTCGGTGGTCGAGGGGGATCCGATGGCGTCGCTGCGGGCGGCGATCGCCGAGCTGGAGCCGGCCGTCGTCCTCGACCTCTCCGACGAGCCGATCCTCGGGTACCGCGAGCGGATGGAGATGGCATCGGTCACGCTGGCCGCCGGGATCCCGTACCTCGGCGCCGACTTCCGGCTGGAGCCACCCGACGAGGGCCCGCCGCTGCCGGTTCCCACGCTCGCCGTGATCGGGACCGGCAAGAGGACGGGGAAGACGGCGATCGCGGGCTCCGTGGCGCGGCTGGCGGCCCGCCGCGGGCTCGAGCCGGTCGTCGTCGCGATGGGCCGCGGCGGGCCACCCGAGCCGACGCTCGCCCCGGCCGGCTCCGTCGACCTCGCTCACCTCATGAGCCTCGTCGGCGCCGGCGAGCATGCGGCCTCGGATTACCTCGAGGACGCCATCACGACCGGCGTGACCACCGTGGGGGCGCGGCGCGCCGGCGGCGGGCTCGCCGGCGCGCCGTACGAGTCCAACGTCCGGGAGGCCGCGGAGCTCGCGGCCTCCCTGAACCCCGGCCTCGTGATCCTCGAGGGGAGCGGGGCGGCGATCCCGCCGGTCCCGTGGGACGCCGGGATCCTCGTCGCGGCGTCGACGGCACCGGCCGAGTACCTGGCCGGCTACCTCGGCCCGTACCGGCTCTTGCGGTCGGATCTGGTGGTTGTTACGATGGGCA
>DASUPO010000018.1:0-13158 GCA_036281075.1 Actinomycetota bacterium | reverse complement strand
AACGCCTCGCGGGCTTCCGCCGCCGCGATCCGCGACGCCCACCGTCGGAGCTTCTCGCGCCGGTACCCGGGGCCGTGCTCGGTCCCCTGGTGGAACCGCGCGTAGAGCCATCCGCCCAGCGCCGGCAACGTCGCACGCGTCCCGGGACGATCGGGCCAGACGAGCGCGGCCCGAGCGTCGTCCAAGAGCAGGAACACCTCATCCGTGTACCACGAGGGATCGCGGAACTCGAACGCCGGCCGCATGCCGTCCGGGAGCGCCGACAGGAGCCCACCGAGCCGGCCGACGTCGGCCGGGAACCGCGGGGGCAGCTGGAAGAGCACGGGTCCGAGCCGCTCGCCCAGCCCGCTCGACCGATCCCAGAGCAGCGCCACGGGCTCCTCGGGATCCTTCAGCCGCTTCAGGTGCGTGATGAACCGGCTCGCCTTCACCGTGACGACGAAGCCGGCCGGTGTCTGATCGCGCCAGCGCCCGAACGTGTCCCGCTCGGGGAGCCGGTAGAACGAGTTATTGACCTCGACGGTCGAGAACTCGGATGCGTAGTGCTCGAGCCACCGCCGCTGCGGCAGGCCGTCCGGATAGAAGGCACCGCGCCAGTCGTCGTACTGCCAGCCGCTGGTCCCGACGTGGACGACCTCCACGGGCCGGTCCTCCTCGCTCGCTCGATCGCCCTAGGTCTTGTCCGCGCGGGACGGGGCCGAAACGTGAGGCGACGGAAGGGGTCCCTGGGAAGCGCGTCGCCGGCGATGCCTATCATGACCGCTATGAGGGGCGATCGCGTGGAGATCGTGGTCGACGTCGGCAACGGCGTGCAGACGTACGAGATCGAGGCCTCCCGCGCCGGCCGTCGCGTCGAGGTGACGACGGGTCGCGGCGTGGTCGAGGTCGTCGAGGTGACCAGGGGCGGCAAGACGGTCCGGACGGCTCGATTCATGTCCGAGCGCGTCGTGGCGTTGGTGGAGCATCCCGCGGAGGCGATGCCGGGCGGCGCACGTCCGCGTGGGCGCCGGCCGGTTCGCGGTCAGTCGTCCCTGCTGTAGTCCGACCGCTGCTCGGCTCAGCCGCGGGCGACGCGCTCGCCGGCGCCCTCGGCCCGGAGCTGCGCGAGCCGGTCCAGCGCCCGCCCGCCCCAACCGGCGATCTGCTGCTCCCCCAGCTCGGTCGAGATCCGGATCGCGGCCCGCAGGTCGGCCTCGCCCTCGTCCAGCCGTCCGAGGTCCCGGTGGCAGATCCCTCGCTCGGCGAGCGCGTCGGCCATCTCCCAGCGGGCGCCCAGCTCCTTGAAGATCTCGATCGCGCTGTCGAACCGGCCGATCGCGCCCTCACGGTCCCCCAGATCCTCGTCCAACCGGCCCCGCTGGACCATCGTCACGGCCACGCTGAAACGGTCGCCCATCTCGTCGGCCAGCTCGCGCGCCTGCTCGATCAGCTTCGCCGCTCCGTCGAGGTCGTCCTGCTGGGACCGGTTGATCGAGAGCGCCGTCAGCGCGCGCACGCGCGCCCAGGAATCGTCGTGCTCGTCGGCGAGCTCCAACGCCCGTTGCCAGAGGCTCTCGGCGCCGGCGAAGTCCTCGCGCGTCCACGGGACCCAGCCCGCGAACAGCAGGGACCGCGACATCGCCCACGCGTCGTCGAGCTCGCCGGCGGCCGCGATCGACTCCGCGAGGAGCTTCTCCGCCCGGTCGAGGTCGCCGTCCACGTTGATCGCGATGTCCCCCTGGTACCGGAGAGCCAGCGCGAGGGTCCACACGTCGTCGACGCGTTCCCCCAACGTCACGGCGCGCGCCAGGACGTCGCTCGCGGCCGGGTACTCGCCCAGCCAGTAGTGCGCCTCGCCGGTCCCGGCGAGGGCGCGAGCCTCCCGGGCGTCCCACTCCTCCTCGGGGCCGGCCATCGCGAGCGCGCGTTCGTAGAAGTCGACCGCCGACCGGCTCTCCAGGCGGCGGCGGGCGCGGTCCCCCGCGAGGATCAGGGCATCGACCGCCCGATCGGGCAGCGAGCGGTCCCCGGGATCGAGATCGATCGACGCGAGCGCCGCCCGCTCCAGGTGGTCGGCCGCGTACGAGTGATGGCCCGACTCGAGCAGGGCCTCGGCGACCCGTTCGTGGAGGTTCCGCCGCTCGCGCTTGGGGAGGCTCCCGTAGGCGACCTCGCGGACCGTCTCGTGCCGGAACCGCCACTTGGGCGTCCGACCGGCGTCCTCGCGGACGAGGATCTCCGCCTCCTCGAGGCCGCGCAGGTCGTCGGGATCGGCGTCCGAGACCGTCGCCAGCTCGTCACGATCGAACGAGAAGATGAAGACGGAGGCGCGACGAGCGAGGTCGCGCAGCCGGTGCCGGAGGCTGTCGAGGCGGGCCGCCACGACGGCCTGGACCGTCGGCGGGAGCGTGCGGCCCGAGGTCGCCGCGCCGTCGAGGCGCGCGCGCAGGACCATGCCGGTCGTCTCGACGATGAAGAACGGGTTCCCGCCGGTCCGATCCGCGATCTCGATCGCCTCCGGCTCCGCGATCCGGCCGCCGCCCGCCTCGCGCACGAGCTCCTCGGACTCCCGCCGGGGGAGTGGGTCGAGCCGGAGGGTCACGGCGTTGAGCGCGCCCGATCCCCACGCCGGTCGCTCGTCGAGCAGCTCCGGGCGGCCGAGCGCGATCGAGAGCGTCGGGTTGGGTCCTTCCCCCGCCGAGCTCGTGACGCGTTCGATCAGATCGAGCATCGGCGGGCGGAGCCCGTGGACGTCCTCGAACACCAGCACCACCGTCCCGCGGGCGGCGAGGCCATCGACGAGCGACTGGAAGCCGCGCTGGACCTCCTGGACGAAGACGGACTGCTCGCGCTTGGGCGGGCCGAGCCCGAACGTCCGGCCGAGCTGCTCCGCGACGCGCTCCGCCTCCGACGGGTCGCTGGGGCGGTCCACCAGCTCCCGCAGCCGTCGTCCTACCTCCTCCGGCGCCATGCCGTCGTCGATCCCCGCGAGGTCGCGCACGATCGCCGTGACCGGCGCGAACGTCGCGGTGTCCCCGTAGGCCTGCGCCTGCCCGCGGAGGACCGTGATCTCGGGTGCGAGGCCGGCGATGAGCTCGTCCGCCAATCGCGACTTCCCGACCCCCGGCTCGCCGAGGATCGAGACGAGCAGCGGCGTCCCCGTCGCCGTCACCCTGGCGACGCTGCCCCGGAGGATGTCGAGCTCGTTCGCGCGGCCCACGAACGGGATCGTCCGCCTGGCCGAGCGCGTGGTGAGGGCGTCCACGCGATAGGCGGGCAACGAATCGGCGAATCCCTTCGCCTCCACCTGCTGCGCCGGCCCGAAGGACATCGCGTCCTTCGTGAGCGTATGGGTCGTGCCGCCGACCAGGACCTCACCTGGCTGCGCCGCCGCCTGGAGCCTGGCCGCCGCGTTCACGACCCGACCGGTCACGAGTAGCTGACCGGTCGGACCGACGCCGGACGCGGCTTCGCCGGACTCGATCCCCACGCGGACCTCGAGCGGCTCCTCGAGGCCGAGCTGCGTGCGCAACCGGTGCATCCGATCGCGGATCGCGAGCCCGGCACGGACCGCGCGCACGGCGTCGTCCTCCTGGACGTTCGGCAGGCCGAACACCGCCATCACGGCGTCCCCGATGAACTTCTCGGGGTGTCCGCGCAGCGCGCGGAGTTCCTCGCTCGCGGCGTCGAAGAACCCACCCAGGACCTCGCGCGCGCGCTCCGCGTCGAGGCGATGCGCGAGCCCGGTGGAGTCGACGAGGTCGGCGAACAGGACCGTGACCATCTTGCGCTCCTGGGTCTCGGGCGTCGTGGACACGGGCGTGCCGCAGTTGGGACAGAACCGCGCGCCGTCCGGGAGCGGTTGATCGCAGAACTCGCACCGCACGGCGCCCAGCATAGGTGCGGGCACCGACCCGGGCTCGGCCGCCTGCCCGGTGGGAGACTCGAGCGTCATGCAACCCACAACGTTCGCGACGCCGGCGGACTTCCGAGCCTGGCTGAAGCAACATCACGACAGTGCGACGGAGCTGTGGGTGGGCTACCACAAGAAGGCGACCGGGAAGCCGAGCATGACGTGGCAGGAGTCCGTCGACGAGGCGCTCTGCTACGGGTGGATCGACGGGCGCCGCAAGCGGATCGACGACGAGCGGTACATGATCCGCTTCACCCCGCGCCGGCGGGGAAGCGTGTGGAGCACGGTGAACGTCGCGCGGGTCGCGGAGCTCACGAAGCAACGGCGGATGCGAGCCGCCGGCCGGAGAGCGTTCGAGGCGAGACGCGAGGACCGCTCGGGGATCTACTCGTACGAGAACCGTCACCGGGCGACGCTGGATCCCGCGTACGAGAGGCGCTTCCGTGCGAAGAAGCGGGCGTGGGCCGACTTCGAGGCCAGGCCGCGCTGGTACCGGCAGGCCGCGATCCGGTGGGTGATGTCGGCCAAGAAGGAGGAGACCCGGGAGCGTCGCCTCGCGCAGCTGATGTCGGACTCGGCGGCGGCCCGGGCGATCCCGCAGCTCAGCCGGAACGACTGAGGGCGAACGGGGTGTCGATCTCGGCCTCGTCCCGAGGGCTCCTCGACCCCCCGGACGGTCGCCGTCCGACCTGACATCGTGGAGGTGACCGACGCGAGGGGAGGTGCGTGATGAACACCAACGGGCTGGACGTCGGGAAGACGATCCAGGACGCGAAGGACATGATCACGGTCCGCCGCGTCTACGGGGAGCCCTACGAGAAAGAGGGTGTGACCGTGATCCCGGCCGCGCGGGTCCAGGGCGGCGCCGGCGGCGGCACGGGCGAGGGTCCCGAGGGCCAGGGCGGCCGCGGGAGCGGGACGGGCTTCGGTGTGAACGCGAAGCCGGCAGGTGCGTTCATCGTGAAGGGCGACGACGTGACCTGGCGGCCGGCGGTCGACGTGAACCGCGTGATCCTCGGGGCGCAGCTCGTCGCGATCCTGGCGCTCCTGGTGGCGCGCTCGATCGCCAAGAGCCGGGCGAAGCGGGCCGACTAGGTCGGCTCGCTTCGGCCGGAGATGAAGCGGCCCGGGAACGGCCGAAGGCCGTCCCCGGGCCGCCCACGGCGGCCGGGACCGTTCCCGCTACGTCTGGGTCTCGACCAGCACCGGCGAGCGGCGCGGCCGATCGTTCGGGAACAGGGCCAGGATCGTCGGGTCGTCGCCCGCTTCCGCGGAGCCCACGTCCACCACGATCGGGTTGGCCCCGTCGCAGACCGGCCCACCCCAGAACCCCTGACACGTCAGCGGCTCGATCTGCAGGGCCGGGTCCGTCGCGTCGAACACGAGGTCCCAGGTCCCCGTCTCGTCGTCGATCTCGCCCGCGTGATCGCAGATGAACCCGGGCACGTCGCCGGAGAACGTCCCGGTGCACGCCTCGACCCGATAGCTGAACATCGAGCTCCCGTCCGAAAGTCCGATCGCCTCGGCGTTCACGGCCACCCCGACGAGGTTGCTGTTGTAGTTGCTGTAGTCGGGGAAGTACAGCTCGGCGCACTCCTCGAACGGGTCCGCGAGCGACAGGTCGAAGAGACAGACCTCGCCTCCCGGTTGCGGAAGCTTCGCGGCCAGGTAGTCGGCCTGCAGGTCCTCATCCGCGAACTGACCGTCCGCTCCCGCGTCGATGAACACGTCGACCTCGAGCGTCTCGGTGATGTTGTGGACGTTCCAGGTCTGCACGCCGATCTCGACGGGTTCGACCATCTCGGTACCACTCGAAAGGAACGTGAGCCAATCGATCCCGCCGAGCTCGTCCTCGCCCGGAGGGACACCGTCGGCCTCTCCGTCGATCGAGGCACCGGTGAAGGATCGGGCGCCGACCGCGACGATGTCCTCTTCGCCACGGCTCTCGGCCGGGTCGGTCGTGCCCAGGTGGTACAGGTCGAGATGGGACTGACCCGCTCCACCGGGGATGAGCTCGAGCTCTCCCGGTCCCTCCGTGAGATCGAGTTCGCTCGGTGACACGGCGTCGTCGGACGTCGTCAGCGGTACGACGTGCCACGGGAGCCGCAGGACGTCGGTCGGGTTCCCGCTCTGGCTCACGACGACGCTGCCGTCCATGTTTCCGAGGAAGTAGTACCAGCCGAACTCCTGCTCGGCGACGGACACGACGCCGGGATCGATCCTGAGCCGGACCCACACCCGCCGGCTCTGCCCGCCGTTCAGGTTGAACGAGCGGCTCGGAGCGAACGAGGTCCCGTTCAGCGAGAACGTCAGTCTCGTCATCGCCGGGTCGTAGTCGGAGTAGCGGTCCTGGCCGGTCACCGTGTAGCCATGCGGCTTGTTGTGGAAGTTCCGAACCCGGAACGTCCGAACCGCGGACCACGTGTCCGGCGTCGGCGCGAAGCCGAACGACAAGCTGCCCGGCCAGGCCACCGAGACCGCGCGGGCCGATTGGAACGCCTGCACCCGTCCGGAGCCCATGGTGGTCGCCGGCACCGGGCTGTTCAGCAGGTTGTCCTTCAGGTTGCGCTTGGCCTGGTTCATCAGCGCGCCCTTGATCTGCGCCGGTGTCCACTTCGGATGGAGCTGCCGGAGCAGCGTGGCGACGCCGGAAACGTGCGGTGCCGCCATCGAGGTTCCGGACAGGGCCGCCGCCTCGTTGCCGGTGCCGACGGACGCCGCCTCGATCGCCGACCCGGGCGCCGAGATGTCGGGCTTCAGGTCGCTCGTGAGCCGCGCCGGACCCTCGGACGTGAAGCTCGTCATCGCGTCGATGAAGTTCGTGTTCTCGACGAGGGTGTCCGTGATCGTGACATTGACGGTTCCGTCGTTGAACGAGGCAGGGGCGTTCGGGCTCAGGACCTCGAGGATCGCGTCCGCGTCGTCCATCCCGATCATGACTGCCGGGATCGTGATCGTCTCACCGCCGCTCGCGAGCGGGACGGGTGCCCCGGCTGCGTTATTCCGAACGACGACGAAGACAGCACCCGCCGTTTGGGCGTTGAACACCTTCGTCGACACGGCGCAGGTGCCACGGAAGACCACGACGGTCTCGCCGGTCAACGAGCCGGGCGCGACAGGATCGCAGAAGTGCGCGGCCTCATCCGCGTCCACAGCGCGCCCGTCGAAGAGATCCGCGGTGTGTCCGCCCTCCGGGACCGGCGCCGACCACGGCTGGTGGACCGCGAGCCCGTCGAGTGGCAGCTCCAGCCCCGCCGGGCTGTTCACGTCCAGATCCAACGCGAAGAATTGGTCGATCGAGGCGGCGACGCCGATCACGCCGCGTGCGATCGACGGCGTGCCGGTGATGTACGCGGAGCCGCCGGCCGGCTGGTTCCCGGAGTTCCCCGCCGAGGCGACGAAGACGGTTCCGAGATCCACCACGCGCTGCGCCGCCTTCGCCTCGAGCGAGTTCAACGTGCCGTAGTCGACGCCGCCCGAGAAGGACAGGACGTCGACGGCGTCCGACACGCTGCCGTCCTGGTTCGGGTCGACGGCCCGCTCGTAGGCGGCGACCAGCACGTCGTCGGTCGAGTTGCCGACGTCCCAGACCTTGTAGGCGAAGAGCCTGGCGGCGGGGGCGACGCCTCGCCCGACCTGGCCGGGAACTCGGATGCCCGCGACGGTGCTCCCGGTGTGCGTGCCGTGGCCGTCCTCGTCGAGCGGATCGAAGTCGGGCCGCGGGATGTCGTTCGACGTGTCCGCGTCGAGCACGTCGTAGTTCTCCCCGACGAAGTCGAATCCGCCGATCACCTTGGCGGTGGGGAAGGAGCCCTGCTCGATGAACGTGGGGTCGTTCGCCTCATACGCCTGGACGGTCCCCTCACCGCCGAAGGACGCGTGCGTGTAGTCGATCCCGGTGTCGACGATCGCGACCCGCATGCCCTGGCCGCGGACACCGAAGTCCTGCCAGACCTTCGTCGCGCCGATGAACGGGACGCTCGTGGAGAGCGTCTTTCGCACGATCGAGACGGGCTGGACCCTCGCGACGTCGGGACGCTTGGCGAGCTGCGAGGCCGCCTGCGCCGACATCTTCGCGGAGAACGCGTTCACGAGGATCCGGTACCGGAACGTGACGGTGCCGCCGAGGTTCCGCACCTGTGCGATCGCTTCCCGCTGGGAGCGGAGGGCGGCGTCCGCGACGCTCGCACTCGCGACGGCTTGTGTCGCCCTGGCGGTTCCGGTGACGGCGTCGCTCGCCGCCGGCGCCTTCATCTCCACGAAGTAGCGATTCAGCTGTCGCGAACGAACCGCCGCCGGCACGAAGCCGTCCGGCAGACCGCTGTGCCTCTCGCGCAGGGAGCCCTTGTTGGCGACCCCCTCCTTGACAGCCGACTGTCCGATCCCCTGCACCATCAGCGCGAGTACCAGACCGAGTACCAGCGCGAGCGAGCGACGTAGCCGCACGTTTCCCCTCCCCTTGTCCGGCCACCCCCTGGCTTGTCGAATCTTGCGGCACCCGTCGGGGTTTGGTCAAGCCAACACGAACAGGCGGGTGGTTGGGGATGGGCGCGTCCGGTCGGATCGTTCCGCCCAACCCTACAATGGTCGTTGTATGGTGAGCCCATGACGGTTGCCGGACCGAGGTCGACGGCGAAGAGCCCCGAGCGAGCGGGTGCGCAGCGGGTCAGTGGCCTACGGGCGATGCGGGCGCTGGCCCACCCCACGCGCGTGCGGATGATGCATCTCCTGCGGACCGAGCCCCTGTCCGCGTCGGAGCTCGCGCGACGCCTGGGGATCCGGTTCGGATCGGCCCAGTACCACCTCCGGTCCCTGGAGCGAGGGGGGATCGCGTTCCGGGTCGGCGAGCGGAGCCGTCGCGGCGGCACCGAGGTGTTGTTCGAGGTTCCCCGCGACATGTGGGTGGACGAGGGACCGGACACGCCGATGGGCATGCGCCACGCGATGGATCGCGCCTACGTCGCCGAGGTGGTCCGCAGGATGGACGCCGCGTCGACCGAGCGGCTCGACACCGATCTCGACACGCGCGTGACCCGCGAGGTGGAGCTGGACGCCGACGGCGTCGAGGCGGCGACCGAGGCGCTCCACGCGTTCCTCCATCGGCTCGACGAGCTGTCGCTCGAGCGGCCCACGGAGGACTCGATGACGTTCACCGTGGCGACCCTGTTCTTCCGGGTCCCCAGGTCCGCACCCCCGGACGTCGAGGGGTCCGAGCCGTGAGCGCCGTCCCGGTTGACAACCCGATCCGGACGTCCCGGCCGTTCCGTCGGCTCTTCCTCGCCCGGCTCGTGTCGCACGTCGGCGACGGGATCGCGCTGATCGCGCTCGTCCTGCTGGTGCAGGAGGAGCGTGGCACGGGCACCGCGGTCGGCGCGCTCCTGCTCGCGACGGCGATCCCGCACTTCCTCGGACCGCTCGCCGGCGTCGTCGTTGACCGCGTGGAGCAGCGATCGCTGATGATCGCGTGCGACCTCGGCCAGGCCGCGATCTTCGGCACGATCGCCTGGCTCGATCCGTCGTTCCCTGCCTTGGTCGGGCTCGTCGCTCTCGCGTCCGCGTGCGACACGCTGTTCGGGCCGGCCGGACGGAGTGCCCTGCCCGCGCTCGTCCGGCCGGAGCAGCTGATGCGCGCGAACGCCTGGATCGGGATGTCTCTGAACGTCCGAGTGGCGGTCGGCCCCGTCCTCGGGGGGCTGCTGGTCACGTGGTTGGGAGCTCGCGGCGCGCTCGCGGCGAACGCCCTCTCGTTCGTGCTTTCGGCGTTGCTCCTCCTCGGGCTCCCGAAGCTCCGCGCGCCCGCCGACGGCGAGGAAGCCCGCGGCTTCCTCGCCGTCGGCGTCGACGGGCTCCGGTTCGCCTGGCGGAACCGGGTCATCCGTACGCTGATCGTGGCGCTGTTCCTCGGCGTCGCGTTCGCCGGCCTCGACGACGTGGCGCTCGTGTTCCTGGTACGCGAGACGCTCGGCGGCAGCGCCCTCGCGTTCGGCCTCGTCACCGGCGCGTACGGCGTCGGGATGCTCCTCGGCTCGCTGGGCCTCACGTGGAAGGGGACCGCGGCCGCGGCGGGCACGGTCTTCCTCCTGGGCTGGGTCGCGAGCGGACTCGGAGCCGTGCTCACGGGGATCGCGCCGTTGCTCGCGCTGGTGGCGGTCGGCCAGGCGATCGCCGGGGTGGGCAACGCGGTGGAGGTGGTGGCGATGGACACCCTGGTCCAGCAGGCGGCCCCTCGCGAGATGCTCGGGCGCGTCTTCGGCCTCGTCGGCACCGCGGCGCCGGCGGGGCACGCGCTCGCGTTCGCGGCCGGCGGCTTCCTCGTGGACGTGGTCGGTCCGAGGACCGTGTTCCTGATCGCCGGCCTCGGCGTCCTGCTGATCCTGGTTCCGCTGATGTTGGTACTGCGGCGGACATCCGTCTGAGCCTCGCGTCTGTGCGCCGACACGCTGTGGCATCCTGAGCGCTCCGCGCGAGAGGGGATCGCGATCGTTCGAGCCGCAGCGTTGGCCGCGTTCCGTGACGCGTTCTCCGGCGAGGTCGTGTTGCCGGAGGACGCCGGCTACGACCGGGCTCGCGCGGTCTGGAACGGGATGATCGATCGGTCCCCCGCTCTCGTGGCGCGGTGCGCGGACGTCGACGACGTCCGGCGCACCGTCCGCTTGGCGCGCGACCAGGACCTGCCGCTCGCGGTGCGATGCGGCGGACACAGCCTGGCCGGGTTCTCCACGTGCGACGACGGGATCGTCTTGGACCTCTCGCCGCTGCGCGACGTGCGGGTCGACCCGGGACGACGATCGGCGCGCGTCGCCGGCGGCACGCTCCTGTCCCAGCTGGACGAAGCGGCGCAGGCGCACGGCCTCGTCTGTCCCGTCGGCGTCGTCGGGCACACGGGCGTCGCCGGGCTCACGCTCGGCGGCGGGATGGGGCGGCTCCAGCGGCACTTCGGCTTCTCGATCGACAACCTCCGCTCCGTCGAGCTCGTGACGGCGGACGATCGTGTGCTCACGGTGAGCGAGGACGAGGAACCCGAGCTCTTCTGGGGGATCCGCGGCGCCGGCGCGAACTTCGGCGTCGTCACGTCCTTCGACTTCACCCTCCACGAGATGGGACCGGAGGTCACCCAAGGGATCGCGCTCTTCCCCGCCGAGCGGGCGCGCGAGATCGCGGCCCGGGTGCGGGAGTACCTCGAGACGGCGCCGGACGAGGTGATGGTGTCGTTCGGGACGACGATGGCGACGGAGGAAGACGGGGAGGATCTCGCTGGTCGTCCGGTCGTCTTCGTCGGCGCGACGCATTCCGGGGCGGTCGACGAGGCTGCGGCCGTGCTGCGACCGCTCCGAGACACCCAACCACTCCTCGACACGTTCCGGCAGGTGTCCTACGTCCGGCTGCAGACGTCCGGGGACGAGGACATGGGGTGGGGCAAGCGCTTCTACATGAAGGGCGCGTTCCTGGCCGAGCTGTCGGACGCCTTCGTGGATGCGGCGGTCGCGCACGCGTCGACGCCCCGCGGCGCGGTCACGCTCTGGGCGCACGGCGGCGCGATCTCGCGCGTGCCCGAGGGCGCGATGGCCTTCACGGGCCGGGAGGCGGCGTTCTGGATCGGAGTCGAGGCGGAGTGGGACGACGCCGCGGAGGACGAGGCGATGGTGGACTGGGGCCGCACGACGATGGCCGCCCTCGAGCCGTTCACCGCGGCCGGTCACTACGTGAACGACGTGATCGAGACGGGCCCCGGCATCGTCCGGGGCGTGTACGGCGACGAGAAGTACGAGCGGCTCCTGACGCTGAAGCGGGCATTCGATCCCGACAACGTGTTCCGCCTCAACCAGAACATCGAACCGTGACCGCGCTCCGACTCACGGGCTCCCGCGTCACCCTCCGGTCCACGACGCCGGCCGACGCCGCGCTGCTCGCGCCGATCCGCAACGAGCCCGAGGTCCGCCGCTGGTGGAGCGACCTCGAGCCCGGCGAGATGGACGAGTTCGTCGCCGACGAGTGCTCGCTCGCGATCGAGGTCGACGGCGAAGTCGTGGGCGCCGTCCAGTTCGGCGAGGAAGAGGACCCGATGTACCGGCACGCGAACATCGACGTCTATCTCACGGCGTCACGGCACGGCGAGGGGATCGGGTCGGAGGCGGTGCGGTTGCTCGCCCGGTACCTCCTCGAGGAGCGGGGGCACCACCGGATCACGATCGATCCGGCGGCCTCGAACGCCGCCGCGATCCGGGCCTACGAGAAGGTCGGGTTCCGTCCCGTCGGCGTGCTGCGCGAGTACGAGCGGGGTCCGGACGGCACGTGGCACGACGGGCTGCTGTTGGAGCTGCTCACAGGCGACCTGATCGCGGACTCGGCTTGACATGTGACCGTTTAGTCACCTATCTTCGTCCTGTGACCGACGACGACCGGGTCTTCAAGGCGCTCGCGGACCCCACCCGCCGCCTCCTGCTCGACCGGCTCTTCGAGCGTGACGGCCGTACGCTCACCGACCTCGAGTTCGGGCTGGAGATGACGCGGTTCGGGGTCATGAAGCACCTGCGGGTCCTGGAGGACGCCGATCTCGTGGTCACCCGCCGATCCGGCCGGGAGAAGCTCCACTTCCTGAATCCCGTCCCGATCCGGCTGATCCACGACCGATGGATCGACAAGTACCGGGAGCGTCAGGTCTCGGCGCTGGCCGACCTGAAGCACGAGCTGGAGGAGGGCACGGCATGACGACCGACACGGAGACGAGGGTCACGACGCAGGTCTATCGCGTGTACATCAGGGCCACGCCCCAGGCGATCTGGGACGCGATCACGAAGCCCGAGTGGAGCGAGCGCTACGGGTACGGCGGGCGGGTGGATTACGACCTGCGCCCGGGCGGAACCTATCGGGCGTTCTCGAGCGAGGAGATGAAGCAGGCGCGAGCAGAGATGGGCGGGAGCCCGACGCCCGACGTGATCGTCGACGGCGAGGTGATCGAATCGGACCCGCCGCACCGCCTGGTGCAGACCTGGCGGATGCTGATGGATCCCGAGACCACCGAGGAGGGCTTCACGCGCCTCACGTACGAGATCGACGAGACCCGCCCCGGCGTCAGCAAGCTCACGCTCACGCACGAGCTCGAAGGCGCACCGAAGCTCGCCACGTTCGTCGGCGGCGACATGGAGAGCATCGGCGCCGGCGGCGGCTGGGCCGAGGTCCTGAGCGACCTCAAGACCCTGCTGGAGACGGGCAACTCGTTCCACTCCGCATAGGCAGCGAGCGGGGGCGCGGCGCCGCTTCGCGGC
>DASUPO010000017.1:0-7144 GCA_036281075.1 Actinomycetota bacterium | reverse complement strand
CCCCCCCCCCCACGCCCCCGGTCGCAGCCTCCGCCACCGGCGGATCAGGCTCCCGAGGCGGCCTTCGCCTTGTTCCAGATCTCCACGAGGCGACCCTGGGCCTCGTTGACGGCGCCGGCGTCCATCGTCTCGACCTGCGCGTCGTCGAAGAAGATCAAGTCGAGGAACTCGAGCCCGGCAGCCTCCGCCTCTTCCTGCACGCCCGTGATCCCGGTGTTGTACCCGTGGTACGCGAGATCCTTCAGGGAGACCTCCGGGTCGCAGATGAAGTTGATCCACGCGTGGGCGGCGTTCACGTTCTGCGCGCCCTTCACGATGCACCAGGTGTCCATCCACAGCTCGGTGACCGGCGCGCCCAGGCCCCACTGGTACCGATCCGGGTCGTCGGTGGAGAGCAGTCCCTGGCGGGCGTCCCCGTTCCAGGCGTGCGAGAGCGCGTACTTGCCCTCGGTGAGCGCGATCCCCGGGTACGAGTCGTAGGCCTTGACGTGCGGGGCCAGCGTGTTGACGATGTAATCCTCGCAGGCGTCGAGGTGGGCCGGATCGGTCGTCGTCCAGTCGATCCCGTTGGCCCAGAACCAGATGCCGGTCAGGTTGCCCGGCGTGTCCAGGACCGACGTTTTCCCGCTCGCCTCGCCCTCGGCGACCGCGAGGAAGTCGTTCCAGGTGTTGATCTCGCTCGTCACCTGGGTCTTGTCATAGATCCACCCCGTCGATCCCCAGTCCTTGCAGACGGAGTACTTGTTCCCCGGGTCCCAGGGCTGGTCCCGGTAGATCTCGTCGATGTTCTCGAAATTGGGGATCGCGTCGAGGTTGACCTCCTCGAGCAGATCCAGGGCCACCATCTGCGGGATGTACACGCCGGTCGGTACGACGATGTCGTAGCCGCTCGTCCCCGCGGACGCCTCGAGCTTGGCGATCGCCTCCTCGTTGGACGCGTAGATGTCGATCTTCGTGGTGGCGCCGAACTCCTGCTCGAAGTCCTTGAACACCTCGGGATCGTCGTACTCGGCCCAGTGGAAGAAGTTCAGCTGGTCCTCGACCTCGCCCGTTCCCGCACCGCCGCCGCCGCCTCCACCGCTCGGCTCGGTGTCGTCTCCGCACGCTGCCAGCAGCACGCTGCTCGAGAACATCGCGACGGTCGAACCGGCCAGGAAGTGACGCCTCGTGATCCGCTGGGCGGTCGCCCGTGAGGCGAGGACTTTCACGCCATCCATCTCGTCGGTCATGCACGCACCCCTTTCATCCCTCGGTTCCGGTGGCTCCGGCGGCCGCCGGATCCGCCAACACGACGTCCGCCTGCCCGGCGTCGAACACGTGGACGAGGTCGGGCGTCCACGTGCACCAGACGTCGCCGCCGACCGACAACTTCGGAGCCCTCGGCCGAGGCAGGCGGCAGAGGATCTCCTTCTGTCCCGGCGTGAGGACGACGAACTGGATCGCGTCGCCCAGGTGCGAGATGCCGGCCAAGGTCCCGCGGACCGAGTTCGCCGGATTCTGCGGCTGCTCCTCGGTCAGCTGCACCGCCTCCGGCCGGATCGCGGCCAGGGCAGTGCGGCCGTCGACGGCATCGCGCGACGGGTTCGACGTGCGGATCGTCCATCCATCTCCTTCTACGACGGTGCCGTTCTCCCGAGCCGTCCCGTCGAAGAAGTTCTGCTGCCCGATGAATCCGGCGACGAACGCCGACTCCGGGTGGTCGTAGATCGTGTCCGGATCGGCGAGCTGCTCCACGTGGCCGTCGAGCATCACCGCGATCCGGTCCGACATCGAGAGCGCCTCACCCTGGTCGTGGGTGACGAAGATGAACGTGATCCCGACCTGCGACTGCAGCAGCTTCAGCTCGATCTGCATCTCCTCTCGGAGCTTGCGGTCCAGGGCGCCCAGCGGCTCGTCCAGGAGGAGCAGGCTCGGCCGGTTCACGAGGGCGCGGGCCAGGGCGACCCGCTGGGCCTGGCCACCCGAGAGCTGGCGCGGCCGACGGTTCGCGAGCGGGGCCATCTTGACCATCTCGAGGATCTCGCCGACCCGTCGCGCGATCTCGGACCGGTCCACCTTCCTCTGCCGCAGGCCGTAGGCGACGTTCTCCGCCACGCTCATGTGGGGGAACAGAGCGAAGTGCTGGAAGACCGTGTTCACGTCCCGCCGGTGCGGGGGGACCCCCTGGACCTCCCGACCGGAGATCTTGATCATGCCCATCGAGGGCTCCTCGAACCCGGCCAGCATCCGGAGGGTGGTGGTCTTCCCGCAGCCCGACGGTCCGAGGAGCGACAGGAACTCCGCCGGCCGGACCGCGATCGAGATGTTGTCAACGGCGACCACGTCGGCGAAGCGCTTCGTTACGTCGATCAGCTCGACCGAGCCCTGCTCGGCGTCGGACAGCACCCTCACCCCCCTCGAGACGGTCGGCCGCTGGGCAGTCTGACCGAACGGCCAGGGGTCCCGCAACCGAGCGGCGCCGGCGCTCAGTCGGCGGCGCGGGGGACCGGACGGCCCGCGACGATCGTGTGCTCCACCCTCGCGTCCGCCACGGTGCCGTCCTCGGCGTCGAACACGTTGCGGTCGAGCACGACGAGGTCGGCGCGCGCGCCCTGCTCGATCCTCCCGGCGTCGTCGTCGTGGTTGACGTAGCACGAACCGCTCGTGAAGGCGGCGAGGGCCACGTGGAGGGGAAGGCGTTGCTCGGGGAGGAACGCGTCCGCGTCCCGCGCCGACGGGTCCGCCCGACGCGTCGCCACCTCGATCTCCTCCAGCGGGTTGGCCGTCGAGACGGACCAGTCCGAGCCGAACGCGAGCGTGGCGCCGGCCGAGTGGAGCGAGCCGAACGGGTATTGGAGCCGCGCGCGGTCGGGGCCCAGGTAGGGGATCGTGAGCTCGTCCATCTGCGGGTCGTGCTGCGCCCAGTAGGGCTGGCAGTTCGCGACGACGCCGAGCTCGCGGAACCGCGGCACGTCGTCGGGGTCGATCACCTGGAGGTGCGCGATGTGGTGGCGGGCGTCGCGCGCGCCGTTCTCCTCGCGCGCCGCCTCGCAGGCGTCGAGCGCGTTCCGAACGGCGCGGTCCCCGATCGCGTGCATGTGAATCTGGAACCCTTCGCGGTCGAGGGCCGTGACGGCCTCGGAGAGCGGTTCGCGCTCGAGGAACGCGAGGCCCCGCTCGTCGGTCTCGTGCCCCGCCGGGTCGCGGTACGGGCGGAGCAGCGCCCCGGTGTGGTTCTCGAGCACGCCGTCGCACATGATCTTCGCCGACGTCGGGTGGAACGTGCCGACCGAGCCCCGGTCGCGGCGCGCGACGAGCTCCTCGACCTGGTCGAGGCCGCGGTTCCGGTCCCACCAGAGCGCCCCGACGACACGGGCGGTGAGCGCGCCGCGCTCGGCGAGCGAGCGGTAGGCGCCCTCGGTCGCCGGGGTCACCCAGGCATCCTGCCACCCCGCGATGCCGAGGGAGTGGAGGTGGGCCTGGGCGAGCAGGATCGCGCGCTCCCACTCCTCGCGGGACGGCGGCGGGAGATGCTCGTCGGCGAACGAGTACGCGGCCCCCTCGTGGAGAGTGCCGGTGGGCTCGCCCGTCGCTGGATCCCGTTCGATCCGGCCGTCCCGCGGATCCGGCGTCTCGCGGGTGACATGGCCGAGCTCCAGCGCCTTGGAGTTCACCCACGCCCCGTGGACGTCCCGGTTCATCAGGAAGACGGGGCGGTCGGGGACGATGTCGTCGAGGAGGTCCTTCGTGGGCGCGCCACCCGGGAAGTGGGCCATCAGCCAGCCGCCGCCGAAGATCCAGGGCTCGTCCGCGTGCTCCCGCGCGTAGGTCGCCACGGCATCGCGGTACGCGTCGACGCCCGGGAGATCGTGGAGCGAGACGTGGAGCCGATACCGGCCGGCGAACGGCGCGTGGACGTGGGAGTCGTGGAACGCCGGGAGGACCATTCGGCCGGGAACGTGGAGGACCTCCCTCGCGTCGGGGAACCGGTCCTTCACGTCGCGTTCCGTGCCGACCGCGACGACGCGGTCGTCCCGGATCGCGACCGCGTCCGCCCACCGCCTGGCGGCGTCCATCGTGTAGACGTCGGCGCCCGTGATCACGAGGTCAGCGGCGGCGGACACGCGCCGGAGGATAGTCGCGCCCGCCCCGAGCGCTTCCTTCGAGCGCGGGTTCCACCCGCGTGTAAATGTCCTCGGTGATCGCCGCCCCTGGAGGGCATGCAGGACGTCATCGTGGACGCTCGACGGGACCTGGAGCAGCTCTACCGGGAGCACGGCAACCGTCTCTGGTGGGCGCTCGTCGCCTTCAGCGGCGATCGTGAGATCGCCTCCGACGCCGAGTCGGAGGCGTTCGCCCAGGCGCTCCGTCGAGGCGAGGCGATCAGGGACCCGCTCGCCTGGGTGTGGCGGGCGGCCTTCCGGATCGCGGCAGGGGAGCTCCAGCGCCGGCGGACCGCGGCCGCGCCGCTCTTCGACTCGACGTACGAGCCCCCCGAGCCCGCGGCGCACGTGACGGAGGCGCTCCGCCGACTGCCGGCGCAGCAGCGGGCGGCGGTCGTCCTCCACTACTACGCCGACAGGCCGATCCGCGAGATCGCGGAGCTCCTCGGGACGTCCTCCTCGACGGTCGCGGTGCACCTCCACCGCGGCCGCAACCGACTTCGCGACCTGCTGGGAGACGACGATGGCTGATCTGCGCGCGCAACTCAGGGAGATCGAAACCGCCACGCCCCCGGATCTCTGGGCGGGGATCGTGGCACGAGCTGACGAGGAGGGACCCGAGATGGACGGAACAGTTGTGGCATTCCGCAAGGATGGTTCGGAGTGGCGACGTCGGGCGGCGACCGCGCTGGTGGCGGCGGCCGTATTCGTCGTGGGGTTCGTCGTGGTGTGGCGGGCGTTCCAGCCGGCGCCGACGGTGCTCCCGCCGGGCGGCGACCCGCTGCCGGCCGGCTTCGTTCGGTGCACGAACGATGTCATCGGCTACTCGATCGGCCACCCGGGCGATCTGCACACGACGAACGTCTTCAACGGAGACGCGGATCCGGCGAACGCCTGCATGTGGTTCTCGCCCGATCCCTTCGGTCCCGAGGGCAACGTCGTGCCCGAGGGCTGGGGATACCCGCTGGAGGTCGCGGTGGTCGGTCCGCTCAACGGCGAGCTCGAGCGGCTGCTCGACCCGCAGGTCGCGCAGACCGTCGAACAGGACGAGCTGATGATCGACGGGCACCGCGCGGTGCGTGTCGAGTACGAGACCCTCGTCGACACGCTCGCGGAGCCCGGGCTCCACTACTCGTACCTCGTGGAGCTCGACCCCGAGACGACGCTCGTCGTGCACACGACCGACACCCGCGGGATCGTCGAGGACTACGAGGAGGCGAAGTCCGTCGTGGACCTCGCCGCCGGCACGCTCCGCTTCGATGTGGACGGTCCGAGCCCGTCGAGCTGACCCGCGGCCCGGCCGGCCGCGGCCTCACCGTCCCGGAGGGATATCCTTCCGGGACGTGAGGCCGTCGGACCGGCCGGGCTGCTTCCTCTGTCATCGTCCCACCTTCGATCCGGACAAGCGTGACGTGCCGTGGGTGCGGGCGGTGGCAGACAGGACGCAGGTCCTGATCTGTCCGGACTGCCAACGCGACCGCCCGGACTGGGCTGCCGTTTTGGACCGGTGTGAGGCTTGCGGCTCGACCCGCTTGTCCGTCACCCTTGGCGAGGTGGTGTGCCGAGCGTGCGGGCATGCCGATGGTGGTGGTGCGGGCGCTTAGCTCAGCTGGAAGAGCGTCGCCCTTACAAGGCGAAGGCCGGGGGTTCGAGTCCCTCAGCGCCCACGACTTGACCTGCGCATATGCAACTCGGCCGCCTCGGGACGTGAGCCTTGCTGCCAGTCTTGCTGCCAGTCACGGTTTCAGACGCCGAGGTCCCCGATCGCCCGGAGCAACCGCAGCCGGACGAGGGTTTAGGGACGTTGCGGGTGTGGGATGCACGGGCCGCCGGGTATTGAGAAGACCGTGAGCACTCGCAGTGTGACCGTCCGTCGCGGCCGGCATTTCGGCTGGTGGGTGGAGGGACGCAAGGCCAATGGCAAGCTATTCCTCCTGACATGGTGGCCGACTGAGGCCTTTGCCCGAACTGTCGCCCGGTGGGTTGGTGGACGGAGCGCCATCCCTCCTGGGCCCCTCTAGACGCCGAGGTCGCGGATCGCGCGGAGCAGCCGCAGCCGGACGACCCCACCTACCGTCTAGGGGCATGACGGCTCTTCGGGTCAGGCTGGCCTGAACACCAGCACTCCCCGCGGATCAACGAGACGGAGCTCGTCCGACGTGAAGGCGACCACAGGGGACGCCGCCAAGATGCGAAGGAACCGATCCTCGACCCAGGCTGCATCACCGGAACAGCCAATCAAAGTGCTGACGAAGCGACCCACCGCGAGCTCATTCCCCGACAACCGCCAATGTGCGCCGTACTCGTTGCACCTGTTGAAGCCACCCAGCCGCTCGCCACGGAATCGGAGGGTCGCGTCCCGCAACTCTCCGACCGGCCAGGCCCGGCCATCGACATAGGTGAGCCGCCACGACGTTCCCTTGAGTGTCGGTTGGGGCGCTTCGCTCGCAGGCGGAACGTTCGGCATCGAGGAAGGCTCACGACCGGGCGTGGACGCCGTGCACGCGCCCGCGAGAATGGCAACGGCGAGGACGGCAACTCCCGGTCCGAGCAGGATGCGCTTCATGCGAACTCATACTTTCGACGATTGATCCGCCGCGCTGGGTGCCCCTCGCCAGGCAAGTCTCGGTGGCCCGTACGCCGCGCGATGTTCGAGGTCACCGAGGCCGGTCACTGAGCGAAGCGTAACCCCGCTCGGGTGCGCGAGTGTTCGCGAATGTCGCCTGAGCCGAGGACTAGGCCCCCGAGGTCCCGGATCGCGCGGAGCAGCCGCAGCCGGACGACCTCGTCGGTGTCGGCCATCGCGATCAGCATGGCTAGGTCGGCCGAGGCGGATTCCACGAGCCTGGTCACAGGGTCCGGCACTGATCTTCCTTGTTCCCTTGGACCACGTTGTCCCCGCCTGTCGGTGGCGGCGAGTTCGACTTGCACTGCAGGTTCCCGTCGATGACGTTGGCGAAGATCCGCACGCCTCCGTCGTTCGAGAAGGCTTGGAGGTCGGC
>DASUPO010000016.1:0-2347 GCA_036281075.1 Actinomycetota bacterium | reverse complement strand
GCTGAACGGCTTCGCGACCATCACGTAGATGATCGCGAGCCACGCCAGGCCGTCGAGCGCGTTCATGGCCGCGACGCTCGGCGCGCCGGCGATCGCGCGGAGCTCGTCGGAGGGCCGGTCGTCCGCGCTCGTCTCCGCCGCGGCTTTGAGCTTCTCGGCCTGCCGCCGGTGATAGGTCAGGCCGTTCACCAGGATGAACAGGGCGAGGGCGTACGCGATCAGCAGCCACGTCTGCGTCAGGTCGAAGTCCGCCGTGATCGCGGTGAGGAACCCGAACGCGATCCCGAGCACGTACGCCGCGCCGCCGATCGGGACGAACCGGTCCTCGGCCGCAAGCGCGCGTCGGACGGCGATGACGTCGCCCGAACGAGCGACCGCGCCGGAGAGCATGCCCTGCCCGACGAAGATCGAGACCGCGAGGAACATCGCGAAGATGTGCAGGACCTTCCAGATCGTGGCTGCGTCCATGAGGCGACCCTAGTTCCTCGCGATCCGCCGAACAGCCGGAGGTGGATCGTCGGAGGGATCGGCTGCCATCGGGAACCCTCCTTCACGCGCCGTGGGATGGAACCAGGTACGCCTCGAGCCGGTCCGCGAGCTCGACCGGACGGCTCAGGGCGACGCAATGGCCTCCGTCGATCTCCTCGGGAACGATCCCGAGGCGCTCCCCTGCCACCCGGCGCATGAACGGAGCCGGGAAGAAGCGATCGTCCCGGCAGAGGAGGACCCGTGTCGGGACGTCCGGCCAGGAGGAGAGCGGCCACGGCTCTCGCATCGACGCGGCGGAGGGATGATCGCGCTCGCGCCGGAGGGCCTCCTCCGCCAGCTCGCGGGGGACGTCGTGGTAGTAGGTGGCGATGACGTCGTCGGTGTGCTCGCGCACCTCGTACCCGGTGGCTTCCCACCAGTCATCCGGCGCCTCGCCGGGGGACGGGATCATCCCCGCCACGAGAACGAGGAGCCGGCTCGGCGTGCGGTCGCAGACCAGTGGCGCCGTGAACCCGCCGAACGACTGGGCGACCACGACCGGCTCCGGTCGATCACCGAGCGCGTCGAGCACGGTGTCCGCGTACGTCGACAACAGGGCGGCGTCGTCACCCGCCGGGAGATCCGGCGCGACGACGTCGTGCCCTCGTCGCCGCAGCTCGGCCTCCACCAGGTGCCAGTACCAACCGCCGTCTCCGGCGCCGTGGATCAGCGCGAACGTCGCGATGAGCCGTCTCCCACCGGTTCACCGTACGAGTCCCGAGGATGGGTCGGCCGGACCCGCATCACGGTCGACACCCGGGCGCCCTCGTGTTGCAGTGTCGTCCACCGATGCAGGCGATCGTCCAGGACGAGTACGGGTCGCCCGATCTCCTGCGCCTTCAGGAGATCGAGGCGCCGGTCGCGGGCGAGCACGAAGTGCTCGTCCGCGTCCGCGCCTCCTCCGTCCACCCGGACGTCTGGCACGCCGTGCACGGGGTGCCCTACGCGCTCCGGTTCATGGGCTCGGGGGTGCGCCGACCCAAGTACCGGGTCCCGGGGACCGATCTCGCCGGCGTCGTCGAGGCCGTCGGTCCGGGCGTCACGCGGTTCCGTCCGGGCGACGAGGTGTTCGGCGAGACGCTGCTCGCCAACCTCTGGCGCAACGGCGGCGCGTACGCGGAGCTCGCGGTCGCGCACGAGGACGTGCTCGAGCCCAAGCCCGCCACGCTCACGTTCGAGCAGGCCGGAGCCGTCCCGAACGCCGCGAAGATCGCGGTCCAGGGTCTCCGTGACGAGGGGCGGATCCAGGCCGGGCAACGGGTCGTGATCGTGGGCGCCGGCGGCGGCGTGGGCACGGCGGCCGTGCAGCTCGCGAAGGCGTGGGGTGCCGAGGTGACCGGCGTCGACGCTCCCGAGAAGTTGGACGCCGTCCGCTCGATCGGGGCGGACGCCGTGATCGACCACACGCGCGAGGACTTCGCGGGAACGGACGCGCGCTACGACCTGGTCCTCGACGTCGCGGCGATCCGTCCGTACTCGGAGGTCCGAGGAGCGCTCACCCCCGAGGGCACGTACGTGATGATCGGCCACGACCACTACGGACGGTTCGGTCGGCGGTGGATCGGCAGCTTAGGGCGATTCCTGAAGCTGCTGGCGCGATCGCCGTTCGACCGGCACCTGACGGGTCTCCGGGGTGCGACCGACCCCGGCGATCGCCTCCGGGTCGTCAAGGCGTTGATCGACGCCGGGCGCTTCGCGCCCGTCGTCGATCGCACGTTCCCGCTGCGCGAGGTCCCGGCCGCGCTCCGCTACCTCGAGGAAGGCGCCGCCGTGGGTCGGATCGTGATCACGATCGGTCCCTGATCTTCTCCAGCCCGTC
>DASUPO010000015.1:0-2447 GCA_036281075.1 Actinomycetota bacterium | reverse complement strand
GTAGCGGGCACCCATGTATCCGGGATGCCATCGGAGCTGGCGTCCGCGTTCGAGCAACCGTTCCCGGAACTCGATCGTCTTCACGAACCACTGGCGGCTGGAGACGATCTCGAGCGGACGCTCGCCCTTCTCGTAGAACTTCACGACGTGACGGACCGGCGTCGGCTCGCCGACGAGGCGCCCGGCTTCGCGGAGGAGCTCGGCGATCCGCGTTCGCGCCCGCTTCGTCGGCAGGCCGGCGAGCTCGCCGTGCGCCGCCCGGGCTGCCTCGACGTCGCGGCTCTCCCATCCCGGCTCGCCCCACCGCGAGGCCGCGATCCTGCCGTCGCGACCGACGACGACGCGCGTCGGCAGCCTGAGTTCGCGCCACCAGGTCACGTCGGTGACGTCGCCGAACGTGCAGATCATCGCGATCCCGGTCCCCTTGTCGGGGTCCGCGAGCTCGTGGGCGACGATCGGGATCTCCGCGCCGAACAGCGGCGTCACGACCGTGCTCCCGACGAGCTGCCGGTACCGTTCGTCCGAGGGGTTCGCGACGAGGGCGACGCACGCGGGGATCAGCTCGGGTCGCGACGTCTCGATCTCCACGTTCCCGGCGCCGTCGGCGCGGTCGAACCGGACCCGGTAGTAGAGCCCGTCGATCTCGCGATCCTCGATCTCGGCCTGGGCGACGGCGGTCCGGAAGTCGACGTCCCACATCGTCGGCGCCTCGGCCGTGTACGCGAGTCCGCGCTCGAGCAGGCGGAGGAACGACCGCTGCGACACCCGGCGCGAACGGGTACCGATCGTCGTGTACGTGTATCCCCAGTCGACCGACAGGGCGACCCGGCGGAACAGGTCCTCGAACGCCTTCTCGTCCTCCACCGTGAGCCGATGGCAGAGCTCGACGAAGTTCGCGCGGTCGATCGCGATCGGCTCCCCGTCACCCCCGGGTTCGAGGCTCGAGGGGTCGAAGGCGGGGTCGTGCGGCAGCGAGGGATCGCACCGCACCCCGAAGTAGTTCTGGACCCGGCGTTCGGTCGCGAGACCGTTGTCGTCCCAGCCGAGCGGGTAGAAGACCTCGGCGCCGCGCATCCGCTGGTAGCGTGCGATCAGGTCGGTCTGCGTGAACGACAGCACGTGGCCGACGTGCAGCGACCCCGAGACCGTCGGCGGCGGCGTGTCGATGGCGTAGACCTCCGGCCGCGTCTTCGACCGGTCGAACCGGTAGAGCCCGTCGGCCTCCCACCGCTTTCCCCACGTGGCCTCGAGCCCATCGATGCTCGGCTTCTCGGGCACGTTCATGCGCGGGAGTCTACGGGCTCGCGATCCCCGGAGTGCCGTCGTGGGCGCTCGATAGACTCGCCGCCGTGACGACCTGCGCGAACTGCGGTACGCAGAACCCCGACGGCGCGCGGTTCTGCGTCTCGTGCGGCTCCTCGCTCGTCCCCGCCTGCCCGGTGTGCGGCGCCGAGATCCCGGCCGAGGCCCGGTTCTGTCCGGCCTGCGGCACGCCGATCGCTGCCGACGAGGCTGCCCCAGCGGGACAGGAGCGGCGGATCGTCACGATCGTGTTCGCCGACGTGACGGGGTCCACCGGTCTGGGCGAACGCCTCGACCCCGAACGGCTCCAGGAACTCATGGGGACCTACTTCGGTGCGATGCGCGCGGAGATCGAGGCCGAGGGCGGAACCGTCGAGAAGTTCATCGGCGACGCCGTGATGGCGGCGTTCGGCGTCCCGGTGGCGCACGAGGACGACCCGGCCCGGGCCCTGCGCGCCGCGCTCCGCATGCGCCGGCGGCTCGCAGAGGTGAACGAGGACCTGCTGGCGCGGTTCGGCGTCGCCCTCGAGATCCGCACCGGCGTGAACACGGGCGAGGTCCTCGCGGCGACGAACGCCGATCCCGGGGAGCCGATGGTGACGGGCGACGCCGTGAACGCGGCCGCCCGCCTCGAGCAGGGCGCCGAACCCGGACAGATCGTGGTGGCCGAACGCACGGCGCGGGCGGCCCGGGGGTTCCGCTTCCGCGAGCTCGGCGATCGGGAGCTCCGGGGCCGGGAACGCCCGGTGCCCGCGGTGCTCATCGAAGAGGTCGCGCCGGAACCTCCGGCCGCGCCGGAGCGAGGCGTTCCAGGGCTCTACGCGCCCATGGTGGGCCGGGACACCGAGCTCGAGCTGCTTCGGAGCCTCCTCCACCGTTCGGTCGCGGAGAGCAGGCCGAATCTCGTCACGATCTACGGCGACCCCGGGGTCGGCAAGAGCCGGCTCACAGCCGAGTTCGTGGCGTGGGCTGAAGCACAGGACACCGCGACGACGATCGTCAGAGGTCGCTGCCTTCCCTACGGCGACGGCGTCACGTACTGGCCGCTCGCCGAGATCTTGAAAGGGCTCGCCGGCATCAGGGACACGGACCCGTCCGACGACGCGCTCGAACGCGTCCGCGCGCTCGGCGCCGACCTGATCACC
>DASUPO010000014.1:0-16948 GCA_036281075.1 Actinomycetota bacterium | reverse complement strand
GCCGACCGCTGCCGAGCCCACGACGTCGTGCTCGCGTCCGACGAGGCGTACTGCGAGCTCTGGTTCGAGGGCGAGCCGCCGGCGTCGGTCCTGCAGGCCGGCGACCTCACGAACGTCCTGGCGTTCCACACCCTGAGCAAGCGTTCGTCGATGACCGGCTACCGATCGGGGTTCGTGGCGGGCGACCCGGAGCTGATCGCGGCGATGCGCAGCCTACGGCCGTCGAGCGGCCTCACCCCGCAGGAGTTCGTCCAGCATGCTGCCGTGGCGGCGTGGAGCGACGAGACGCACGTCGAGGAGATGCGAGCGGCCTACGGGCGCAAGCGGAAGCCGTTCCTCGACGTCCTGTCCTCCCATCGCGTCCGCGTGGCCGGGAGCGCGGCCACGTTCTACCTGTGGGTCGCGGTGCCGGCGGGCCTCACCTCGCTCGACTGGTCCCTGCGGCTGCTCGAGGACGCCGACCTCATCGTGGCCCCCGGCCCGTTCTTCGGCCCCGACGGCGAGGGCTACGTGCGCCTGGCGACGGTCCCGACCCTCGAGGACTGCGAGCGTGCGGCCGACGCGCTCGACCGCGCGCTCGGGAGGACGTCGTGAGCGTGGACGTGACCGAGCTCGCGGAGCGCGTCGACCGGTCCTGGTCGGAGCCCGCGAGCCTCGACCGCGAGGCCGTCGAGGCCGCGATCGGGCTGCTCGACCGCGGAGAGCTGCGGGTCGCCGAGCCCGACGGCGACGGGTGGAAGCTGAACGAGTGGGCGAAGAAGGCCGTCCTGCTCTACTTCCGTGTCCGCGACCTCGAGACGACCGAGGTGGGCCCGTTCGAGTACCGGGACCTCCTCCCGCTGAAGCGCGGCTACCGGGAGAGCGGCGTCCGCGTCGTGCCGCCGGCGACCGCGCGCTACGGCGCGTTCCTCTCGCCGGGCGTCGTCCTGATGCCGAGCTACGTCAACATCGGGGCGTGGGTCGGCCCCGGCACGCTCGTCGACACGTGGGCGACCGTCGGCTCGTGCGCCCAGATCGGGGCGGACGTGCACCTCTCCGGGGGCGTCGGGATCGGCGGCGTCCTGGAGCCCGTCCAGGCGGATCCCGTGATCGTCGAGGATGGCGCGTTCGTCGGCTCGAGGTGCATCGTGGTCGAGGGTGTGCGCGTGGGCGCCCGCGCGGTGCTCGGCGCCGGTCTCGTGCTCACGGGGAACACGCCCGTGATCGACGTGACCGGCGAGCGCCCCGTGGACCACCGTGGCGAGGTCCCCGCCGGCGCGATCGTGGTGCCCGGCTCGCGCTCGCGCGGGTTCGCCGCCGGCACGTACGGTCTGCCAGCGGGGCTGATCATCGGGTACCGGAGCGAGGCGACCGAGTCCAAGCTGCAGCTGAACGAGATCCTCCGCGAGTTCGGCTCCTCGGTGGGCTCCTAGGACGGGATGCCGGAACGCGAGCGCCCGCGGCGCACCCGCAAGCAGGACCGGGGGAGGGATCGCGCGATCCTCGAGTCGCCCCTGTCCGCGACGTGGCAGCCCGCGACCCGCGAGCGGGCGGTCCTCGTCGGCGTCGGCCCGGGGATCACCGACGACGACCTCGACGAGCTGGCGGCGCTCGCGGAGTCCGCCGGCGCCGACGCCGTCTCCCGGATCGTGCAGAGCCGACGCGAGCCGGACCCGAGCACGTTCATCGGCCGGGGCAAGCTGGACGAGGTGCATCGGACCGTCCACAACCTCGACGCGGAGTCGGTGATCCTCGACCAGGAGCTGACGCCGGGGCAGCTGCGGAGCCTCGAGGAGCGGCTCGGCGTGAAGGTGATCGATCGGACGGCGCTGATCCTGGACATCTTCGCGCTGCACGCGCGCAGCCGGGAGGGTAAGGCGCAGGTCGAGCTCGCGCAGCTGAACTACCTCCTCCCGCGCCTGCGCGGCTGGGGCGAGGCGATGAGCCGGCTGGGCGGCGGGATCGGCACCCGCGGGCCCGGCGAGACGAAGATGGAGGTCGACCGGCAGCACATCCGCCGGCGGATCGCGAAGCTCCGCCGGGACATGAAGACGCTCGCGAAGACGCGGGACGTGAAGCGCTCGCGCCGCCAGGATTCCGAGATCCCCCAGGTCGCGATCGCCGGATACACGAACGCCGGCAAGTCGACGCTGATGATGCGTTTGACGGGCGCCGAGGTGATCGTCGCGGACCAGCTGTTCGCGACGCTCGATCCAACGACCCGTCGGATCGAGCTGCCGGGTCGGCGGCGAGCGGTGATCTCCGACACCGTCGGCTTCGTCGGGAAGCTTCCGCATGACCTCGTCGAGGCGTTCCGCTCCACCCTCGAAGAGGTGACCCTGTCGGACCTGATCGTCCACGTCGCGGACGCGACGTCCGCGGCGCTCGACGATCAGGTCGACGCGGTCCGCCGGGTGCTGGGTGAGATCGGGGCGGGCGAGATCCCCGAGGTCCTCGTGCTCAACAAGATCGATCGCCTGCCCGGTTCCGCCCGAGCGCGGCTCGCGGGACGCTTCCCGGGCTCGGTCTCCGTCTCCGCGCTGACGGGGGAGGGCGCGGATGAGCTTCGCGGGGAGATCGCGGCACGGATCCCGCGGCCTCCGGTGGACGTGACGCTCCTGGTGCCGTTCGGGCGGGAGAACGTGACCGCGATGCTCTACCGGGAGGCCGAGGTGCTGTCGACCGAGACCGACACCGACGGGACGATCGTGCGCGCGAAGGTCGGGCTCCGCGTGCTCTCCGCGGTCAGGGGGTTCCGGGTCCCGGACGGCTGATCCCGGCTAGAGGTCGGGTCGGCCGTGCAGCCAGAGACGTTCGTCCGCCCAGTTCCCCGTGATCACGGTGTCCGGGTCCTGGCCGCGCTCGAGCGCGAAGCGCAGCGCAAGGAGCTGGAGGCGCACGGTGAGCGGGATCTGCGCCAGCAGCATCGGGAGCGGCGCGGGCTCGGCCAGCTGATGCACGCGGATCCCCTCGGCGGCGCCCGCGGCAGCGACGGCTTGCACGAACCCGTCCGTGTCGGGAGTCGTCAGCGCCAAGATCGCGTCGCGAGGATCGAGCGGGACGGCCGAGCCGTGGAGGAGGAACTCGGCGTCGTATCCCTCGGCCAGCATCCGCGCCCCTTCGCGGACCTTCAGGGCGCCCTCTCTGGCCGTGGTGGCCGCCGGCCCGGCCCCGGCGATCACGAGGACGCGCTCGGGGGCGGCGATCGCCTCCGTCCCCGGCGACTCGATCGCGCTCGCGACCGCGGCCGGGACGAGGGCGAGCGTGTCGTCGGTGATCGAATCGGCGCCCATCTCCTTCGCGATCAGGGCGAGCGTCAGGAGCGCGGTCGTGTAGCTCACGGTGTAGGTCTCGGCCGTCTCCTTCGGGCACGTCTCGACGGCGTGGGGGAACGCCGCGCCGCGTTTCGTGATCGTGACGACGTGGACGCCGGCGGTGGTCGCGAGCGCCCGAGCGGCCAGCGCGTACGCGGTCTCCCCGGTGTGGGTGATCACGACGATCGTGTCGTCCGGTCCCACGATCGGCGCCCAGACGACGAAGCGCATCGAGGAGACGGCCACGGCCGATCGCCCGGCGTCCTGGAGCATCCCGGCGCCCAGGATCGCAGCATGGTGGCTCGTGCCCGTGCCGACGAGCCAGATCCGCCGCGCGCGCCGGAGTCCCTCGGCCGCGGCGTGGACCTGCTCCCGGGCGCCCTCGGAGGTCAGCAGGCGGGACAGCTCGTCCGGCTGCGACCGGATCTGACCCTCGAGGTTCGTGCCCGCCTGCGTCGACATCGATCGCCCCCTCCGGTTCGGAGGCAGGAGCTTAGCCGGAGTCAGAGCTTGCGGAGCACGGCCACGACCTTGCCCAGGATGCGGCCGTCGAGCATCTCGAACGGCTCCAGGGACGGATTCTCGGGGATGAGCATCACCCGAGCCCCGTCGTGGCCGAGCCGCTTCACGGTGGCCTCGTCCTCCGCCGGACCGGGGAGCAGCGCGGCGACGATGTCCCCGTCGGTGGCCGAGCGCTGGCTCCGAACGACGACCACGTCGCCGTCGAGGATGCCGGCGCCGATCATCGACTCGCCGGCCACCCGGAGCGCGAAGTGACCCTCGCCCCGGACGAACTCCGCGGGCACCATGATCCGGTCTTCCACGTGCTCCTCGGCCAGGACCGGTTCGCCGGCCGCGATCCGGCCGAGGAGGGGCACCGGGACACCCTCGGCCCGCCGCTCGTCGGCGAGCGTCATCGCCCGAGGTTTCGTCGGGTCCTTCGTCAGCAGCCCCTTGCGTTCGAGGTTGGCGAGCTGCGCGTGGACCGAAGACGAGGACGTGAGGCCCACGGCGTCGCCGATCTCCCGGACGGTCGGGGGGTAACCGCGCTCCCGAACCGTCCGCTCGATGAACTCGAGGATCCGCTGCTGCCGGGCGGTGATGTCAGACACGGTGCGTAGCCTCCCGTTCCGGTCGGGGCCGTTCACGTCGAGGGACCGACGGGACGGTAGCACCGGAGACGAGGAGATGCAAACATATGTTCGGTTCCTCGCTTGACATCGAACGCGCGTTCGGACACGATGCGGACATGGCTCGAACACGCGTTCGACGCCGCAGGGTCGCGGCCGTCCTCCTGCTCGCGGCGATCGTGGGCATCCTGACGGGTCCCGTCGCGGATGCGATGGGCGTGGGCGGGGGCGGCTCGTCCGACCCCCGGACGTACGTCGTGCGGCCGGGAGACACCCTCTGGGCCGTCGCCCGGCGCGCCGAGCCGTCGATCGACCCTCGGATCGTCGTCGACGCGATCGCCGCCGCCAACGACGTCGACGCGGGGGCGCTGGTCCCCGGCCAGCAGCTGGCCATCCCGGCATTCGGCTGAGCCCGTGGCGCCCCCAGGTTGACCACACCACATCGTGCGGGTACGTTGCCCGCGGCCACCACATCTTGTGGCCGACCCCGACATGAGATGCCCATGGTGCGGCGCGGACGACGACCGGGTCGTCGACTCACGCCCGGCCGACGGCGGATCTGCGATCCGCCGCCGGCGCGAGTGCGCCACCTGCGGGCGGCGCTACTCGACCTACGAGCGGATCGAGGACGTCGGGCTCATGGTCCGCAAACGCGACGGCTCGACGGAGCCGTTCCGGCGCGAGAAGGTCGTCGCCGGCGTCCTGAAGGCGACGAAGAACCGGCCGGTCTCGGAGTTCCAGGTCGAGGAGCTCGTGGACCGGGTGGAGGAGCGGCTCCGCCGCAAGGGTCCCGAGGTGACCTCGCAGCACGTCGGCATCGAGGTGCTGTCGCAGCTCCGGAAGGTCGATGAGGTCGCCTACATCCGCTTCGCCAGCGTCTACAAGGACTTCCAGGAGCTCACGGACTTCGAGCGGGAGCTCGGCACGCTGCTCAAGCGCGAGCCGGCGAAGCCGCGCGGGCGGCCTCGGTCGGGTGAGGGGCGCCCGACCTCCTGATCCCTCACGTCGACGCGAGGCTGAGGGCGAACCCCACCATGGTCCACGGACCCGCCCACGCCCCGCCTCGGTCGAACGCGTACGGCCGAGGACCCGATCCAGAGCGACAGGAACGGGCTTCCCACCGACCGTCCACTGGCGTTTCACAGACGCCGGCGCCTAGGGTTCGTGCCGATGAGCGCCGCCCGGGCGAGAACACAAGATGTTGCGGTTCGAGGTGGGCGGGAGGCCCAACATGTTGGAAAATAGAGCTTGACACCGCTCCGCCTCGGGGGCAGTATGACATCCTTGTGATTCCACGGGTGTGATTCCTTCCCACAGGGCACTTCCCAGGCGAGAGGAGGGCGACGCAGGTGGCGAAGACGAGCGACGACCTGCAGGACGTGCAGGTGATCCGGGCCAAGGATCGGGATGGCCTCACGTTCCGGCGGCACTTCTCGAAGGAGGGAACCCACCCGTTCGACGAGATCGAATGGGAGACGCGCGACGCGGTGATCCCCAACTTCAAGGAGGGGGGCAACGCGTTCGAGCAACGGAACGTCGAGTTCCCCGTGTCGTGGTCGCAGAACGCCACGAACATCGTCGCGCAGAAGTACTTCCGGGGGACCCTCGGGACGCCGGAGCGGGAATCTTCGGTGCGTCAGCTCGTGTCGCGCGTCGTCGACACGATCCGCGGCTGGGGGCAAAAGAACGGGTACTTCGCCTCGACGAAGGACGCCGAGACCTTCGCCAACGAGCTCAGCCACCTGCTCGTGAACCAGAAGGCCGCGTTCAACTCGCCGGTGTGGTTCAACGTCGGCGTCCCGGACACGCCCCAGCAGTGCAGCGCGTGCTTCATCCTCGCGGTGGAGGACCACATGTCGTCGATCCTCAACTGGTACGTCGAGGAAGGCACGATCTTCAAGGGCGGCTCCGGCTCCGGTATCAACCTGTCGAAGATCCGTTCCTCGAAGGAGTCCCTCGCCGGCGGCGGGACCGCCTCCGGTCCCGTGAGCTTCATGCGCGGCGCCGACGCCTCGGCCGGCACGATCAAGTCGGGTGGCAAGACGCGCCGCGCCGCCAAGATGGTGATCCTGAACGTCGACCACCCCGACGTCCGCGACTTCATCTGGTGCAAGGCGGTCGAGGAGCGCAAAGCGCGGGTCCTGCGCGACGCCGGCTTCGACATGGACCTCGACGGCAAGGACAGTCACTCGACGCAGTACCAGAACGCGAACAACTCGGTGCGCGTGACGGACGAGTTCATGCGCGCGTTCGAGCAGGACCAGGACTGGAAGCTGAAGGCCATCACCACGGGTGAGGTCGTCGAGACGATGAGGGCCCGCGATCTGATGCGCGACGTCGCGCAGGCGGCGTGGGAGTGCGCCGATCCGGGGATGCAGTACGACACCACGATCAACGAGTGGCACACGTGCCCGGCGTCGGGCCGGATCAACGGATCCAACCCGTGCAGCGAGTACATGCACCTCGACAACTCGGCCTGCAACCTCGCGTCGCTGAACCTGATGAAGTTCCTCGACGACGAGGGCAACTTCGACGTCGCCGACTTCAAGCACGCGATCGAGATCGTCCTCACCGCGCAGGAGATCCTGGTGGGGGAGTCCAGCTACCCGACCGAACAGATCGGGATCAACGCGCGGGCGTACCGACAGCTCGGGCTCGGCTACGCCAACCTCGGCGCGTTGCTGATGGCCAGGGGTCTCGCGTACGACTCGGACGCCGGCCGGGCCTGGGCCGGCGCGATCACCGCGCTGATGACGGGCCACGGGTACCGTACGTCGGCGCTCGTGGCCGACGCGATGGGACCGTTCGAGGGCTACGAACCCAACGCCGACGCGATGCTGCGGGTGATGCGCAAGCATCGCGAGGCGGCCGACGGGATCGAGGGCGACCTCGTGCCCGAGGTGCTGCTCACCGCGGCAAAGCGGTCGTGGGACGAGGCCATCTCGCTGGGTGAGCGGCACGGCTACCGCAACGCGCAGGCGAGCGTGCTCGCGCCCACCGGCACGATCGGCCTGATGATGGACTGCGACACCACCGGCATCGAGCCGGAGCTCGCGCTCGTGAAGACGAAGAAGCTCGTGGGCGGCGGCACGATGCAGTTCGTGAATCGGACCGTGCCGCGGGCGCTCGGGCGGCTCGGCTACGACGCAGGGCAGACGGAGGACATCGTCGCCTACATCGCCGAGCACAACTCGGTGACCGAGGCGCCGCACCTGCGGGCCGAGCACCACTCCGTGTTCGACACGGCGATGGGCGACTCCCCGATCCACTACATGGGGCACGTGCGGATGATGGCTGCGGCGCAGCCGTTCATCTCGGGCGCGATCTCCAAGACCGTGAACATGCCCGAGCACGTCACGGTCGAGGAGGTCGAGCAGCTGTTCGTCGAGAGCTGGAAGCTCGGCCTCAAGGCCGTCGCGATCTACCGCGACAACTGCAAGGTCGCGCAACCGATGTCGGCCGACAAGAAGAAGACCGCCGAGGTGTCCGCGGCCGACGGTGAGCCGCAGACGCTCCCGTGGTCAGCCAAGAAGCGGCTCCCGCGCTCGCGCCCGGCCAGCACCACGTCGTTCCGTGTCGGCGACGCGGAGGGCTACATCACGTCGGGGTCCTATCCGGACGACGGGCTCGGCGAGATCTTCCTGAAAGCGTCGAAGCAGGGCTCGACCCTGTCCGGGATCATGGACGCGTTCTCGATCGCCGTGTCGGTCGGCCTCCAATACGGCGTGCCACTCGAGGACTACGCCTCGAAGTTCATCAACATGAAGTTCGAGCCGAGCGGGATGACAGACGATCCGGACATCCGCTTCGCGTCCTCGATCGTCGACTACGTGTTCCGACGCTTGGCGCTCGACCACCTCCCGGCCGACAAGCGCGAGGCCTTGGGCATCCGGTCGATCGAGGAGCGGAAGGTCGAGGCGGCCGACAAGACGGCGGCGACCGACGCCGGCTCCGAGCCGACGGCCGTGGAGGAGGCGCCGATCGATGCCTCGGAGGGTGCGGTCGTCCGGCCGATCGAGATGATCGCGAGGCCGACGGCGAAGGAGCTGGACGCCCCGCTCTGCTACCAGTGCGGTTCGAAGATGCAGCCCGCGGGGTCGTGCTACGTCTGCGGAACTTGCGGTAGCACGAGCGGCTGTTCGTAACGCACCCGATCGGGATGCCCTCCGGGTCGGCGTTTGCCGCCCAGCCGTCGCGGGTACACGAGGGTGGGCTACGACCCCATCGGGCCTGGTTCGGACGTCGGAGGGGAGGCTCGGTGCTGACTGCCTCGCTGGAGTCGGAGGACGGGGGCGAGCTGCTCCGTGTCGCGATCCCTCCGCGATCCGAGCACCTGCACGCCATCCGGCAACTCTTGGACGGGATGGATCTCGCCGAGGACACGCTCCGGGACGCCACGCTCCTGACCACGGAGCTGGTCACGAACAGCATCCGGCACGCCGACCTCTCGCCCGACGACCTGATCGAGGTGACCGCTGTCCGTTCGGGCTCCCGACTCCGCATCACGGTTCGAGATCGCGGCTCCGTCCGGCCGCCCGCCCACGTTCTCGCGGGATCGATCCGTCCGACCCCCGGCGCCCGTTCCGGCTGGGGTCTGTACCTGGTGGACAGGCTCGCGAGCCGCTGGGGGACGGACCTCGGGGACACCGTCGGGTTCTGGTTCGAGCTCGAGGAACGGCCGGGTCGGGAACGGGACGCCTAGTCCCGCGGATCGGTCTCCCGCGCGACCTCCGCCGGCGTGCCCTCCCGCTTCTGCACCACCACGTATCGCTCCGTCTCGACGACCACCAGCTCCACGTCGGGGACGACATGGTCCTTCACCACGACGAACCGGCGGCTATCGCTGCGCGCCGCCTCGTACTCGACGACCGAGATCGCGATCAGGCGCTCGCACTCTCGGTCGCCGCACTCGCACAGCATCCGTGCGTATCCCTCGGGGGACAGCGAGGCGAGCGCCTCCTCGATGCCCTCATTGATGTCCCGTGAGATCGCCTCGTTCTTGGCGATCCGAGCCTCCCGATCGGTCACGACGTGAGCGTACGCCGACGTCGGGACCGCCGCTACGATAGGCCGGCCACAAGGGGGTTCCGATGACGCACGACGAGCCGGGTGGGTTGCTCGGGCTGCACCACGTGCAGCTCGCGATGCCGCCCGACGAGGAGCAGGCCGCGATCGACTTCTACGAAGGCGTCCTGGGGCTCGAGCGGGTGCCCAAGCCTCCCGAGCTCTCCGACCAGGGCGGCGTCTGGTTCCGGTCCGGCGGCCTCGAGGTGCACCTCGGCATCGAGGAGGGGTTCCAGCCCGCGATGAAGGCGCACCCCGCCTTCCTGGTCGACGACCTCGAACGCATGCGCGCGCGCGTCGAGATGAGCGGCTACAAGATCATCGAGTCGGAGCAGTTCTCCGGGTTCAGGCGCGTCCACGTCCGCGACCCGTTCGGGAACCGTCTCGAGCTGATCGAGCCGGCGTAGGCGTCATGGACATTCCCTTCCGGCGGCTTCGCCCCGAGGGCGAGCTCCCTACCGCGCAGCACCCCGGCGACGCGGGGCTCGATCTGCGCGCCGCCGAGGGCGCCACGGTGAAGCCGGGGGAGCGGGCGCTGATCCCGACCGGCGTGGCCGTCGCGATCCCCGACGGCCACGCCGGCCTGGTGCTCCCGCGCTCGGGTCTGGCCTCGAAGCGAGGCCTGACCCTCGCAAACGCCCCCGGCCTGATCGACGCGGGCTACCGCGGCGAGGTGATCTGCGCCGTCGTGAACCTCGACCCCCACGACGCGGTCGAGATCGCGGTCGGCGACCGGATCGCGCAGCTCGTGGTCGTCCCCATCACAGCGGTGTCGTCGGTCCTCGTCGAGGATCTCCCTCCGTCGGCCCGGGGAACCGCCGGGTTCGGCTCGACCGGCGTCTCCTAGCTCACGCCCTCGGAGGGGACGTCCGGGACGTCCAGACCCTCCGGTTCGATAGAATCGGATGTCTTCGCGGACGTGGCTCAGTGGTAGAGCACCACCTTGCCAAGGTGGGGGTCGCGGGTTCGAATCCCGTCGTCCGCTCCAGAAGTCGCAGGTCAGAGGACCTGTCTGTAACCCATCGCCACCACGTCGCTACTCGGTGGGGGCACGGTGGGGGCAGACGCTTCCCGAACGAGTCCGGCGAGGTCCGCAAGCAGCTCGTCGTCGTGGCCCTCGAACAGGTGCGAGTACCAGTCGAGGGTGGTCCTCACGCTGGCGTGTCCGAGGCGATCGGCCACCTGCTCGATGCGTGCTCCGCGTGAGATCAGGAGGCTCGCGAAGGTGTGCCGGAGGTCGTAGCAGCAGAAGCCGGGAGGCAGCAGGTGGCGGACCTTCTCCCGTGCGGGATCGAAGTGGTCGGCGAGGAAGTTGCGGTGACGGACCATCTTGCCCTCGGGCGAAGTGAAGACGAATCCATCGGGGGAGGGGTACTCCTCGACGTGGCGTGCGAGTAGCTCGGCGGTCGCCTCGTCGATCCTGATCGTCCGTCGCCGTCCGGTCTTCGTCGGTCCTACGTTGCCCTCGTCTGCCGACTCGACGACGTGTACCTGCCGTCGGAGCCAGTTCACGTTCGGTACCCGGAGTGCCCACGACTCACCTGGACGCATCCCCGTGCCGAGCGCGGAGAACAGGACGAAGGCTCGATACCGAGGGGCGATCGCGTCCGCGAAGATTCCGACCTGTTCAGGCGTCAGGGGATGGATCTCGCGGGCACGTCGTGAGTCCTTCCGCAGCGGTCGGATCCGGTCGCAGGGGTTCTCTCCCCGGAGTCGGTCTTCCTTCGCCAGCTCGAAGATCTGGTCGAGCGTCCGGAAGGCCGAGTTGATCGTGTCCGCAGCCCGAGTACCCTTCTTTGCTGCCTGCCACGCGCGGATGTCGGATGTCTGGATCGCGTTCATGGGCATAGCACCGAAGCTCGGATTCAGGTGCGTCCGGATGCGGCCCTTGATGTTGTCGAGCGTTCCCCGGCTCACATCGGCCTTAGTCTCGATGAACCGCTCTGCGTACTCGGCGAATGGCACTTGCCCGGCGCGGGGGTCGATCCATTGGATGCCGCGAGACTTGTCCGCCTCGATCGTGGCGATGAAGGCGTCGGCGTCGCGTGACTTCGCGAATGGGTGACGAGGGTCTGAGAGCGTGACCTTCTTCCCGTCCGGTCCACGATCGACGACTCGATACCCGTGTCCTCGCCGTTCTTTCCAGGCCATTACTTCTCCTCCTCATCCTTAGGCGACATCCGCTTTCCACCGAAAAGGACTTCCTTCGGGAAGATCCGTCGCCATTCGTCTGGCGGCATCGATGACATGAAGAACATGTGATCCTCGGCACGCAGAGGCTGCTCTCCCCGAATCCAGGATCGAGCCTTGCGAGCTTCCACCGTTCGACCTCCGACGTGAACGCGAGCACGGGGCGTGGGTGGGAGGATCAGGTGGAGGGGACTGACACCGAGGGCGTCTGCCACGTCGAGCACCTCATCAAGGGTTACTCGCCGAGTCTCGTCCGACTCCAGTCGGCTCACGTCCCACTGCTCAATGCCGAGTCGATCGGCTAGGTCGGCCTGACTCCACCCTCTGCGTCTGCGGATCTTCCTGAGTTGGTCCCTGAACGCTTCGGACGATCTCATCGCGGCCTCCCGGTTCGGTCTCGACTAGACTCATGCATATTCCGCTTGCCGTCAAGCAGGAAGCGTGCTACCGTCCGCTCTGACAGTCCCTCGCGATGGCGAGTGACCGGCATGGACCGGGCGAACCCGGCGAGACCGGCGGGACGCTGAGGCTGAAGGAGAGAGCCGGTGCCTGCCGAGCCACGGTTCATGTCACCCGCCGAGTTGGCCGAGTCGCTCGGCGGGATCCCCCGCTCCACGGTCTACGACTGGATTCGGCGCGGCTATGGACCGGCCCCGTATCGGTTCGGCAGGCACCTGCGGTTCAGCCGGGACGAGGTCGAGGCGTGGATCGGTGAACAACGCGACGGCGGCGAGCGATGATGGATCGCAAGAGCCAGATTCCTCCCGTCGTCGAGTTCCAGACGTACGAGTTCGCCCGCCGAGCAGTCGCGCTGAAGAAGCTAACGCTCTCCCGCGTCGCTTGGGCACTGCTGCGCTTCGCCGATCGAGACGGTCGATGCTGGCCATCGAACCGGACGCTGGCCGACATCCTGGGTCACTCCTACACCGGGGCCGTCCGTCGTGCTCTCGCTGAGTTGGAGCAGCTCGGCCTAATCGAGCGCGTCGAGCTAGGACCGGGCAAACGCGGATTCAGGCTGATCGGGGGTGCTCCAGTCCCGGAGCAGGGGGGTGCTCCAGTCCCGGAGCAGGGGGGTGCGTCAGTCCCGGAGTACCAGAACTACCCAGAGAACTACCCAGTGAACGACGAAGGGAAGAGCATCGTCGCCTCGTCGCTACCGATTCCAGAGATTCCCGACGACGACGAACTACCTCCAGACGCCCGACCCGGCACGATCCCTGAGCATCCCCGCGAGGTTGACCTCGCCGGGCTGCTCGGTCCTCGCGCCCTGATCGACATCACCTTCGATTCGGCGTCTGGCGAGATGCGGTTTCGCCGCCACCAGCTCACGGGCTGCCGTCCGGACCTTCTCCACGTCGGGGAACCCGTCGTCGTCGAGCAGATCGTCGGCTTCACGATGGCGGAGCAGGTCATCGGGATCCTCCAGGATCGCCGCCGTCCCATCCCGCACCACGGCATCGCGCAGACGGGCCTCTAGCTCGTCGGCACGCTTGGCCCTCGTCCGGTACTCGGCAGACTCGCGCCGGAGGCGCTCTACGTAGGCGCGGTCGAACGTGTCCTCGGCCTGCCAGGGCGACGACGGACTGCCGAGCCAGCTCGTTGGAGAATCGCGTGATGACCTTCACCGACTTCATCGTCTGAGGCAGCAACGTCACCTCACCGAAGTCGGGATCCTTCTCGTCGATCTGCTCGTTCTCCCCGTGCCAGCTCGGGTCGGTGACGACTGTCAGCTTCGGCACCCGGACGGGGCTGCCATCGGTGTCGAAGATGCGGGGGCCAGAGGCGAGGAAGACGCTCGCTTGCTCCAGCGGCTGGATGAGGATCGCTTGTACCTGTTCACGGGTCAGCTCGGGAGAGTTGGAAACACCGGAAGCCACGGTCGATCGCTCCTTGGGATCGTCGGTTGTGGGCCTCCGGCTCCGGGCCGGTGGAGGCCGCGCTACGCGACCGTCTCGTGCGGGATGTGGCGGCGAAGATCGACACCGCGCTCATCGCATCGAGCGTCACCAACGGAACCCAGCCCCGAGGGCTTATCAACTACCCCGGCGTGCAGTCGATGCCCGCCATCGGTGCCCCTTCGCTCGACGACCTGCACGACGCGGTCGGCCTCGCGATGGCGGCCAACGTCGATACCTCGCGCCTGCGATGGCTGATGACCTCGCGTGACTTCGTGAACGTCCGCAAGTTGAAGGACGGACAAGATCGCTACCAGCTCCAGCCGGATCCGACGCAGGAGGGCGCGTTCCGTCTCCTCGGCTTCCCGGTCACGATCACCAACCGCATCCCCGCCAACGGTGGAGCGGGGACGAACGAGTCATCGATCGTGCTCGCTGACTTCTCCCAGATCGCGGTCGCACGGGACCTCGCGCCGTCGGTGAAGATCCTGGATCAGACATACGCAGACTTCGACCAGATGGCGATCCGGGTCGTCGCTCGCTATGACGCCGCGCCGCTCAACCCGGAAGCGGTCGTCGTGCTGCGGGCAGTGACCCCGTGAGTTCCCGTATCCGAATGGCACTGGCCGCCGTCTCCCTGGTGTCGATGGGATACGGGCCGCGTGGCCGCCGGGGGCGTGCCGGGTTCTCTCCTTCCCCGAGCGCGTCTCCGGTCGGTCGCGTGATCCAATGATCGACGAGCTTCCGACCGGGGCAGACGTGGCGCGGTTCCTTGGTCGCGCCAGCGATACCGAGTTCGTGAAACTGGCGGATCAGCACGTTCCGCTCGTCACGTCGTTCATCCGCGCCTATACACGCGGTCGAGGCTTCGACGACGATTCTGAGGAGGTCGAGGAGGACGTGCGGGCCGTGATCATCACCGCGACGGCCCGCCTCGTCGTGAACCCGGCGCAGGTGAGCCGTGAGTCGGTGGACGGATACTCAGCAGTCGGCAGCCTCAAACGGCTTCACGTTGCCCGAGCTGGCCGTGCTGCACCTGTATCGACGGCGAACGACGTGAGGAACGCACCGCATCGGTTCGAGCTGATCCGGCGCGTGACGGTGTCGATGATCGACGGCTCACCGGGCTACGACTGGGAGACGTATGCGATCGTGCCGGGCTGGTTCAGCTTCCTCGATGCTGAGGAGCTAGCGGTGTGGGAGTCCCAGCACGTGACCGCGTCGGCCCGGATCCCCTCGTCGAGCATCGCCGTCACGACGACGGATCGCGTACGGGTCATCAATCCACCGGAAACCGCGCTCGAAGGTCCGTGGCAGATCTCGACGATCCGCTACAACGGAGTGCACCTGAGGCTGATGCTGCGGCGCTAGCTCCTTCAGTCTGGTGCAGTCGGATTGACCAGCGTTCCGGTCGCTGACACCCCCATGACCGGATCCGATACGGCTGTCTGAGTGTCTTGCTGAGAAAAGTCAGACTCGCAATGCCACTCTGCATCATGGCTATAAGCGGGGTCGGACGGATCAAGCGCCCTAGTACACGTCAGGATCGCCGAAGCTTCTCCGGGGGCGAACGTGATCGCGCATCCCGGCCAGTCGTGGAACCACCCGGTCACCTTCGCGGAGCCGTAGCCCTCGGCGGCGACTCGGGTGTGCAACCCTTCACCGGCACGGCCATTCCAATCGCCCGCGCACTCGGCAGCCGTCGGCGCGTCGTTTTGTCTCGCCGCGTCAACGAAGCCAACTGTTGCGATCGTCGCCGCGGTCGCCATGAAGAGCACACCCACCCAGCTAGCTGGTCGCACGGCAACATTGTGATCTCCTCCGCGAAGCTTTGCATCGCGAAACGTTCGGGTGACGCTGGGGGCAGAATGGGGGCAGAACGACTCAAACTGTCCGTAACAACCGAAACAATGCCACCCCACCGACACCCGTTTCAGCAGGTCAACCGTGGTGGCGAGCTGAAACGGCAGGTCAGAGGATCGAAGCCGGAGACCTTGCCAAGGTGGGGGTCGCGGGTTCGAATCCCGTCGTCCGCTCCAGGTCAGAGGTTGTTTACGGCCTTCCGTCGTCCTCGTCGGGCGACGGTTTGGGTGACACCCTGAGTTCGGAGCGCGAGAGTGAAGACACCCTTTGACGTCCCGCCGTGTGAGATCTGTCGGCTGCCTGGTCGTCGTGACGCGAAGCTATGTGCGAGATGCAAGAAACTTCGCGATCGGCCCGATCGGCGGAAGGATGCCTCGGGCAATCCATGGCTCATCGACACGAAAGCGCGAGAGCGAAGAATGAAGAAGCAGTGGGACGCTCAGGCGTCCGCGTTCCGGTGTGCCTACACAGGCCCCCTCGACCCGTCGCACCGAGATCCTTCGTGCGCTCACGGCTCGACCGACCGCCGGCGACCTCGCCACGCTGATCGCGATGGCCGACACGGACGAGGTCGTCCGGCTTCGGCTGCTTAGAGGTCGTATCGACTCCTGGGGCCACTTCGATGGTCCGTTGGGGAACACACCCCTGCCTACCTAGGGTGCCACCGTGGGGCCCATTCCCTCACGGACCGGTGCGAACCCGAAGAGATATGGACGCCGCACGGCGGCGTGGGCGGCTCCTGAGCAATCACTTAGGGTCGGCGCCGATGGCGGCGCTCCCGGCGATGCTCAAAGACGATCGCACACGCGCCGGTTGGTCGGTCGAGCAGGTCGCACTGCGCCTCGGCGTGAACGTTCCCGCATACCGCGAACTCGAGGCTGGCACGCGGATGCCGAGCTGGGAGACGTGGGACCGGATCTGCAACACGTTCGGCTGGCCGCAGACGTTCGTGGCCGGACGGTGAGTGCCGACGTTGGCGAGCGTGTCGTGAACGCCCTCGGCGTTCACGGCGCCCGCGAGCTCCCTCGGGATCCTCGAGCGGCCTCACGCCGACCGCGCCGCGCTGATCGGGCGCCTGTTCGCGAGGGACGACGCTCGGTGGCTCGCCGAGGTGCTGATGGACCTCGAGGACGACGTTGGGGAGATGGCGCGCTGCGGCTAGTCGATGCCCTCCGCCAAGTTGCGAGCGTGAAGATGCCCCGGCGAACCCTCGGCTCAGACGGGTCTGGGCGTTTCACGGCCTCCCGTCGCCGGGTATGGCTTGGGAGTCGGAAGCGAGATTGAGGTCTGGGCGGTCATCGTGCGGCCAGCAATACGGCGGAGGACACTTGGCTTCTTGTTCCTGGTGTTCCTCGCCACCGCAGGAGCCCGGGCCGCACCGGTGGTCGCTGACGATGACCCGATCACGGACAATGTCTCGGACGCCACCGATCCGACCACGGACAATGTCTCGGACGCCACCGATCCGATCACGGACAATGTCTCGGACGCCACCGATCCGATCACGGACAAT
>DASUPO010000013.1:0-21623 GCA_036281075.1 Actinomycetota bacterium | reverse complement strand
CCAGGCGGACGCGAGGCCGGAGACGGCGCCGACCGCCCCCCGCTCCATCCCGGCGCGGACCAGCGGTTCCGAGCCGATGAACACGTCCATCCCCACCTCGAGATAGGGCTCGACCGCGTCGAAGGGGGTGTCGCTCACCTTCATGCCGACGACGTTTCCCCGCTCCTTCTGCAGCAGCTGCACGACATCGATCGGGATCGCGTACCCGCTGCGCGCCGCGAACTCGTACACGTAGAACGGGAGTGGGTCGCAGGCATCGGCGGCCGCGCGGAAGTGCTCGAAGAGCTCCCGCGACCCGAGGGGGAAGTACGGCGGCGCGATCACGGCGACCGCGTCGGCGCCGACGTCGCGGGCGTGCGACGCGAGCGCGACCGTCTCGGCCGTCGTCTGGGCGCCGGCGTGAACGGCGACCTGGAATGCACTCGGTCGGACGGCGAGGAAGCGCTCGGTCACGCGCCGGCGCTCATCCGCGCTCAGCAGCACCCCCTCACCCGTCGTGCCGCACGAGAGCACTCCGTCGACACCTCCGGCGACGAGGAACTCGACGACCGGTGCCACGGAGTCCGTGTCGAGAGAACGGCCACCATCGGCGAGCGGCGTCACGGCCGCCGCGATCGCTCCGTGGAGCCGGTCCATCGCGCGATGCTACCCATCGCCGTACGATGGAGGTCGACAGCCGAGGAGGTGGATGCCTCATGCGTCGCTACCTGGTGGTCGCGAACCAGACCCTCGGCGGAGGCCAGCTGCTGCAGCTGCTGCGACACCTCGCCGAGACCCCCGCGACCTTCCACATCCTGGTCCCGGCCACGCCGCCGACCGACCATCTATGGACGGAGGGCGAGGCTCGCTCGATCGCTCGGACCCGTCTCGAGACGGCCCTCGATCGGTTCCGGAGGCTCGGCGCCGAGGAGGTGACGGGAGAGGTGGGTGATGCCAGGCCGATGCAGGCGATCGACGACGTGCTCTCGCGGGAGCCGTTCGACGAGATCGTCCTGTCGACGCTGCCGCCACGCCTGTCCCGCTGGCTGAAGCTCGATCTGATCCATCGGGTGCGATCCACGTACGGCATCCCGGTGCGCCACGTGATCTCGCATCGGGAGATGGTGGGGCGCTGAGACTCAGCGACGCGCGAACAGGTTCCGCACGGCGAGCCACGCGTTCGAGGGGTGCTCTGCGAGTCGACGCATGAACCACGGGTACCAGTGGGAGCCGTAGCTGATCAGCACGCGGATCCGGTAGCCCTCCTTCGCGAAGTGCCGTTGGTCGCCGACGCGGATCCCGTAGAGCATCTGGATCTCGTAGGCGTCCCGACCGAAGCCGGCGGCGCCCGCCCGCCCCTCGATCTCCGCGAGGAGGCCGACGTCGTGCGTCCCGAGCGCGAGGCGGCCGCCGCCGGCCCACCGGAGGAACTCGAGCGACAGCCTCCGGAACGTCGCCCGGATCTTCCGTCGATCGTGGATCGCCACCTCCTTCGGCTCCTGGTAGGCGCCCTTCACCAACCGGATCGACGCCCCGGCGGCGAGGAGGTCGGCGACGTCCTGCGGCGTCCGATGCAGGTACGCCTGGATGCAGACGCCGGTGTTCTCGAACTCCTCGCGGAGCTTCCGGTACAGCGAGAGCGTCGGCTCCACGAACCGAACGGATTCCATGTCGATGAAGAGGTGCCTGTCGAGCTCGGCGGAGCGCTCCGCGAGCCGGCGGAGCCGCTCGAGCGTGGCCCTCTCGTCGAGCTCGAGGCCGAGATGGGTGAGCTTGACCGAGATCTCGCCGTCGAGCCCTCGTTCCTCGATCGCCCGCAGGAGCGCGAGGTAGTGCTCGACGACGGCGTCGGCCTCCTCGGCGGTGCCCCCGCCCTCCCCCAGGTACGTGAACGTCACCGGGATCCCGTCGGTCCGGAGCCGTTCGGCGGCGCCGAGCGCGTCCTCGATCTCCTCTCCCGGCATGAATCGCGAGACGGTCGCGCGCACGAACCGGAATCGGGGAAGGCGCTCACCGAGCCAGCGGTTCCCGGCCGCCCAGAGGATCGCCCCTCGCGCCGGGTTCATCCGCCCATCACGCCGGCGATGATAGGCGCGGGAGAGACGGTCAGAACTGCTGCTGCTCGGTGGAGCCGCGGAGGGCGCTGGTCGACGCGCTCCCGCCGGCGACGATGTGCGCCACGAGGTCGAAGTACCCCGTGCCGACCTCCCGTTGGTGACGGGTCGCGGTGTAGCCGTCGGCCTCGAGCGCGAGCTCGCGCTGCTGCAGCCGGACGTAGGCCGTCATGCCCTCCGCGGCGTAGCCGCGGGCGAGCTCGAACATCGACGCGTTCAGCGCGTGGAACCCGGCGAGCGTGACGAACTGGAACCGGTAGCCCATCGCGGCGAGCTCCTTGCGGAAACGGCCGATCTCGTCGTCGTCGAGGTGCTGCTTCCAGTTGAAGGACGGCGAGCAGTTGTACGCGAGGAGCCGGTCCGGGTACCGATCGTGGATCGCCTCCGCGAACACCCGGGCCTCCTCGAGATCCGGTGTCGAGGTCTCGCACCACAGCAGGTCCGCGTACGGCGCGTACGCGAGCGCGCGCGCGATCGCCGCGTCGATCCCGTCGCGGACGCGGTAGAACCCCTCCGCGGTGCGCTCGCCGGTGATGAACGGACGGTCGCGTTCGTCGACATCGGACGTGAGCAGCGCCGCGGACAGGGCGTCGGTCCGGGCGATCACGACGGTCGGGACGTCCGCGACGTCGGCCGCGAGCCGCGCGGCGATGAGCGTCCGCTCGAACTGACTCGTCGGGACCAGGACCTTCCCCCCGAGGTGGCCGCACTTCTTCTCGGAGGCGAGCTGGTCCTCGAAGTGGACCCCGGCGGCGCCGGCCTCGATCATCGCGGTCATCAACTCGAACGCGTTCAACGTGCCGCCGAACCCGGCCTCCGCGTCCGCCACGATCGGTGCGAGCCACCGCCCGTCGTGCTCCCCGGCCGACCACGCGATCTGGTCCGCGCGCCGCAGGGCGTGGTTGATCCGGCGAACCACGGCCGGGACCGAGTTGGCGGGGTACAACGACTGGTCGGGATAGGTGCGTCCCGAGAGGTTCGCGTCCGCCGCCACCTGCCAGCCGGACAGGTAGATCGCCGGGAGGCCAGCCTTCACGCACTCGACCGCCTGGCCGCCCGTGTAACACCCGAGCGCGGGGACCACGTCCTCGGCGCGGAGCAACTCCCAGAACCGCTCCGCGCCGAGCCGGGCGAGGGAATGGTCCTCGCGGACGGAGCCGCGGAGACGGATCACGTCCTCCGCGGTGTAGGGGCGCGCGACCCCCGCCCAGCGGGGGTTCCGCGCCCACGCCCGAGAGAGGGCCTCGGCCTCTCGTTCGATCTGCATCGAGACGTCGCTCATCGCTCGCTCCTGGGGTCGCGGGAGGGGGGGTGTCCACGGCGTCGCGCGCTCGGCGCGAGCCGGGTCGCTACCGGCCTACTCGGAGACGAGAGTTGAACGGCCGTTCAAACATCCGTGTACGGATCGTTCCACACCGCATGCGGAGGAGTCAAGCGCCATTGCGGTCCAAGTCGTGCGGCGGCTCTTCGCTCGGCTCGTGCTTGACTGTCGGATCAGCTGTAGAGCCGGAGGACGACCATCCGAGGCGTGAGCCGCCGGGTCGCCTCGCCCACGACGAGGACCCTGCCGGCGTGGACGAGAACGTCGTTGGCGACGTCGTTCCCGCCGAACGGGTTGAACAGGGCCTTCCCGTCGCCGGAGAAGGCCAGGCTCAGCGTGCCGCCGCCGCGGTAGCGAACGATCGCGAGGTCGTCGGTCCCGCTCGGGCCGCGGGCGCGACCGGCGACGACGATCTGCCCGTTCGGTTGCATCGCCACGGACGCGGCGAGCTCGTACGCCCGCGTGAACGCGGTGGTCACGACGCCGTCGCCGCTGAACGTCCCGTCCAACCCGCCGCCGGCGCGGAGTCGCGCGACCCCCCAGTCCGCCCGCCCACCGTTGCTCGCGTACCCGGCCATGACCGGTTTCCCGTCACCCTGCACGGTGAGGCCGAACGCCGAGTCGGCGCCGGGGCCGACGTTGACGAAACGGACGCCGTTGGTTCCGAACGCGGTCGCCCGATGCCCGTCGGGGCGGAGCTTCGCGACCGCGAACCTTGGGAGATAGGACCGCTCGGCATACCCGCCGGCGAAGATCCCGGTCCCGTGGACCACGAGGTCCTGGACCTCCTCCCCGGTCCGTGACAGCGACAGCGCGACCCGTCCGTCCCCGGCGAACGAGCCGTCCAGCGCGCCCCCGCCGAGGTAGCGGGCCAGCACCCAGTTCTCGTAGATCCCCTTCGCGGCCGATCCCCCGACGACGATCCTCCCGTCCGACTGGATAGCGACCGCGTTCGCCTGTTCGAACGGTCGACCGAAGTCGGTCACGACGACGCCGTCGCCGCCGAACGAGTCGTCACGGGTCCCGTTCGCGAGGAGCCGCATCACGAACCACGTTTCGGCCACCCGGGTCTTCCGATATCCGACCACGACGACCTTCCCGTCCTCGGCGACCGCGACGTCGAGCGCGCGCTCCCTCGCGCCGAGGTCGATCCGGACCCGACCGTCGCCGCCGAACGAGTCGTCGAGGGCCCCGTTCCATCGCAGGCGAGCTACGGCGATGTCGACGTCCGCGCCGTACGTGTGCCCCGCGACGACGATGCGATCGCTGCGGTCGACGGCCACGCCCTCGGCCGTCGTCCCACCCGGGAACACGGCGACGAGCCCGTCGCCCGAGAACGTCTGATCGGCCCGGCCGGGGGAGGCGAGCGCGGGACCTGCGAGCACGACGAGGAGAAGTGCGGTCAGGGGGGCCAGCCGACGCATGCTGGGGCCGAAGCGTAGCAGCGGGTGTCACGTTCCCTGGAACCTCAGGGCACGATCTTCGAGATCGGCAGCTCCAAGATGTCCGTCGCCCCCGCCGTCTTCAGGTCCGGGATCAGCCGGTTCACGCCGCGCTTGTCGACGACGGCCTCGATGGCGTATCCGCCCTCGGACAGGGATGAGACGGTCGGCGCCTTCATCGACGGGACGACGGCGAGGACCGCCTGCAGGCGGTCCTCGCCGACGTTCAGCTTGATCAGCACGCGGCCCTCGGCGCGGAGCGCGCCGAGGAGCAACGTCTGCACATCGTCCATCGCCGCGCGCTTGGACGTGTCCCTGAGGGCGTCTCGGTTCGCGATCAGGACGGGATCCGAGGACAGCAGCGTCTCGATGATCTTCATCCCGTGCGCTCTGAGCGTGTTGCCCGTCTCCGTGACGTCCACGATCGCATCGACGATCTCCGGCACCTTCGCCTCCGTGGCCCCGTAGGACCACACCACCTTCACCGCGATGCCCAGCTCCGCGAAGAACCGCTCGGTGAGCTTCAGGAACTCGGTCGAGATGCGGGTCCCGGGCGGGATCTCCTTCGCGCTGTCGGCCGGGTGCTCGTTCGGCACCGCGAGCACGACCTGCGTGCCGTGGCCGGCGCCGGAACGGGCGTAGGACAACGTGCACAGGACTTCCACGTCGGCCTCGGTCTCCGCGATCCAGTCCTGCCCGGTGATCCCGACGTCGAACGGTCCGTCCTGCACGTAGAGCGGGATCTCCTGCGGTCGCAGGATCGAGACGCGTTCGATCCGATCGTCGTCGACCGTCCCGTGGTAGTCGCGCGACGTGCCCCGGCGTACGCGGAGATCGGCCGCCTCGAACAATCGGAGCGTCTGCTCCTCCAGAGAGCCTTTGGGCAGCACGAGTTTGAGCATCGCCCCACGCCTGTCGCCGGTGAGGTCGGAGTGTACGAGCCCGGGTGCCATGATGTGGACGTGGACGGTCGGGAGGTCTCGCTGGTCCGCGCGGCTGGCGCGAGGGAGCTCGAGGTTCGAGCGCGGAACCTGCCCCGACGCGCGATGCGAGCCTATCGTCGCGAGGACGTCGATGCCTTCCTGTCCGAGGTGCTCCCGGCGATCCGAGATCTGATCGACGAGAACGATGCGCTCCGGGCCGGGGCGCCGGCCTCGCAGCCGTGGGATCGTGCGCCCTCGCGCATCACCGCGTTCGACGTAGAGGATCGGCGCCTCCGAGGTGCCCGGTTCGGTGGCTACGACATGCGGGCGGTCGACGAGTACCTGGACCAGGTGGCCGATCTGCTCATGCGGCTCCAGCACGAGCACGAGGCGCTCCGCTCGCGATCGGGAGCGAACGGCGGCGGGTCGTGAACGGAGCGACGGGAACCCCGCGAGACGACGGGTTCGCCATGCCCGCCGAGTTCTCGCCGCACCAGGCGACGTGGATGTCGTGGCCGGCGCGCGAGGATCTGTGGGGCGGGCACCTCGACGAGGCCAAGGACGGATGGGCCGCGACCGCGCGAGCGATCGCCGCCTTCGAGCCACTCACGATGGTCTGTGCCCCTGGGCACGCCCAGGACGTCCGCGACCGGTGCGGGGCCGCCGTCGAGCCGCTCGAGCTCCCGCTCGACGACTCGTGGCTCCGAGACAACGGCCCAATCTTCGTGACGAACGGGAACGCGGAGGTCGCGCTGGTGCACTTCGGCTTCAACTCGTGGGGCGGGAAGTACCTGCCGTTCGATCGCGATGCGGCGCTGCCGGCGGCGCTGGCCGCCCGCTTCGGCGTCCGTCGCTACGTGGCGCCGTTCGTGCTGGAGGGAGGGTCGTTCTTCGTCGACGGCGAAGGCACGCTCCTGACGACCGAGCAGTGCCTGCTCCATCCGAACCGGAACCCGATGATGTCGCGGGAGGAGATCGAGGACGGCCTCCGTTCGTTCCTGGGTGTCGACACCGTGGTCTGGCTTCCGCACGGGCTGGTCGAGGACCGGGACACCGACGGCCACGTGGACGGCCTCGCCCAGTACGTTCGGCCCGGCGCGGTGATGCTCGCGGTCGCGGCCGGTGAGGAGGATCCCAACGCGGCCCGCTTCGAGGACGACCGTCGGGTGCTCGCGTCCACGACCGACGCGCGAGGGCGGGCGATCGAGGTGATCGACGGGCCGGTGAACAGCTGGGCGGAGCTCGACGGGATCGGTCCGGTCGTGATCCCGTACATGAACCACTACCTGGCGAACGGCGCGGTGATCGTGCCGACGGGCGGGGTGGCGGGCGACGAGGCCGCGCTGGAGCTGCTGGCGAAGGCCTACCCGGACCGCGAGGTGGTCGGCGTGCCGGGCGCGATGATCTCGCACGGCGGCGGCGGGCCGCATTGCATCACGCAACAGGTGCCCGGGGGCACGTTCGTCAGCTGAGGGACCGGAAGAAGCACGAGCGCGCGCCGGTGTGGCACGCCGCGCCCTCCTGGTGGACGCGGGCGAGCACCACGTCCCCGTCGCAGTCGGCGCGGAGCTCCTCCCAGTGCTGGACGTGACCGGACGTGTCGCCCTTGCGCCACAGCTCCTGTCGGGAGCGGCTCCAGTACACCATCCGGCCTTCGTCGAGCGTGCGTCGCAGCGCCTCGCGGTTCGACCAGGCGAACATCAGCACGTCGCCGTCGTCCGCGTCCTGGACGATCACGGGGATCAGCCCGCGCTCGTCGAACGTGAGCGCGTCGAGGTCGACCCGCGCCATCCTCAGCGCCTCACCGGGATTCCGCGGGACGCGAGGTGGTCCTTCACCTCGCGGATCGTGAGGTCGCCGTCGTGCCAGCGGGATGCGGCGAGCACCGCGTCCGCCCGTCCCTCGAGCAGCGCCTCGGCGAAGTGGGCGGGCGTCCCCGCCCCGCCGGAGGCGATCACCGGCACCGCGACCGCGCCGGCGACCGCTCGCAGCAGCTCCAGTTCGTAGCCGTCGCCGGTGCCGTCGCGGTCCATCGACGTGAGCAGGACCTCGCCGGCACCGTGCTCGGCGGTCGCCTCCGCCGCCCACGCGACCGCGTCTCGACCGGTCGGGGTGCGTCCCGCGTCGACGTGGACCTCCCAACCGTCGTCGGCGCCCTTCGCGTCGATCGCGATCACGATGCACTGGGTCCCGAACCGGTCGGCGCAGCGCGACAGCAGCGAGGGGTCGCGGACGGCGGCGCTGTTCACGCTGACCTTGTCGGCGCCGGCTCGCAGCAGGGTCTCCACGTCGGCTTCGTCCTTCACGCCGCCGCCGACCGTGAGCGGGATGAAGATCTCCTCCGCCGTCCGCGACACCACGTCGAGGGTCGCGTTCCGGTATTCGAGCGTCGCGGTGATGTCGAGGAACACGAGCTCGTCGGCGCCCTCGCCGTCGTAGTGAGCCGCCAGCTCGACGGGGTCGCCCGCGTCGCGGAGATGCTGGAACCGAACGCCCTTCACGACCCGGCCGCTGTCGACGTCCAGGCAGGGGATCACGCGCTTCGCGAGCACCGGCCTCAGCCCCTCGTCACCTGCGACAGCTTCAACGTCTTCTCGTACAGCGCCTTGCCCGTGACCGCCGCCTCGCAGCCCACCTCGCGGAGCGCCCAGACGTCCTCGGCGTTGCGGACGCCGCCCGACGCGATCACCGGCCGATCGGTGAGCTTCAGGACCTGCCGGTACAGCGTGAGGTCGGGGCCCTCGAGCGTCCCGTCGCGGGCGATCGCCGTGACGAGGAACCGTGGAGCGCCCGCGTCGTGCAGGCCCCGGAGGGCCGCTTCCAGCCCCGGTCCCTCCTCCCGCCACCCGTCGAGCATCAGACGGCCGCCGCGGACGTCGATGGCGACCACCACGCGCTCGGCGAACTCCTCCACCGCGCGCGCCACGAACGACACGTCCGCGGCGGCCGCGGTCCCGAGGATCGCCCGGGCCGCCCCGTCCTCGACCACGCGGCCGGCCGCCTCCAGCGACCGGATCCCCCCGCCCACCTGGACCGGGACCACGACAGCGCGGCAGATGTCGCGGACCGCGTCGCGGTTGTCCCCTTCGCCGAGCGCGGCGTCGAGATCGATCACGTGGAGCCGGCGCGCGCCCTCGTCCTGGAAGCGCTGCGCCACCTCGACCGGTTGGTCGTCGTAGATCGTCTCCTCGGTCGGGTCGCCGCGGCGGAGCCGGACGGCCCGCCCTCCGCGAAGGTCGATCGCCGGGATCACGATCACGCCGGCACCCGCGCGCGGATCGACGAGACGAAGTTCGCGTAGATCGCGAGCCCGGCCGCTCCGGACTTCTCCGGGTGGAACTGCGTCGCGAACACGTTCTCGCGCGCCGCCGCGGCCGCGAACGGGCGGCCGTGCTTGGTCACCCCGACCGCGTCGTCGTCGACGTCCGGCGCGAACGAGTGCACGAAGTAGAAGCGGGTCCCGTCGACGATGCCCTCCACGTAGGGATGCGCCCGCCGCCACGCCACCTCGTTCCACCCGATGTGCGGCACCTTGACGTCGTGCGGGAGCCGTCGCGAGCCGCCCGGCAGGATGCCGAGCCCTTCGTCGGGGTCCTCGTCGCTCCGCTCGAAGAGCACCTGCATCCCCACGCACACCCCGAACACGGGGACGCCCGCGTCCACGGCGTCCGCGATCGCGCGATCCAGCCCCGCGGCCCGGATCGCGCGCACGCAGTGGCCGAAGTGACCTACCCCCGGGATCACGAGCGCATCGGCCTCGGCGACCTGCCCGGGCTCGCCCGTGACGCGCGGCTCCCCGCCGGCGTGCGCGAGCGCACGGGACACGGAGTGGAGGTTCCCGCTGCCGTAATCGAGAACCGCGATCGTGGGCACGGCGCCTACAGCGTTCCCTTCGTGCTGGGGATCCCCGCGGGGCCCTCGAGGGCGCATGCGTCCCCCAGCGCCCTCGCGAGCGCCTTGAACTCCGCCTCCACGACGTGATGCGGCGAGCGACCCGAGACCAGCCGGACGTGGATCGTGAGGTCGGCGGCCTGCGCGAACGCCCGGACGAAGTCCTCGACCAGGCCCGTGTCGAACGTCCCGATCGTTTCGGCCGGGACGTCGACCTCGTGGAGGACGAAGCTCCTCCCGGACAGGTCGAGCGCGACCTCGACCGCCGCCTCGTCGAGGGGCACGGTGATCGAGCCGAACCGGCGCACCCCCGCCTTATCGCCGAGTGCCTCGGCCAGCGCCTGCCCGAGCGCGAGCCCGACGTCCTCCACCGTGTGATGGCCGTCGACGTCGAGGTCCCCGGAGCACGCGACCTTCAGGTCCCAGCCGGCGTGCTTCCCGAGCTGTTGGAGCATGTGGTCGAAGAACGGCAGGCCGGTGTCGACCTCCGTCGTACCGCTCCCGTCCAGCGCCAGCGTCACGCCGACGTCCGTCTCCGAGGTGGTGCGCGCGACCTCCGACGCCCGGGCCACTATCGCAGCACCTCCTCCAGCGCCTCGAGGAAGAGGTCGACCTCGTGCGGGGTGCCGGCCGTGACGCGGAGGCCGTTCGGCACGACCTCCGAGAGATCGCGGACGAGGACCCCCCGATCCAGCAGCCCCCGCCAGACCTCGCGCGCGTCGCGCGACGGCTGGAACAGCACGAAGTTCGCGTCGGAGCGGAACACGGTGACGCCGTCGGTGGCCGCCAGTGTGCGAGCGATCCGATCCCGCTCGGCCCTGATCGCGTCGAGGGCCGTCGCGGCCTCGTCGGCGTGCCGGAGCGCGACGAGGCCGGCGGTCTGCGTGATCGCGCTCACGTGATACGGAAGCCGAACCCGCTGCAGGTCCTCGACGACGGCCGGGTCCGCCAACACGTAGCCGATCCGCGCGCCCGCGAGCGCGAACGCCTTGGAGAACGTCCGAACCACCGCCACGTTCGGGTGGGTCGCTACGAGCGGCTGTGCGCTCTCCCCGCCGAACTCGAGGTACGCCTGGTCCACGAGCACGAGCCCCTCCGTGGCCTCGGCCACCCAGCGGATCGCGTCGACGCGCTGCGCGTTGCCCGTCGGGTTGTTCGGCGAGCAGACGAAGACGACGTGGGCGGCCTGCGCGCCGGCCCACGAGACCGCCTCCCCGTCGAGCTCGAACGGCGGCGCCAGCCGGCGTTCGGCGACGTCGGTGCGCGTGAGCCAGCACAGGCGCCGGTGGAGCAGGTACGTGGGCTCGAAGACCGCCGCTCGTCGATCCGGTCCGCCGTAGGCGAGTAGCAGCTGGGTGAGGATCTCGTTCGACCCGTTCGCGGTCCATACCCCTTCGACGGGGTGGCCCGTGCGCGCCGCGATCGCCTCGCGGAGCGCCCGCATCTGCCCGTCGGGATAGCGGTGCAACGAGAGCTCGCGGATCGCCGAGGCGAGATCGTCCGAGAACCCGTCGGGGAGCGGCAGCGGGCATTCGTTCGTGTTCAGGCGCGCCGCGACCTCGATCTGGGGAGAGTCGTACGGCCCGACCTCGCGGAGGCCGGGCCTGGGGACGGGGGCGTTCACGCCCGCTCCCTCCGGGCCTCCAACGCCTTCGCGTGGCCGACGAGCCCCTCGGCCGTCGCGATCTCGGCCGCGGCGCGGGCGTGCCGCGCCGCGGCTTCCCCCGACATCCGCACGACCGACCGCACCGTGACGTAGTCGCTCGACCGCAGACCCGACGAGAACCGGGCCGTCCCGGACGTGGGCAGCACGTGGTTCGAGGCGACGCCGTAGTCGCCGAAGGGCACCGCGCTCCATTCGCCCAGGAAGATCGCGCCCGCCACGGAGATCGTCTCGAGGAACGCCTCGGCGTCCCTCAGGAGGATCAGGAGGTGCTCGGGGGCCAGCTCGTCGACGACCGCCGCGGCCTGCTCCAGGTCGCGCACCACCACGCCACGCGAGCCCTTGAGCGCCTGATCGACGATCTCACGGCGGCCCGCCTCGGCGACCTGCTGCTCGAGGGCCGACGCGACCTTCGCGATCAAGGCCTCGTCGGTCGTGATCAGGTAGGTCCGCGCCATCGGGTCGTGCTCCGCCTGCGCGATCAGGTCGAGGGCCACGAGCTCCGGATCCACGTCGTCGTCGGTCACGATCGCGAGCTCGCTCGGTCCGGCGAGGGCGTCGATCCCGACGCTGCCGCACAGCTGCCGCTTCGCTTCCGTGACGTACGCGTTGCCCGGCCCGACGATCCGATCGACCTGCGGGATCGTCTCGGTCCCGTACGCCATCGCGGCGATCGCCTGAGCGCCGCCGGTCTTGGCCACGTAGGTGGCGCCCGCCTTCCGCGCCGCGTACAGCACCGCGGGGTGGATCGTGCCGTCCGCTCGCGGCGGCGTGCACAGGACGATCTCCGGCACCCCGGCCACGACGGCGGGGACGACGGTCATGCACACCGACGAGGGATAGAGCGCGCGCCCACCCGGGACGTAGCACCCGACCGCGCGGATCGGCCGCACGATCTCGCCGTAACGGATCCCGTCCCGCTCGTTCCACCACTCGGTGGGGAGCTGCCGGGCGTGGAGGTCGCGGAGGCGGTCGATCAACGCATCAAGGGCGCGCTTCAGGGCGTCGGGCGTCTCGTGCTCGGCGACCGCGAACTCCTCGCGCCGCACCATCAGCCCGATGTCGGACAGGTCGGCGTCGTCGAAGCGGTGGGCGAGCTCGATCAGGACCTCGTCGCCCTCGACGAAGACGCGTTGCAGGATCCGCTGCACCGTCTCGGACACGGTGGGGTCGATCTCGGGCCTGATCGCCTCGAGCCGCTCCCCCCGCTCTCGCAGGTCCAGGAGGTCGAGCACGTTAGGACCCCTGGGTGAGGTCGGCGCGATGATGCTCCGCCCGCGCCGGGCGACGGTCTCGGATCAGGAGCACCCAGCCGCTGACGCCGACCGCGAACGACGCTGCGATCAGCATGCCCAGTGCGAGGAGGAGCGCGGTTTCCCGGTCCATGAGGGCCGGAAGCGTACCGGAACGCGCTCGCCCGGCGACCGGTTCAGGGTGGGGCGCGCTTCGCCGCCGTTCGACGCTCCGCTTCGAGTCGTTCGAGATCGACGTCCTCGTAGCTCATGTATCCGAACGCGGCCCCGATCGACGGATGGACCTCGGAGATCAGCCGGTGCATCGTCTGGGCCACCCGACGGTACGTCGGGTGGCCCTGGGGCTGGGAGCGAAGCTCCGCGAGGTGCATCGCCTCGCGCGCCGTCATCTGCATCACGAACCGGATCCGGAACGCCATCGGCACGGCGTACTGCGCGACGTCGGCGAAGCCGGCGTCGCGCAGCTCGGCCTCGAGCGCACGACCGGCGTCCATCACTCGGGTCCACCGATCGCGGAGGCCGGCCTCGTCGATCTCGGCCGGCGTCTCGTGGCCGAGGTCGCTCGTGAGTCGCTGCCATTCGATCGTGAGCGGCCGATGCCGCTGCAGGTCCCGGAACGCGCCGTAGTCGCAGCGCACGTCGAAGCGGTACTGCGTGCGCTCCCACCCACGTCCCGGCTTGTGCCGGCGGTTCCCGCGGTCGCCGACGCTCGCCCGGAGCAGCTCGTCACGCTCGTCGCGGGACATCCGCCGGACCAGGTCGAGGAGCTGGTCGTCGGGGAGCTCGGTCGCCGGGTACAGGACGGCGGCGGCGACCTTCGCCTCCCCGTCGGGATCGTGATCGACGAGCGTGACCTCGCCCCGCGGCTCGGGCGTCTCGTCGCCGGCGAGCTTCGCCGCCAGCTCCTCGACGCCTTCCCTCGTCCCCCGCCAGTAGCGGGCCCACGCGACCCCACGATCCTCGACGTCGACCCGTTTCAGGAACGCGGGGATCACCTTCCTGAGCTCCTCCAGCATCAGGGCGCCGTACTCGCGCATCTCCGCGAGCGGGTGCACCGACAGGCGCATCAGGAGCTGTTCGTACGACTGCGCGGTCGCGTACACGCCGACGTTCGACCGGGTCGCGGCCGGCAGGCAGACGCGGAGCGTGTCGCAGGTCTTCGCGGTGATCGTCGAGCGGTAGACGAAGTCGGAGTCCCCGGGATCCTGCGGGAAGCGTCCCTCGTACCACTCGTACATCGGCTGGAACATGTCGCCGTAGAGCCCGAACACCTCGTCCAGGTACGCCCGGTACCGATGCTCCAAGCCCGTGTCCTCGATCTCGGGCGGGATCGTCGCGCGCCAGCGGCCGCCCGGCATGTCGTCGTAGCGCATGTACCGCGTCGACTGCTCGAGGTACGCCGCGAGCCGACCCCACTCGAGCGCCTTCGCGAGGAGCTGGGACGCCTGCTCGCACGCGAGGTGCACCCCGCCGAGCTGCGCCACCGAGTCGTCCCCGTACTCCACGAAGACGCGGTCGTAGAGCTTCTCGGCACGCGCCACGCCGACCTCGGTCAGGTCGCCGGCCTCCCCGACGTCCTCGGCGAACTCGTCGAGGAAGAGACGCCGCAGAGACTTCGTCGTCCGCGAGTAGCGCGCGAACAGCGCGCCCTTCACGACCTCGGGGAGGTTCACGAGGGCGAACACCGGACCGTCCAGGTTCGTGAAGTGCCGAGCGAGCACCTCGCGCTGGTCCGGGGTGAACCCCTCGGTCGCGAACCAGAGCGTCACGGCGTCGGCGACGGCGACGGCGAGGGCGAGGGCGACGGCGAGGGCGAGGGCGAAGGTCTCACTCCCTGGTGAAGCACGATCGTGGTCCCCGGCTCGACCTGGGTGCCGGGTGGGGTGTCCTGCTGCGCCACGTTGACGGTGTTCGGACACTCGGGCCGCAGCAGGACGGGATCCTCGAGCACCACTTCGAGGCCCAACCCCTCGAGCTCGGCCTTGGCGTTCGAGTACGTGCGGCAGATCACGTCCGGGACGATCACGACCGACGGGCCGGCCGAGACGACCAGGTCGACCGGAGTGTCCACCTCCACCTGCGTCCCGGCGGCCGGCGCCTGGTCGAGCACGCGGCCCTCCGGGATGTCCTGGTCGTTCACGTCGGTCCGTTCACCGAGCACGAGGCCGGCCTCCTCCAGCGCTGCGATCGCGTCGTCCACGTCCAGGCCGATCAACGACGGCACCCCCACCTTGGGGACCGCCGCCAGCACGAGGTCGACCTCGGCCCCGGCCTCGACCTCGTTGCCCGCGGGCGGATCCTGCTCGATCACGGTTCCGGCCGGCGCCTCGTCGGTCTGTCGACGCCGCACGTTGTCCAGGACGAGGCCCTCCTGCGTGAGCCGGCGTTCCGCCTGGTTCCTCGTGAGCCCGACGAGGTTCGGGATCTCGACGAACTCGGTTCCGTCGTCGGACAGCATCGTGACGAGGAGATACGCTCCGGCGCCCAGCAGCGCCATGATCAAGATCGCGATCAGGGCGGCGAGCCAGGCCTTCCGGGACCCGCCGGGCTCCTCCCCCGACGGGGGGAGCACCGAGGTCGGCTGGGGGCGGGCGATCACCTGCGTCGCCTCGCCCGCCTCGGGAAGCAGCGGCGTCGCGAGCACCGTCCCGCCGGTCAGCGCCCGCTGGAGATCGTCCGCGAACTCCTGGCCCGACTGATAACGGTTCGCCGGGTTCTTCGACAGCGCCCGCATCACGATCGCGTCCAGCTCCGGGGGGGTGTCCGGGCTCGCGGAGGACGGCGGCGGCGGGGTCGCATTGACCTGCTTGTAGGCGATCGCCATCGGCGACTCACCGGTGAACGGCGGCCGCCCGGCCAGCAGCTCGTAGAGCACGGCGCCGAGCGAGTAGATGTCCGTGCGGGCGTCGACCGCGTGCCCCTGCGCCTGCTCCGGCGACAGGTACGACGCCGTTCCCATCACGGCGGAGGTCTGCGGAGCGGTCTCCGGACCGCTGATCAGCCGCGCGATCCCGAAGTCCATCACGAGGACCTTGCCGTCCCGCGTGATCATGACGTTGGCGGGCTTGATGTCCCGATGGATCACGCCCTGCGCGTGCGCGGCCGCCAGGGCCTCCGCGATGTCCTTCGCGATCCGCGCGGCCTGGTCCGGTGGCGGCCGCTTGCCCGACTCGAGGAAGTCGGCGAGCGTCCGCCCCTCGATGTACTGCATGACGATGTACGGCGTGTCGCCGTCCGTGCCCGAGTCGTAGACGGAGACGATCCCCGGATGGTTCAGCCGGGCGGCCGCCTGCGCCTCCCGGCGGAACCGGTCGACGAAGCTGGTGTCGCGGGCGTACTGAGACAGGAGCGTCTTGATCGCGACGGTTCGATTGAGCACGCGGTCGTGGCCCTTCCACACCTCAGCCATGCCGCCGGCACCGAGCCGCGACTCCACCTCGTACCGTTCGCCGAGGACCTGTTGCATCCGCCCGTGCGCTCCCTCTCCGCTACCGGAGATACGCCTGGATCACCGACGCCGCGATCGGCGCCGCGACCTGGCCCCCCGTCGCCTCGCTCCCGAGGTCGCCGCCGTCGAGGACGATAACCGACACCGCGATCTCCGGAGCCGGCTGGCTCCCGGCGGGCGCGAATGCGGTGAACCAGGCGTTCGGCGGACGACCCTCGCCGTTCGTCGCGGTGCCCGTCTTCCCGGCGACCTGGATCCCCGGGAGCTGGGCGCGGAAGCCGGTCCCCTCGTTCACGACGGCGATCATCATGTCGGTGAGCGCCCGCGCCGACGCGGCCGAGATCGCGTCGCCGAAGCGCTCCGGTGCGACCTCCCGGGCGACCCGTCCCTGGGCGTCACGGACCTGCGTCACGATCCTCGGCCGCATGAGCACGCCGTCGTTCGCCACCGCCGACGCGATCAGCGCCATCGACAGCGGGTTCACGAGGTCGTTGTCGAGCCCGATCGCGGAGAACGCGAGGAGCGGGTCGTTGCGTTCGAAGTACGCCGGCTCCGGGAACCGCCCGTTCGCGAACCCGAGATCGAACCGGATCAACTGCTCCTCGCACGTGGTGCGCTCGGGCGGGAACGTGGCGCACAGGCCGTACTCCCGCGCCTGTGCGGCCATCTTCTCGGCGCCGAGCTCGAGCCCGATCTCCGCGAACGTCACGTTGCACGACTCCTCGAACGCCTCCGCCAGCGTGATCTGCGACGACCCGCCGTTGCAGTGGTCGTCGCCGAAGTTCTGGAGCTCCTCGTTCGTGAGCGGCAGCTGCAACCGATGCGGGTTGGGCCAGACGCTGTCGGGACCGAACCCGTCCTCGAGTGCGGCCGACGCGGTCACGATCTTGAAGCTGGACCCCGGGAGGAAGAGCTCCTGGTGCGACAGCCCGAGGAGCGGCTTCTCCGGATCGTCGTTGAGCTGCCGCCACGCGTCCCGGATCTGCGCGTCCGTCCCGCTGGACAGCAGGTTCGGATCGAACCCCGGCGTCGCGTGGAGCGCGAGGATGTCGCCGGTCCGAGGGTCGATCGCCACGACGGCGCCCTCGTTGGGCACCAGGGCATCCCGGGCCGCCTGCTGGAGCGCCGGATCGATCGTGACGATCACCGAGCCGCCGCGCTTCTCCCGGCCGAGGAACAGGTCCGTGAACGTCGAGATCGCGAGCTCGGGCGCCTCGCCGGACAGATAGTCGTTCATCGATCGCTCGAGCGCGGTCCGCCCGTAGATCCGGGAGTAGTAGCCGGTGACGTAGCCGAACAGGTCGCCCTGGGGATACCGGCGGACGAACCGGTAGCGCGATCCCTCGGGCGCTGGGACGCTCCGGGCGAGGATCATGCCGTCTGCGGTGAGGATCTTGCCGCGCTCGATGTCGTACTCGGCGATCAGCTGGCGGCTGAAGTTGGCCGGGTGGTTCTTGATGTCGTCGGCGGCGAAGACCTGGACGTACGCGAGCTGCGCGAACACCAGCGCGAACAGCGCGACGATCGCGATCCCCAGCCGACGGATCCGTTGTTCCACTAGCCCGCGCCCCCCCGGCGAGGCTCCCACGGCCCGGCGGAGATCCGTACCAGGAGCCCGATCATGATGAACGTCGCCACCCGGCTCGACCCGCCGTAGGACACCAGGGGAAGCGGGACGCCGGTGAGCGGGATCAAGCGCGTCACCCCCGCGGCGATCGTGAACGTCTGCAGCGCGATCGTCATCGTGAGGCCCGTCGCGAGGAGCCGGCCGAACGCGTCGTTCCGGTCGAGCGCGATCCGCAGCCCTCGCCCGATCAGGCCCACGAACAGCAGGAGGATCGCGGCCGTCCCGAGCATCCCGAGCTCCTCGCCGAACGCGGAGAGGATGAAGTCGCTCGCGGGGAACGGGATCAGGTCCGGTGATCCGCGTCCCAGCCCGGTTCCCACGAGCCCGCCGGAGGCGAGCGCGAACCAGCTCTGGGCGAGCTGCCCGTACCCGAAGTCGTTCACGTTCGCGGGCTCGAGCGCGTGCAGCCAGTAGGCGACCCGGGCCTGGACGTGCGAGATGGCGAGGTAGCCGATCAGGGCGCCGGCGGCGAACAGGACCCCGCCCACGATCAGGTACCCGACCCGGCCGCTCGCGACCCAGATCATCACCACGAAGACGCCGAAGAACAGCAGCGAGGCGCCGAGGTCGCGTTCGAGGAACAGCACGGCGAGCGACGCGCTCCACGCGAGGAGCAGCGGGCCGAGGTCCTTCGCCCGAGGGAGCCCCAGCCGGCCGATCCCGGCCTCCAGGAGCTCCCGCTTGGCCGACAGGTACGAGGCCAGGAAGATGACGATCAGGATCTTCCCGAACTCCGCCGGCTGGAACGACAGGGGTCCGATGCGGGCCCACAGGCGCGCACCGTTGATCGAGTAGCCGACGCCGGGCACGACCGGCAGCAGCAGCAGGAGCAGACCGAGCAATCCGATCGTGTACGTGTAGGCGTCGAGTCGGCGGTCGTCGCGGACGAGGAGGAGCGTGAGCACGAACGCCGCGAGGCCGATCAGGAGCCAGAGCACCTGCGCGTCGGCGATGTCGACGGGTAGGAGCCGGTAGATCATCGCGAGCCCGAGCCCGCCGAGCATCGCGGCGATCGGCAGCAGCACCGGGTCCGCGCCCGGCGCGGTCCAGCGGACGGCGCCCCAGGCGAGCAGGTAGGCGCCCCCGAGCGTGAGCCCGTAGACGACGACGTTGCCTGGGACCCCCGCCCGCAGGCCGAGGCCCACCATCGCGTACGCGGCGACGGACACGACGAGCGACACGAGGAGGAGCAGGAGGCCCGTTCGCGGTCGCGACCGGGTCGCGACCGCGCTCACGGGCTTCCTCCCGCCGCATCCTCCTGCGCTTCGCGCTCGGCCCGACGCGCCTCGCGCAGGTCCTCACGGAGCTGCTCGACCAACTCCTCGCCATCCTCGCGATCCTCGACCGCGATGCCCTCGTCGAACCCGCCGGCCGTCTCGAGTTCCCGGACCTCCGCGGCTGGGAGGTCGGCGTAGCTCTGCACCGGGTGGCCGAGCTCGAACCCGAGGATCGTGAGGGGGATCCCCTGATGGAGGGCGACGCTCCCGTCCGAGGCGGCGACGTACCACTGGCGGTCGAGCCACCAGCGGCCCGCGAACAGCAGCGCGAGCAGGATCAAGAGCACGAGGCCGGCGCGGAGCCCCCACCGCGCGACGGTGCGCGGGGACGGCGCCGCGACGCGCCGGCCGGGGGCGGCCGCCTCGTCGCCCTCGCCGATCGCCTCGAGCACGACGACCGAGATGTTGTCGACGCCGCCGGCCCGGTTCGCCGCCTTCACGAGCCGGTCGGCGGCCTGCTGGGCGCCGTCACTGTGTTCGAGGATCGCCTGGATCTGGTCCTCGGTGACCATGCCGGTCAATCCGTCGCTACAGAGGAGGAGCCGGTCGCCGTGCTCGAGCGCCAGCGTCTCCACGTCGACCTCGACGTCCTCCTCGGTGCCAAGGGCGCGTGTCATGACGTTCCGGTGGGGATGGACCTCGGCCTCGGCCTCGGTGATCTCACCCGCCTTCACCATCCGCGCCACGAGCGAGTGGTCGTCGGTGAGCTGTCGGAGGGCACCGTCGCGCATCAGGTACGCGCGGGAGTCACCGACGTGGGCGAGGTCCGCGCTCGTCCCGTCGATCCGGGCCGCCGTCAGCGTCGTCCCCATCCCGGAGAGCCGCTGGTCCTCGATCGATCGATCCCAGACGGCCCGGTTCGCTCGACGAACGTGCTCCGCGAGCGGATCGGAGCCCTCGTCCGCGAGTCGCTCCATCGTCTCGACCGCGATCCGTGACGCGACGTCACCACCTCGATGGCCGCCCATGCCGTCCGCGACGACGTAGAGCGGTGGATGCACGAGGAGGGAGTCCTCGTTCTTCTCGCGAACGCGGCCGATGTCCGTGGCGGATCCGACGTCGACCTTCACCGACGGAGCTCCATCACGGTCTGCCCCACGCGCACCTTGTCGCCGGGCTGGAGCATCGCCGGCGCCGCGAGCTTCTGGTCGTTCACGAACGTCCCGTTCGTCGACCCGAGGTCCTCGACGAACCACGAGCCGTTCTTGGCGAAAAGCCTCGCGTGTTGCTGCGACGCGTACGTGTCGTCGATCCGGAGCTCGCACTCGGGCGCGCGGCCGACGGTCATGCTCGCGGAGAGTTTCACGGTCCGGGGCTTGGCGTCGGACGTCCCCTTCACCATCAGGGTCGAAGACCCGGACGGCAGCGTCGGAGGCGCCGCCTCCGACACGGACAGCCCGCGCACGACCCAGCGCATCGAGCGCCAGATGAACAGGAACAGCAGGGCGAACAGCCCGTACTTCAGGGCCGACAGCGCGAAGGGTGTGATCGTGTCGGCGAGCACGGCCGGTCCGATCGCCACGTCAGTCCCTCCGGAACTCGAGCACCGTCGTACCGATCGTGATCTTGTCTCCGTCGGAGAGCTCTCGGGACTGGATCGTCTGCCCGTTCAGCCTGGTCCCGTTCGTGGAGCCGAGATCCGTGATCGTCCAGGCGCCGTCTCGGAGCTTCAGCTGCGCGTGTTTGCGCGACGCTCCCTTGTCCGTCAGCACGACGTCGCAGTCGGCAAGCCTGCCGATCGTCACCGAGTCCGACGAGAGCGTGACGGTGCGTTCGGCGCCGTCCTCGTGGATCACGACGATCGCGCGACCCCCCGCCGACGCCGCGTCCTCCTCGCCTTCCACGAGCGATGCCGCGCAGGCGAGGTCACCCCGTTTCAGGCTCTCGTCGACGACGAACGAGACCTCGGGCGGCCCGACGAGCCCCCAGTCACGCTCCGCGGCCGTCTCCCGGATCACGCGCCGGAGCTCGGCGGCGATCGCGTCCTCGGCCTGTTCGTACCGGGCCGCGTCCTCCGGCGAGAGCGAGAGCTCGAACCGGTTCGGCGCCCAGACCTCGGACACGCCGACGCTCTTGCCGTCCTCCATCTCCCGCATGATCCGCTTCGCGATCTCGACGGGTTGCACGCCGCTGCGGAAGGCCTTCGAGAACAGGCCCTCGACGAGTCCACCGAGTCGTCGTTCGAAATCGCGGAGGATCGGCACGGCGGTGAGGCGAGCGCGGGGCTGGGACGCGCTGCGAGACCTATCCTACCGCCGGGTCTCCGAGGCTCCTTCGAGGTCCTCGACGGGGCCGAGGTTCGTCATCTCGGATGCCCGTGGGTGCTCTCGGATCGGGTTCGCGAAGCCGTACCGCTCGTCGGGGGGCAGTCGCCGCCAGCGCCACTCCCGGATCTCCCAGTACGCGCGCCGCGCGAAGACGAGCACGAGCACGGCGAGCAGGAAGCGGAGCGTCGCCTGCGGCGAGATCCGCGTGAGGCCCAGCAGCAGCCCGGTCGTGGAGGCGATCGTCCAGGCGGCGAGCGCGGCGAAGCCGACCACCATCAGGTGGCGCATCAAGACGTCGAAGTCGACCCTCGCGCGGGCGCTCATCCCAGCGGAGGTATCGGCGCCGAGGGCCTCCGAACTGGATAGGTCGACGGTCCATCCTCCGCCGCGGGCGTGCGGCCGCCCGGCCGACCGCCGG
>DASUPO010000012.1:0-25041 GCA_036281075.1 Actinomycetota bacterium | reverse complement strand
TCCGTGAAGACGGTGTTGGTGGTCGAGGACGAGCTGAAGATCGCGCGCGTCGTGCGCGACTACCTCGCCGACGCCGGCTTCGAGGTGATCGTGGCCTCGACCGGCGAGGCCGCCCTCGCGAGCGCGCGAGGCTCGCGGCCGGACCTCGTCGTCCTCGACCTCGGTCTCCCCGGCGTGGACGGTCTGGACGTCGCGCGCGAGCTCCGAGATTCCTCGCGCGTGCCGATCGTGATGCTGACTGCGAGAGGCGAGGAGACCGATCGGATCGTCGGTCTCGAGCTGGGCGCCGACGACTACGTGGTCAAGCCGTTCAGCCCGCGGGAGCTCGTCGCCCGGGTGCGCGCCGTCCTCCGCCGGGCCTCCACGGCGGAGATGCTCCGCGAGCGACCGATCCGCGTGGCCGACCTCGAGGTGGACCCGCAGCGGATGCGCGTGAGCGTGGCCGGGCGTCCGGTGGAGCTCACGCCGACGGAGTTCCACCTCCTCGCCGCGCTCGCGCGGGAGCCTGGCCGCGTCTTCACCCGCTCGCAGCTCCTGGACGCGGTGCACGGCGTCGCGATCGAGTCGTACGAGCGCGCGATCGACGCCCACGTGAAGAACATCCGGAAGAAGCTCGAGCCGGAGCCGGGGACGCCGCGCTACGTCCTCACGGTCCACGGTGTCGGCTATCGGTTCGCCGATGACTGACGACCGCGGCCGCCACGACCACCCGCACGGGCCGCCGTGGGGCGGGCCGCCGTGGCGAGGCGGTCCGGGCTGGGGGAGCGGCAAGCCGCCCTGGTGGCCCGAGGACGAGGACTGGCCGCCGCGGGGGCCGGAGGCGTGGCGCGGCATGCGCAGGCGCTTCCGCCGGAAGCTCGTCATCGGCCTCGCGATCCTCCTGGTGGCGATCGTCGGGCTCTCGTGGTTCCTCGGCGCGGTCGTCTTCGGGGGCGAGGAGCATCGCGGCCCGTTCTTCTTCCCGTTCGGGCTCGTCGTGGCCGGAGTCGTGGTCTTCCTCGTCGTGCGAGCGGGACGGCGGTTCGCCTCGCCGGTCGTCGACGTGATGGAGGCGGCCGATCGCGTCGCCGCCGGCGACTACGACGCGCGCGTCCCGGAGCGCGGACCCCGTGAGGTCCGCCGGCTCGGGCGATCGTTCAACCAGATGGCCGAACGGCTCGGGACGGACGAGCTCCGACGCCGGCAGCTCCTCGCCGACGTCGCGCACGAGCTGCGGACGCCGCTCTCGGTGATCCAGGCGAACCTCGAGGCGCTCCTCGACGGGCTGTATCCGATCGACGAGACGCACCTCCGACCGGTCCTCGAGGAGACGAGGACGATGTCGCGGCTCCTCACGGATCTCCAGACGCTGTCCACGGCCGAGGCCGGCGCGCTGGCGCTGCACCGCGAGCCGACGGCTCCCCGCGATCTGGTCGACGCGGCCGTCGCGTCGTTCTCCACGCAGGCGAGCGACGCGTCGGTGCGTCTCGTCGGTCGCGCCGACGACGATCTGCCGGAGCTCGACGTCGACCGGGTCCGGATCGGGGAGGTCCTCGCGAACTTCGTCGCGAACGCGCTCCGGCACACGCCCGCCGGCGGCGAGGTCACCGCCGCCGCCGGGCTCGTGGACGGCGGGATCGAGCTCTCGGTCGCCGACACGGGCACGGGGATCGATCCGGAGCGTCTGCCGAACGTGTTCGACCGGTTCTCCCGCGCGCCCGACTCGCCCGGCGCCGGCCTCGGGCTCGCGATCGCGCGTTCGCTCGTCGAGGCCCACGGCGGCACGATCCGCGCCGACAGCGGTCCGGGCGGCACCACGATCGCGTTCGTGCTCCCGCGCTAGGGTTGGCCGATGTCGCCGAGCAAGCTGCCGAAGCCGACCGAGGAGACGAAGGACTTCTTCGCCTCGATCGTCCCGGAGCATCCCGCCGTGAGCGTCCGGCCGATGTTCGGACAGCTCTCGGCGTTCGTGAACGGGAACATGTTCATGGGGATCTTCGGCGACGACGTGATCCTCCGCCTGCCCGAGGCCGAGCGGAACGAGGTGATGGGCGCCGGGGGCGGACCGTTCGAGCCGATGGCGGGGCGTCCGATGAAGGAGTACGTGATGCTCCCGACGGCGTGGCGCGACGAGCCGGACCGGATCCGCGAGTGGGCGGCGCGGTCGCTCGACCACGCCGAGGAGCTCCCGCCCAAGCAGCCGAAGAAGAAGAAGTCGACGGCATAGAGGCTTCCGAGCGCCGGACCGTGGGTATGGCTCCCGCGGAGGTGACCGATGGAGAAGTGCGCACACGATGCCTGTCGTTGTCAGGTGGAGCAGAGCGGCGCCTTTTGCTCGGACCACTGCCGCAGCATGTCGGCGGCCGGGTCCGGTGCCGGACCGCAGCCGTGCATGTGCGGCCATCCCGACTGCGTGACGGGGGCGGACTCATGAGGGTGACGTTCGTCGGCGGCCCCCTCGACGGCCGCTCCGAGGAGGTCCCCGACGAGAACGTCGAGGAGGATATGCCGATCTACTGGCCCTCGCGGGACGAGCTCGAGGACGAGGATCCGGAGACGCCGGGGCCGGAAGGGGCGGTCGAGTACCTGTACGAAGGGAACGGCCGCGCGACGTACGTGGGCGGCCAGGTGTCCTAGCCTCCCCCCGTGCCGGTCGAGGTCTACCTGGAGGTTGCGCCGAAGCGCGCGTTCGCGGGCGCGATCGACTGGCCCGGCTGGTGCCGGGCCGGTCGCTCGGACGACGACGCGCTGGAGGCGCTGCTCGCCTACGGCCCGCGGTACGCGAACGCGATCCGGGGGACCCGGATCGCGTTCTCGCCCCCGAAGCAACGACGGACCCTGCGGGTCGTGGAACGACTGGAGGGCGACGCCACGACGGACTTCGGCGCGCCCTCGATCGCGCCGAAGGCCGACGCCCGGTCGATCGACCGCCGCTGGCTCACCCGCCAGGAGAAGCTGCTGCGCGCGTCCTGGGCCGCGCTCGATCGCGCCGTGGATCGCGTCCGCGGTCCGCTCGCGAAGGGACCGCGCGGCGGCGGCCGGGAGCTCGACGCGATCGTCAGACACGTCGTGGGCGCGGAGGCGAGCTACTTGCGGATGATCGGTGGGACGCCGCCGCCGTTCGACGAGGCCGAGGCCGCCGCCGCCCGCGCCGTCGCGGCCATCGCCGTGCGGGAACGAGAGCGGGCGGCCGTGATCGACACGCTCGAGCGGGCCCTCACCGACGGGATCCCGGAGCGCGGTCCCAAGGGCGGGGCGCGGTGGTCTGCCCCGTACTTCGTGCGCCGCGCCGCCTGGCACGTCCTCGACCACGCCTGGGAGATCGAGGACCGTTCGTCACGGTCGAGGTGAAGGCGCCTTCGACGACCGGGCCCCGAACAGACCCGCGAGCCTCGGCGTCTCCCGCAGCGCGAGATGCTCCAGCTCGAGCCTCGCCAGGGCTTCGTAGCGACCGGACGTGAGGTCGCCGACGGGATCGTCGCTGGCGCGCTGGAGCTCGCGGAACCCGCGCGTCGCCACCGCGCGGTTCGCGAGGTAGGCCATCGCCAGCCCGTCGCCGTCGCGGAGCGATCGGGTCAACGCTCGCCGCTCTCGCTCCCGCGAGACGCGCGGCGGCACCCAGAGCACGAGGACCGGGATCGTCGGGCCGAGCGCGAGCGAGGCGCCCACGAGGACCGCGAGCCCGTCGACGTCGTCCTCGACCGATCGACCCCGTTCGGCCGTCCCGCGGCCGAGCCCCCGGATCTCGTCCGCGAGCGCGTCGAACCCGCCGCCGACCAACGGCACGTCCGAGAGGTCGTTCACCGAGTCGCCGGCGCGCACGATCGCGCGACCGGCGTCCTGCAGTCCCTCGCCGACGGCGCCGAGCCGCTCGACGAACAGGCCCACGGTCACGCCGAGCACGACCCATGCGATCGTCCAGAGGATCACGAGCGCGTCGATCGCGAGGATCGAGCGCTGGGGGAATCGAGACTCGATCGATCCGAGCATCCGTCGGGAACCATGCCCGCACCCCGACGTGCGCAAACGCGCGTGCACGACGCCGGAGAACGACGTCCCACAGGTATGCTGGATGGGTCTGGGCGCGCATCTCTGGCATCTCTCGCGCCCACGGCTCTCATCGGAAGAACGGGAGACGAACCATGCCGGAGACGTTCGGGAAGCGACAGCGCAAGGACGTGAAGGCGAAGAAGGCGGCGGCGGTGGAGGAACGGCGGGTCGCCCGCGCCCAGCGTCGCAAGGACCGGGAGGCCGGTCTGATCGAGCCCGGCCCACCCGTCGCCACGGCCGAGGAGATCGAGGAGAACCTCGGGATCGTTCCGCCGACGCTGGGGGAGTAGCGACTACTCGGGCAGGCGGAGGACCTGCTTCTCCGTGAGGCGCACCGTCGTCGGCGCGCGCCGAAGCCCGACGATCCCCACGCGGCCCTCGACCCACGCCGCGTCCTTCAGCACGCCGACGGTCAGGTGGCCGTCCGGATCCTCTGTGACGCGGAAGATCATCCCGGACTCGGTCTTGTAGACCCCCGCCGCCTCTTCCACCCCACTACCCTACGCCTCTCCGCGCCGCGGCGCCGAGGAATACCCGGGACGAGCCACACCGTTGATGAGGAGACCATGCCCGCGATCACCGTCGACGACGTCACCGAGCTCACGAGGCTCCCCCGGGTCGGCAACGAGGCCGCCGTGCGGCCGGTCCGCGGGGTCGTGACCGCCCTCGGTGGCTTCGAGGGCGAGGGCTTCCCCGTCCGCCGGGCGTTCTCGGGCGTCGACCTGACCGACCTCGACCCCTTCGTCCACATGGATCAGATGGGGGAGGTCGAGTACGCGCCGGGCGAGCCGAAGGGCACGCCGTGGCACCCGCACCGTGGGTTCGAGACCGTCACGTACATGCTCGACGGGATCTTCGAGCACCAGGACTCGAACGGCGGAGGCGGCGTGATCACGAACGGCGATACGCAGTGGATGACCGCCGGCGCCGGGATCCTGCACATCGAGAAGCCGCCGGAGCACCTGGTCGCGAGCGGCGGTCTGTTCCACGGGATCCAGCTGTGGGTGAACCTCCCGAAGGCCGAGAAGTGGGCCCCGCCCCGGTACCAGGACCTCAGGGGGAGCGAGGTTCGACTCGTCGCCTCGGCCGACGCCGGCGCGCTGGTGCGCGTGATCGCCGGATCGCTCGCGGGTCACGAGGGTCCGGGCAGGACCTACACGCCGATGACGATGGTGCACGCGAGCGTCGCGCCGGGTGCGTGCCTCGACCTCCCCTGGGATCCGGCGTTCAACGCGCTCGTCTATCTCCTGTCCGGGGTCGGAACGGTCGGCGCGGAGCGCCGACCGATCGCGACCGGACAGCTGGCGGTCTTCGGCTCCGGTGACCTGGTGCGGCTGGACGCGGCGACCGCGCAGGAGTCGCGGGCGCCGGCGCTCGAGGTCCTCGTGCTCGGGGGCCGCCCGATCAGGGAGCCTGTCGCGTGGTACGGGCCGTTCGTGATGAACACGCGCGACGAGCTCGTGCAGGCGTTCGAGGACTATCAGGCGGGGCGGCTGGGCCGGGTCCCCGCGGTCCACCACACGCCGGAGCACGTCGTGGAGTCGTCGCCCGCCGGCGACGAGGGGTCGCCCTAACCGGGTCGCCCGCTCCCCAGGCCGTCCCTGATCCGCTCGAACACGTCGCGGAACGCTCCGGCCTCGTCGGCCGTGACGATCCCCTGCTCGAGGCTCCGGTCGATCATCGCCTGAGCCTGCCGGAAGAAGTCACCCTCCTCGCGCTCGGCGGCGAGGTCCGGGGCCTCGCCGGTGGCCCGCGCGTACCGCTCGGCCGCGTCGTTCGCGCGCTGGCCCTCGTCCTCCGAGATCAGACCCTCGGCGAGCAACAGCGACGTCATCGAGATCCCGAGCCACCTCGAGAGGAGTCGCCAGCGGTCGGGCGCCGGCCGGGCGGCCTCCATCTCCCACAACCGGTAGGCGGTGCGCGCCACCTCGAGCTCGCGCGCGGCCTGCGACTGGCTGATCCCGCGCTCCTCCCGATGCGCCTTCAGCCGGTCGCCGAGCGAGATGACGTTGGTATCGAGTTGCTCCTCGAGGGTCATGGACGCACCTCCAGTCCGGGGGTCCCGCCCGGGATGCTGATGTCAAGCACGCGCTGGACCTGCGGTCTGGGGTGCAAGATCACGAGACCGCCACCGCCGTTCCGTTCGGCGGCCGCCTCCAGGATCACGCGGAGGCCGCTGCTGTCCATGAACGAGATCCGGGAGAAGTCGAGCAGGATGGGCTCCGAGGCGCTCCCGGTCTCGCGCAGGAGCTCGGCGAGGTCGGGGGCGGTTGCCATGTCCAGCTCGCCTTCGAGCTCGAAGCACCCGTCGGTCCGTTCGATCTTCAGGTCCACGGGTCCCATCCTCCTCGGATCCGAGCTGTCGTTCGACACATGTCAGACGTCTGACACCTATCCCTTGGCCACGGTACCCCCACCGACCCCGTTCCGGCAAATCGTCGGGGCAGGACGGGCCGGCCGCCGTCGTAGGCTCGCCGGCGTGAGGCCCCGGCCCGAGGAGCGCGTCCTGTCCGAGCGGGCGCTGAACCGGGCGTTGCTCGCGAGGCAGCATCTCCTCGAGCGGGTGGCTGGCCCGCTATCGAGGGCGATCGAGCGCGTCGGGGGGCTCCAGACGCAGTACGCGCCCGCCGGATACATCGCGCTCCGCTCGCGCATGGAGGATTTCGAACGTGACGATCTGACCCGGGCGCTCGAGCGGAAGCAGGTGGTCCAGGCCTGGATGATGCGCTCGACGATCCATATGGCCTCGCGCCGGGACTTCTGGTCGTTCGTGACGGCGGTGCGCAGGGCGCGCCGCGACGGATGGAGCAGGGCGTGGAAGCGGACCGCCGCCGACGGGGTCGAGGCGGCGGCCCGGGTCGAGCGCTTCCTCGCGGACGGGCCCCGGCGTCGCGCCGAGATCGTGAAGGAGCTCGGGCTCGACAGCGGGATGTGGTACGGGGCGTGCCTGTGGGTCGACCTCGTTCGCGTGCCGCCGTCCGGGACATGGGAGCGGCCGCGGGCCGATCTCTTCGGCCTCGCTCGCGACTGGTTGGGCGAGCCACCCGATCTCTCCGAGGTGCGAGCCGTCGCGCACCTCGTCCGCAGGTACATCGGGGCCTTCGGCCCCGCGGCACCGGCGGACATCGCGAGCTGGTCGGGACTCGCGCCGACCACGGTGACCGCCGCGCTCGGCGCGATGCGGCTCCGCCGCTTCCGCGACGAGCGCGGCGGCGAGCTCGTGGATCTCCCACGCGCACCGCTGCCCGACCCGGAGACGCCCGCGCCGGTGCGGTTCCTCGGGGTCTGGGACGCGATGCTGCTCGCACACGCTCGCCGCACGCAGGTCCTGCCCGATCGCCACCGTTCCCGCGTGTTCAACACGAAGACGCCGCAGTCGGTGAACACGTTCCTGGTGGACGGTCGCGTGGCGGGGAGCTGGCGGCACGAGGACGGGCGGATCGCCCTCGACCCGTTCGAACGCCTCTCGCGTGGCGACCGGCGCGCGCTCGACGAGGAGGCGGCGTTCATGACCGTGCTCTACGAGGACGCGTGACGTCTCGTAGCCTTCCGGGACGCGGCGACGAGGAGGCTGTGATGACGCTTCAGGTCGAGAGCACGAGCATGCGCGACGGCGAACCGATCCCCGAGCGGTACGCGGTGGCGACCCCGACCGCCGACGGCAAGGCCGAGATCGCGGGGGCCGACGTGAGCCCACACCTGCGCTGGGCCGGCGAGCCGGAGGCCACGCGGTCGTTCGCGATCTCCGTGGTGGACCCCGATGTCCCCGATCGCTCCCGGCAGGGGGTCGAAGGTCTCTCGCTCGGCGACGATGAGCCGCGAGAGGACTTCGCGCACTGGCTCGTCGTCGACATCCCGCCCAACGTCCACGAGCTTCCGGAGGGAGCGGGCGGCGACGGCTTCGTCCCGCACGGCCGGCCCGCGGAGCCGCCGACCGCCGGGGCCGTGTCGGGCCAGAACTCCTACCGGGAGCTGTTCGACGGCAACGCGGACTTCGAGGGCACGTACGGCGGATGGGACGGCCCGTTCCCGCCCTGGAACGACGAGGTCGTGCACCGATACCTCACGACGGTGCACGCGCTGGACGTCGATCCGGTCGGCGTCGAGCCGGGCTTTACGCTCGTGGAGTTCCGGGCCGCGATCGAGGGTCACGTGCTCGACGAAGGCCGGATCGTCCCGACGTACACGCTGAACCCGAGCCTCCGATAGCGGGAGGGGGATCCCGTCCGGGATCCCCCTTCGCTCGCTCCCTTGCCTGTTCCGGTCGCCTACGGCGCCCGGAACGCCGTCCAGGCCTGCTGCATCCGGCTGGCCTGGCCGGCCGTGAACTCGAACATGCAGCTGTCCTGGGTGTAGTCCATGAAGTTCGTGATGGGGTCCAGGCCCCCGCCGGCGCACGTGTCGCGGCCGGTGGGGCAGTTGAACGCCGGAGAGGCCTCCGGGGCGGTGTCCGCCACGGAGTCGCCGGGGCCCTCGCACCCGCCCTCGAACGTGTGGAACAGGTCGAGCCAGTGGCCGACCTCGTGCGTCGCCGTGTCGCCCTCGCTGTAGATCGTGAAGTTCCCGCCGGGGAGTGTCTGGAAATGGACGACCACGCCGTCGAGCACGCCGACGTCCTCGGCGTCCTGCGCCAGGTACGCGTACCCCAGCAGGTTCTGACCGAGCTTCGCCGTGTAGATGTTCAACGTCTCGGGGCCGCCGACCTTCAGCGCCGCCTTGATCTCGCGATCCTTGGCGTTGCTGGTCAGGTTGAACCACTTCTGGTTCGTCGTCCGGGTCACGCCGGCGAGGGTGAAACTGAACCCGGCGTCATCTCCGCCGGTCGCGCTCGAGTACGAATCGTTGAGCACCTGGATCTGCTCCGCGATCCGCGAGGCGGGCAGGTTGCCACCGGCGATCGTGGTGTCCTTGCGGATCACGTGGACCCACACGTCGACCGCGACTGCCCCGCCGGCGATCGGGCGGGCCGCCGCCTCGGCCGCGAGCCTCGGGTGCGCCTTGATCCACCGCTGGAGCCGGTCGACCTTGGGCGCCTGGACGAAGTCGCGCGCCCGGCCCTCGGGTGCCACGTCGGCATGCCGCTCGACGCAGACCCGGGCGTCGAGCCGCGCCGCCTGCGCGACCGGGACGAACCCGACGACCAGGATGCTCGCGGCGGCCGCCGCGAGCAGGAAGCGCTTGATGCTCATCCGTGATCCCTCCTTCACGTCAGCGCGTCACGCGCGGAACGCCGTCCAGGCCTGGCGCATCCGTGCGCCCTGGCCGTTGCTGAACCGGAACATGCAGCTGTCCTGCGTGTAGTCCATGAAGTTCCTGATCGGGTCCAGGCCGCCGCCCTCGCACGTGTCGCGGCCGACCGGGCAGTTGAAAAGCGGGGGAGGCCTCCGGCGCGGTGTCGGCGACCTGGTCACCTCGATCGCGAGGAGCGTGCGGTTCAGGTTCATGGGGGACCTCCGGCGGGTCAGACGGCGGAGTGTATCGAGAGGCAACCACGACCGACCATCGACGGTCGGGTGCGGTCGTAAGGTGTCGAGATGACGGCTCCACGGCGGGGCGACGCCGCGCCGACGTTCGCGCTCCTCGATCAGCATGGGGAGCTCGTGCGACTCGAGGACTACCGCGGGCGGAAGGTCCTCGTGTACTTCTATCCCGAGGCGGACACACCCGGGTGCACGGTGCAGTCGTGCGACCTGCGCGATCACCGCCAGGACATGGGAGGGATCGGGCTGGACGTCGTCGGGATCAGCCCGGACGCCTCGCCGAAGCAACTCGCGTTCGACGAGAAGTACCACCTGGGCTTCCCGCTGCTCGCCGACGAGGATCACGCGGTCGCGAACACGTGGGGAGCCTGGGGGGAGAAGCATCACGGCGGTCACACCTACTTCGGGATCATCCGGTCGTCGTTCCTCGTGGACGAGGAGGGTCGGATCGCGCGAGCGTGGTCGCCGGTGAAGCCGGAGGACACCGTGCCGAACGCGCTCGCCGCCGTGAAGGAGGCGTGAGCCGACCGGATCGGCGCCGTTCGACCGGCTGGACTTCCTCTACGTGCCGAGTCGGGACGTGGCCGCCGACGTCGACGGCCGCCGCGACTGCTGAGCGATCCCGGGGCCGGGGCCGGGTCGTCCCTAGCGTCGTTCGAGGACGATCACCGGTATCGACCGGATGCCCTTCGTCTTCTCGAGGTAGTCGGCGAAGCCGGGGCGGCGCTCCACCTGGCGGGCGTAGAGCGACTCGCGCTCCGGTCCCTCGCGCAGGATCTTCGTCGCCCGGACCGGGACGCGTTCGGTCCCCACCTCGATCGTGGCGTCGGGGTTCGCCTCGAGGTTCTTCACCCAATCGGGATCGAACGGCGCGCCCCCCTTGGAGCCGACGACGACCCAGCGCCCCTCGTCCGGCAGGTAGACCAGGGGGTTCACGTACTCCTTGCCCGTCCGCCGCCCCTCGGTGTGGAGCAGGAGCATCGTGGCGCCCTCGAAGTAGCCACCGACCCGACCCTCGTGCGAGCGGAACTCGTCGATGATCTGGGCGTTCCAGTCGGTCATCGGGTCCTGAGCCTAGCGGCGCACGTCAGCCGTCGATCGCCGCGGCCAGGGCCGCCCCGAGCTCGTGGCGCCGCTCGGGCGCGAGCGCCCCGATGCGGCGCACGAGCATCGACTTCGGGAAGGCGACGACGACGTCCATCGTCGCCACGGACGCGACCGGGAGCCCCTCGGAGATCCCGAGCGGGATCTCCGTGGGGATCCGGCGGATCGTGCGCGACACCGGCGCGACCAGGACGGCCCGCAGGACCGGGATCGCCTCGTCCCTGGTGATGACGAGGTAGGGACGGCCCTTCGACGAGGACGCCTCGCCCCACCAGACCTCTCCCTGTCCGATCGTCACCAGGGCTCCTCGTCGATCGACGTGGCGGCCGCCGTCCCGGCGGCCGCCACGTCCACGTCGTCCTGAGGCACCCGCCGGTACCCCTCGACGATCCGACGGCCGAGCTCGGCCCGGCGCTCGGCGTCCAGCAGCGACTCGAGCGCGGCGCGAACGGCGTCCGCTCGGGTCTCGAACCGTCCAGACGCGACGAGTCCGTCCAGATCCGCGATCAGGGCGTTCGGGATGCGAACCGCGATCTGGATCGACATGCGGAGAGCATACCGCTACGCCAGCAGCGCGGTCGGAAGACGCGAGCGTTCCTCCGCGAGCGTCCGCCACCGCGCCGGGCCGGGCCGGCCGAGTGCGTCTCGGGCCGTTCGCACGGTGAAGTCCGAGGGCCGAACCGAGGACAGCTCCTCAACCGCGACCGGGAACGAGACGGCCGCGTCCGCCCGGAGCCGCGGCGAGTAGGGCGCGACGATCGTGGCCCCGACGCCGTTGCGCGACGGGTCCAGCAGCACGCGGCCCTTGCGCCCGGCCTTGCGGAACGAGTCCGTCACGAGGTCGGGTCGGCGGTCGGCCACGATCTCCGTCAGCCGGGTGGCTGCCGCGCGCAGCTGCTCCTGGTCGCCCCGGCGTTCGATCGGGCTCACGAGGTGGAGGCCCTTGCCACCGGTGGTCTTGACCCCTGTCGGCATCCCGAGGTCGTCCAGGACCTCGAGGACGAGGAACGCGACCTCCACCGCGGCCTCGAACCCGTCCTCGGGCGGGTCGAGGTCGACGACCAGCAGGTCGGGGCGCTCGAGGCGGTCGCGACGCACGGGCGCGGCGTGGAACTCGAGGACCGCCTGGTTGCCGAGCCATCGGAGGGTCGGGGCGTCCTGGCACACGACGTAGTCGACGTCGCGGCCGGCGCTCGGCGCCGGGATCCGCACGGTCTTGATCCACGAGGGTGCGTGCTTCGGTGCGGCCTTCTGGTAGAAGCGCTGGCCCTCGACGCCGTCGGGTGCGCGCACGATCGTGAGCGGGCGCTCGCGAAGCCACGGGAGCATGTCGTCGGCGACGGCCTCGAGATGGTCCGCGAGATCCTGCTTCGTGAGCGCCGGCTCCGGCCACAGGACCTTGTCGGGGCGCGAGATCGTCACGTCACGTGACGATCCCGCTCGTGCCATCGGGCCATTGAACTAGCATCCGCGGGTGTCCGACACCCGCATCGTCGAGCTGCTCCGCGCGGCGCCGTTGATCGACACGCACAACGACCTGCTGTGGGAGCTGCGCGGCGCCCGCGGCGACGGCGAGGATCCCGACGTCGGCGCGGGCGCCGCGCGTTTCCACACCGACCTGCCGCGCTTGGAGGCGGGCGGGCTCCGCGGGCAGTTCTGGTCCGTGTACGTGCCGTCCGACCTCCCCGACGACCAGGCGCTCACGTGGACCTTCGAACAGATCGACGCGTTCCACGCGCTGCTCGCCGCGCATCCCGACCGGCTCGGGCTCGCCCGCACCGCCGACGACGTCGAGCGGATCGCCGCCACGGGCAAGGTCGCGAGCCTGGTCGGCGTCGAGGGCGGTCACTCGATCGGGGGCTCGCTCGGAACGCTCCGGGTCCTCGCCCGGCTCGGCGCCCGCTACCTCACGTTGACCCACAACGACGACACGCCGTGGGCGGACTCGGGGACCGGAGCGAGGGCGCACGGCGGTCTCACCGCGTTCGGCGAGGAGGTCGTCCTCGAGCTGAACCGGCTCGGGGTGCTCGTGGATCTGTCGCACACCTCCGACGACACGATGCGACAGGCGATCGAGATATCGCGCGCGCCGGTCCTGTTCTCCCACTCGAACGCCCGCGCCCTCTGCGACGTGCCTCGGAACGTGCCGGACGACGTGATCGAGCTCGTCGGCCGGACCGGCGGCGTGATCTGCGCGACGTTCGTGCCGTGGTTCCTGAACGAGGAAGGGGCGAAGGCGAGCGCCGCGGAGTGGGAGGAGATCCATCGCCTGCGCGCCGAGCACCCCGACGACCCGGCGGCGCTCCGACAGGCGATCGAGGCGTTCGAGGAGGAGATGCCCACCCCGCCCAGCACCGTTGGCGACGTCGCGGACCACGTCGACCGGATCCGCGACCTCGCCGGCATCGACGCGATCGGGGTCGGCTCCGACTTCGACGGGCTCCCCGGCCTCCCGGAGGGACTCGACGACGTCTCTTGCTACCCGGCGTTGTTCGGGGAGCTCGCGGCCCGCGGGTACACGGACGACCAGCTCGCGGGGATCGCCGGTCGGAACGTCCTCCGCGTGCTGCGGGACGCCGAGCGGGTCGCGACGGAACTCGGGTCCTGACGAACGCCGGGCGGGGCCGGCGCGATACTCACGTCGATGCCCGGTCCGATCCGCGTCTCGCGCTCCGTCACGATCCCCGAGAGCGAGCTCCGCTGGCGCTTCAGCCGCGCGTCGGGGCCCGGCGGCCAGTCGGTGAACACCGCGGACTCGCGCGTGCAGCTGAGCCTCGACCTCACCACGACGACGGCGCTCGGCCCGGTGCAGCGGAAGCGAGCGATCCAACGGCTCGCCCCGCGACTGGCCGACGGCATCCTCACGGTGACGGCGCAGGAGGAGCGGTCGCAGCTGCGCAACCGAGAGGCGGCCGAGGAGCGGCTCCGCCGGATCCTCGCCGAGGCGCTCGCGCCGCCGCCCCGTGCGCGCCGACCCACGAAGCCGAAGCGATCGGCGGTGGAGCGGCGACTCGCGGACAAGAAGCGGCGGAGCCGCACGAAGCGGCTCCGCCGCGTCGACGATGAGTGAGCTCAGCCCCCGGCCGGCGGCGAGCCGCCGGCGAAGCGACGACCGAACCCCTTGCCCTGCGGGATCCGCCAGGCCGTGTAGATCGCGAAGACGACCCACGCGATGTCCCATCCGCTGAACAGCTCGCCGAAGCCGTCCCTGAAGAGCTGGAACGTGTCGCCGGAGAACAGCGGGAGCGTGAAACCCGATCCTGGCAGCCGCTCGTCGATGACCCCCTGCCCGACCTTGACGAACGCGAAGTACTTCCCCCACAGGACGCCGAGCGCCGCCGCGAGGGCCGCGATCACCTGCAGCGGCACGCCGGAGGAACCGCGCGTGACCGCCACGACGGCGAACCCCGTCAGGATGCCGATCCCGATCGCGGCGATCCCGAACTCGGATCCGGTCGCGTCGACGAGGAGTCCCCAGGCGATCCCCCCGACGATCGCGGCGGCGAGGCCGGCCACGACGGCCAGCACGAGCTGCCGTGTCGTCGGGTGCGGGGCGGCGGTCGCCTCGATCGCCGCCGGTTCCGGCTCCGGCGGCGGCGGCAGTCCCTCGAAGCCATCCGGTCGATCCATGACCCACCCCCCATCTCGCGCGTGGGACCCTGTCCGTGCCCGTCGATCGAGACGATACGCCCCGCGAACGGTGGATCCGCACTCCGCCGGGCCTGCCGCGTCACGACGAACGTCGGCGACTCGCGTGGTCCTCGTCGCGGGCGGCGCGATGGGAGTAACCTCAGCCGTCCACGCCCGGTAGGAGACGCTGATGCAGTGCCCGCGATGCGGGAACGAGAACCCCGCTGGACAACGGTTCTGCGGTGATTGCGGCAGCGAGCTGGCCGCGGGCATCTGCGGCGCATGCGGTGCGTCGAACCCCCCCACGCAGCGGTTCTGCGGAGAGTGCGGTTCGCCGCTCGCCGCGGCCAACGTCTCCACGCTCGGGCCGCGCCAGCCGGGTCGACCCGCACCGATCACGACCGAGCGGCGGGTGGTGTCCGTCCTGTTCGCGGACCTCGTCGGCTTCACGACCCTCTCCGAGTCGCGCGACCCGGAGGAGGTCCGCGAGCTGTTGTCCCGGTACTTCGACGAGAGCCGTCGTGTCGTCGACCGCTACGGCGGGGTGGTCGAGAAGTTCATCGGCGACGCGGTCATGGCGCTCTGGGGCTCGCCGATCGCGCACGAAGACGATGCGGAGCGAGCCGTCCGCGCGGCCCTGGAACTGACGGGGCTCGTCCGGAGCCTCGGCCAGGAGGTGGGTGCGCCCGACCTGCGCGCCCGCGCCGGCGTCCTCACCGGGGAGGCGGCGGTCACCGTGGGAGCCGAGCACGAAGGGATGGTGGCGGGCGACCTCGTGAACACCGCGTCGAGGGTCCAGTCGGTCGCGATGCCCGGCTCCGTGTTCGTCGGCGAGTCAACGATGCGTGTGACGAGCGACGTGATCGCGTACGAGCCCGCCGGCCCGTTCGAGCTCAAGGGCAAGGAGGCGCCGGTCGACCTGTGGCGCGCGGTCCAGGTCGTCGGGCTCCGTCGAGCCACGGGCCGGGTGACCGCGATCGAGCCCCCCTTCACCGGCCGCGACCGTGAGTTCCGGCTGATCAAGGACCTCTTCCATGACTCGGCGGACCACGGCCGCGTCCATCTGGTCTCCGCCACCGGCGTGGCCGGGATCGGGAAGTCGCGGCTGATGTGGGAGTTCAACAAGTACATCGACGGGCTCGCGGACGACGTGTGGTGGCACCAGGGGCGCTGCCTCGCGTACGGGGAGGGCGTCGCGTTCTGGGCGCTCGCCGAGATGGTGCGCGGCCGGGCCGGGATCCTCGAGGACGAGGAGTCGACGTCGGCAATGCCGAAGCTCCGGGCTTCCGTCGAGCAGCACGTGCCGGATGAGGCGGAGCGTCGGTTCGTGTTGCCGCGCCTCGCCCACCTCCTGGCCTTGGAGGAAGGTGGCGCCGGCGACCAGGAGAACCTGTTCGCAGCCTGCCGGGTCTTCTTCGAGCGGATCGCGGATCAGGGACCGGCCGTGATGGTGTTCGAAGACATCCACTGGGCGGACAGTGCGCTCCTGGACTTCATCGAATACCTGGTCGAGTGGTCGCGCGACAGGCCGCTCTACGTGCTGACGCTCGCGCGACCCGAGCTCGCGGAACGCCGGCCGGGATGGGGCGCCGGGACGCGGAACTTCACCTCGATCTTCCTGGAGCCGCTCGCCCAGGAGCAGATGGCGTCGCTGCTCAGCGACCCGATCCCCGGGCTGCCCGAGGATGTGCGAACGAGGATCCTCGAGCGAGCCGAGGGGATCCCGTTCTACGCGGTGGAGACGGTCCGGATGCTGATCGACCGAGGGATCCTGCTCCGGGAGAACGGCTCGTTCCGATTGGAGGGGTCGGTGGAGACCCTCGAGGTGCCCGGGTCGCTCCAGGCTCTGATCGCGGCCCGGCTCGACGGCCTAGAGCCGGAGGAACGACGCTTGCTGCAGAACGCGGCCGTCCTCGGCCGGCAGTTCACCGTGCCCGGCCTCGTGGCGATCACGAAGCTCCCGGAGGCCGAGGTGACGACGCTCCTCGGCTCGCTCGTGCGCAAGGAGGTGCTCTCGATCTCCGTCGACCCGCTCCTGTCGGATCGCGGGATGTACGGGTTCCTCCAGGACCTCGTGAAGAAGGTGGCGTACGACACGATGTCCAGACGCGAACGCAAGCAGCGGCACCTCGCCGCCGCGACGTACCTGCGCGAGACCCTGGACGAGGACGAGATCGTGGAGGTGGTGGCCTCGCATCTCCTCGACGCCTACCTCGCCGCGCCGGACGAGCACGACGCTCAAGAGATCCGGATCGATGCGCTCGAAACGCTCCGGAAAGCGAGCGAGCGCGCGGCGTCCCTCGGCGCGCACGAGGAGGCGCAGCGATACGCCGAGCGGGCGATCGAGCTCGCGGAGGATCCGATGTCCGAGGCGGAGCTCCACGAGGTCTCCGGCATGATGGCCGTCGTCCGTCTCGACGTCGAGCCCGCGATCGAGCATTTCCGGAGCGCCATCTCGCTGTTCGAGTCCGCGGGCGCGACGCACCCGGCCGCGCGCGTCTCGTCGCGTCTCGGTGAGGCCGAATGGACGTACGGGAAAGGCGCCGACGCCCTCGAGACGATGGAGGCATCGTACGAGGTGCTCATCGACGAGGAGCCCGACGCGGACCTCGCGGAGCTCGCGGCGCAGCTCGCCCGGTTCTCGTTCTTCGGCGGCGACACGCAGGCCGCGCTGGAGCGCGTGGAACGCGCGCTCCAGATCGCCGAGGCGCTCGACCTCCCCGACGTCCTCGCGGAGGCGCTGAACACGAAGGCGCTGATCTTCTACACGCTCGGCCGGGCGAACGAGGCCGCTGGCCTGCTCGGCCACGCACTGTCGATCGCCCTGGAGCACGACAAGCCGTCCGCGGCGCTGCGGGCGCTGAACAACCTCGTCGACCTGTCGGACTACCTGGATCGGTACGCGGAGGCCGAGCGGCTCGTCGGGGAGGGACTGTCGCTCGCGCGACGAGTGGGCAATCGGTATTGGGAATCGTCGCTCCTCGGGCACGTCTACGCGAAGTACGCGCTCGGCCAGTGGGACGGTCTGGTCGATTCCCTCAGCGAGATCCCGTTCGACGAGTTCGACCGGGCCCGGATCGGGTTCACGCAGGGATACGTCGCCTTCGGCGCGGCGGTGGAGATCCATCGCGGCGATCTCGGGGCCGCCACGCAGCGCCTGGAGCACTTCGCTGAGCTGCAGACGTCGGCCGACGTCCAGGAGGTGATCGAGCACGCGTGCGGCGCGGCGACCCTCCACCTCGCGGAAGGGGACCCGAAGGGATCGCTGCGAATGGCGGAGATCGCGCTCGACGCGCGGGGAGCCCTGTCGTTCGCGCACTCGTGTGTGAAGGAGGCGGCCATCGCCGGCCTCGAGGCCGCGAGTGCGCTCGGGGACCGGACCAAGATGGATGAGATCTTGGAGATCATCCGATCGGACGCGCTCGCCAGGCGCACGCTCTACTTCCAGGCGCACATCGCGCGGTTCGAAGCCAGATCGTCTCGGCACGCCGAGGATGAGGTCGAGCGCCTCTTCAAGTCCTCGGTGGGCGCGTTCCGCGAGATCGGGTTCCCGTTCTGGATGGCCGTCACGCTGCTCGAGTACGGGGAATGGCTCCGCGCACGAGATCGAGGGCCCGATGCGGCTCCGATCGTGCTCGAGGCGCAGTCGATCTTCGAGCGCCTTGGAGCTCGGCCGTGGATCGAGCGCGCCGCCCGGTTGGACGAGGGGGCCGCGCTCAGCTCCTGAGATAGCCGCCCTCACGACCCCCGGTTGCGAAGCTACCCCCTAGGAATCGGGCGGGATCCCGGACCATAATCCGCCATGCCCAGCGAGGGTCAGCAGGCCACGTGGGGCGGCGAGAGCGTCGCGGGCCACCTCGCGTTCCGGCTCCTGGGTCCGCTCGAGGTCACCGATGGTGGTCGGCTCGTGCCCCTCGCCGGTCCCCGGCAGCGCCTCGTGCTGGCCCACCTGCTCCTGGCGGCCAACCGCGTCGTCACCATGGACGAGCTGATCGATCGGGTCTGGGACGAGGATCCGCCGCGGGCTGCCCGCAACACGATCCAGAGCTATGTCTCGCACCTCCGCACCGCGCTCGGTCCCGACCGGGTCGAGGGCCGGAGCCCCGGCTACCTGATCCACGCCGAGCCCGACGAGCTCGACGTGCTCCGATTCGAGCAGTTGCTGCGGCGGGCCCGCCGTCTGCTCCCGACCGATCCACGCGAGGCCGCTGGCAAGCTCGAGGAAGCGCTGGGCCTGTGGGTCGGCTCGCCGCTGAGCGACCTCGCGGACGCGCCGTCGCTGGACGGTGAGATCGCGCGTCTGAAGGAGCTGCGCGTCTCGGCGATCGAGGACCTGGTCGGCGCCCGCTTGAGCGTGGGGCAGCACGCCGAAGTTCTGCCCGATCTCGAACGACTGGTCCGCGAGCATCCGCTCCGCGAGCGCCTCTGGGCGCACCTGATGCTTGCGCGGTACCGATCCGGGCGCCAGGCGGAGGCCCTGGACGCCTTCCGTCAGGCGCAGGAGCTGCTCGCCGACGAGTTGGGGATCGATCCCTCGCCGGAGCTCCAGGAGCTGCAGCGTCAGATCCTGCTGCAGGAGCTTGGCGAAGGCCCGCAGGCCACGGGGGGTGGCCAGCGCACCGACTCGGCGATCAGGACCTTCCTGATCGCCGACGTCCGCGGCTACACCGTCTTCACCCAGGAGCGTGGCGACGAAGCGGCCGCCGAACTCGCCGGCCGCTTCGCCGACCTGGCGCGCGAGGTGATCGAGCTGCATGCCGGGACGCTCGTCGAGCTGCGCGGCGACGAGGCCCTCGTGGTCTTCGACTCGGCGCGCCAGGCGATCCGGGCCTCGATCGAGCTCCAGCGTCGGTTCGTGGACGCGACAGTCGCCGACCCGAGCCTCCCGTTCCCCGTGGGGATCGGCCTGGATGCCGGGGAAGCCGTCGCGGTCGGCACCGGCTTCCGTGGCGGGGCGCTCAACCTGGCCGCACGCCTCTGCTCGATCGCCGGCCCAGCCGAGATCTTCGCGAGCCGCGAAGTGGTCCACCTGGCGCGGAAGGTTGAGGGGGTCGCCTACGTCGACCGGGGCTCGGTCCAGCTCAAGGGCCTCGCGGATCCGGTGCAGGTGATCCGGCTCAGGGCGGAGGCCGCCGACCCCTCCGAGGACCTGGCCTTCCGGCGGGCGCTGGGATCCGCCGCCACCACGCTCACCCCCGCGGTCCCGGGTGCGATCGTTCCCAACCCGTACAAGGGCCTCCGCGCGTTCGACGAGGCCGACGCGGCCGATTTCTTCGGCCGCGAGCAGCTCGTCGAGCAGCTCGTCAAGCGTCTCGGGACGACGAGGTTCCTCGCGGTCGTCGGCCCGAGCGGCAGCGGGAAGTCCTCCGTCGTCCGCGCCGGACTCCTGCCGGCGATCCGGCGCGGCGCGATCCCCGCGTCCGATCACTGGCGGATCGCCGACATGTTCCCCGGCGTCCATCCGCTGGACGGGCTCGAGGCGGCGCTACTCCGCGCAGTCCCAGACCCGCCGGCGAGCCTGATGGACCAGCTCGAGCGCGACGAGCACGGCCTCCACCGGGCGGTGCTGCGACTCCTTCCGTCCGACGGATCCGAACTCGTCCTCGTGATCGATCAGTTCGAAGAGGTGTTCACGCTCGTCGAGGACGAGGCCGTCCGGACACATTTCCTCGGGAGCCTCGAGGTCGCCGCGACCGACCCCCGCAGCCGGCTTCGCGTCGTCGCCACGCTCCGGGCCGACTTCTACGACCGTCCACTGCTGTATCGAGGATTCGCCGAGCTGTTCAAGTCCCGCGTCGAGGCCGTGATCCCGCTGTCGGCTCAGGAGCTCGAGAAGGCGATCTCTGGTCCCGCGAAGCGCGTCGACGTCTCCCTGGAACCGGGCCTCGTCGCAGCGATGGTCGCCGACGTCGCCGAGGAGCCCGGCGCCCTCCCGCTGATGGAGTACGCGCTCACCGAGCTCTTCGACCGCCGCGACGGCCGCACGCTGTTCCTCGAGGCCTATCGGGAGATCGGTGGTGTGTCCGGCGCGCTCGGACGCCGTGCCGAGGAGCTCTACGCGGATCTCGACGACGACGGGAAAGAGGCGGCGCGGCAGCTCTTCCTCCGCCTCGTCGCGCTGGGCGAAGGAGCGGAGGACACGCGGCGTCGGGTGCCGCGTTCGGAGGTCGCGTCGCTCGACGTCGATCAGCAGGCGATGGCCATGGTGCTGGACACGTTCGGGGCTTCTCGGCAGCTTTCGTTCGACCGCGACGCGAAGACCGGCGCCCCTACGATCGAGCTCGCGCACGAGGCGATCCTCACGGCGTGGCCGCGGCTCCACCGCTGGATCGACGCGGCGCGGGAGGAGCTCCGGACGGAACGGCGCGTCGCCGCGGCCGCCCGCGAATGGACCGAGTCCGGGTCGGACCCCTCGTTCCTGCTCGGCGGCTCTCGGCTGGACCAGGCTCAGGCCTGGCGCGCTGGATCAGGGATCGCGGTCACACCCGAGGAGCGTGAGTACCTCGACGCCTCGCTCGACCAACGGGATCGAACGCTGGCGGAGGAGCAGGCCCGACAGGCCCACGAGGAAGAGCTCGAACGGCGATCGTTCCGGCGCCTCCGCGCGCTCGTCGCCGTGCTCGCGGTCGCGGCGGTCGTCGCGATCGGCCTCACCTTCTACGCGACGCGGCAGGGCAACCGGGCGGCGAGCGAAGAGCGAACCGCCACGGCACGTGAGCTCGCGGCGGCCTCCGCGGCGAACCTCGAGGTCGACCCCGAGCGGAGCATCCTTCTCGCACTGGAGGCGATCGAGGTGACGCGCTCGGTCGACGGAAGCGTCCTTCCCGAGGCGGAAGAGGCGCTCCATCACGCCATGATCGCCTCACGGATCGTGCTGACGCGCGAGGACCTCGGCGGGACCGTCGATTGGAGCCCCATGGGAGTCTTCGTGACCGAGGGTCTCGAGAACACCGGCATGATCGATCTCCGCGACGAGGCCACAGGCGACTCAGTCCGATCGTGGGTCGGGCATGAGGGCAGCGACGTGAACGACGTCCAGTTCTCGGAGGACGGCACCATCCTCGCGTCGGCCGGCGACGACGGCTTCCTGAAGATGTGGGACCCGGACTCGGGGAACCTGATCTCGAGCGTGCGGGGACGGATAGGCGTCGTGGGGCAGTCGTTCGACAGGACCGGGCGACTCGTCGCCGCCACCTGGCCGGAGGAAGGCGCTGTCAGGGTGGCCGAAGTCGCCACCGGCACGATCGTGAGCAGGATCGACTTGGATATCTTCCCGTTCGAATCGGCGCTCAGTCCCGACGGGACCCGGCTAGTGGTCGCAGGTCCGGACACGGATTCCCTGCCGGTGTTCGACGTCCGAACCGGCGATCTCGTCGTGGAGCTCGAGAACACGCCGTCCGTGAACACGTTGTCGTGGAGTCCGGACGGGCGATGGATCGCCACGGGCGACGTGGACTCGTCGGTGCGCATCTGGAACTCGGCGACCGGCGCGCTCGAGGAACAGCTGCTCGGACACACGGGGATCGTGATCAGCGTCGACTGGTCGTCCGATTCGCGACGGGTCGTCTCCGGTGGGACCGACGGGACGGCCCGGATATGGGAGCTCGAACCCCACCCGAACGGTCAGACCGTCGAGGTCGTGGGGCGCCAGGTGCACCTCCTGGCCGCACAGGGAACCCAGTCGGGGGTGTATGCGGCGTTCTCCCCCGACGGGCAACGTGTCCTCACCGGCGACGTCGGCATCGCCGCCGTCAAGATCTGGGACCTCTCGATCCAGGGCGACGCCGAGCTCGTCAACATCCCGACGGACCCCGCGCTGGTCGACGCCGCGTACCTCCCGGACGGACGGATCGTCGCATCGCACGACGGCGGATCGGTCGGGATCTGGACGATAGACCGCGAGGCGACTGAGCCGGCGGCGACGCTTGGCCCCGCGGGCGGGTCGGACCTTCCTGTGTTCCTGGTCGCGCCGAGCCCGGACGGCGAGCTGGTGGCGATGGCCCGTGACTTGTCGACCGTCGTCTCGGTGTGGAACGTCCGAACGGGCACGCTCCACTTCGACTACGACGCCCGGACGAACGGCATCACCTCGATGGATTGGAGCTCCGACGGTCGGTACCTCGCTGTGGGCATCTTCGACGGACGGCTGCAGGTGTTCGACGCCGAAGCCGGTGGGCGTCGAACGCTCGTCGGCTCCGAACCCGAGCCCCACCAGATCAGAGCGCTCGCCTTCGCGCCGGACGGGAGGACGATCGCCACCGCGTCGTTCAACCAGGAGGTGCCGGACACGAACCACGTGTCGATCTGGGACCGGAAGACCGGAGAGGTCGTCCACGAGCTCGACGGGAGCGCGTCGTCGCTCACCTATGACGGATCGGGGGAGCGGCTCGCCATCGGGTCCTACGACGGCACCGTCCAGATCCGCGGCGCCGCGACCGGCGACATCGAGCGGTCGTTCCGCGCGGGTTCGGTCACCGTGATGAACGTCGTGTTCAGCCCGGACGGCGAGCTGCTCGCGACCGGCGGCGAGGATGCGACGATCCGCGTCTTCGATCTCGGTGCGGATCCCGGTCCGCGACTGCTGGCCCTCCGAGGTCACGCGTCCGTCGTCTCCGGCCTGGATTTCAGCCCGGACGGGAAGCAGCTGGTGTCCGCGTCCCCGGACGAGGTGGTGCACGTGTGGGCGCTCGACCTCGACGACCTGATCACGATCGCAGACGAGGAGGTCACGCGCCGCTTCACCGACGACGAGTGCCGCCAGTACCTCCATCTGCCGGAGGGCTGCTCCTGATGCTTGCGCGAGGATCGCCGGGGTCGGCTGAGTCTGATCTCGGCCGCTCGCCGTGACGCCCCACCCGGCGCGGCCACTCACGCGGCTTGCCGACGCCGCGAGGATGCGCACGTGAACGCGCCCGAGACCCGGTACGCGAAGACCGCCGACGGCGTCCACATCGCGCATCAGGTGGCGGGCGACGGACCCCTCGACATGGTGTTCGTCATGGGCTGGGTCACGAACCTCGAGGCGATGTGGGACGATCCCGGCTTCGCCCGATTCCTCGACCGGTTGGCGTCGTTCTCCCGCCTGATCCTGTTCGACAAGCGCGGGGTCGGGCTCTCCGATCGCGTGCCGGACGACCGGCTGCCCGACCTGGAGACGCGGATGGACGACGTCCGGGCGGTGATGGACGCCGTCGGATCCGAGCGGGCGGTCGTCTTCGGCGTCTCGGAGGGCGGCCCGATGTCGATGCTGTTCGCGGCGACCTACCCTGATCGCACGATCGCGCTCGTCCTGTACGGAACGGTGGCCGACTTCACCGCTCGAGCGCCCGCGTACAAGGACGATCCGGCCGCCTACCTCGCGGAGACGGAACAGGCCTGGGGCACCGTGGGGTTCGCGAGGGATCAGATCGCGGGCTGGGCGGCACCTGGACACGAGTCCGACGAGCGGTTGGTCACGTGGCTGGCGTCCTACATGCGGAAGAGCGCGAGTCCCGCCGCCGCGATGGCCCTCGAGCGCATGAACCGCCAGATCAACGCCACGCACGCTCTCGCCTCGATCCACGTCCCGACGCTGCTGATCGCGAAGGAGGGGGACCTGGACTTCCGGATCGAGCAGGTGCGGGAGACGACGAGCAGGATCACCGGTGCCCGGCTCGTCGAGCTCCCCGGGAAGGTGCACTTCCCCTGGGTGGGCGACCCCGACGCGGTCGTCGACGAGGTGGAGCGGTTCGTCGTCGCGCTCGGTGATGCGGAGGCGGGGATGGATCGGGCCCTCGCCACCGTGCTGTTCACCGACGTCGTCGACTCGACCGCGAAAGCCTCGGAGCTGGGCGACCGACGCTGGAAGGAGCTGGTGGAGGAGCATCACCGCCGCGTGCGCGGTCAGCTCGCCCGGTTCCGCGGGACGGAGATCGACACGGCCGGCGATGGGTTCTTCGCCACGTTCGACGGTCCCGCCAGGGCGGTGCGAGCCGCGAGGTCGATCGTCGACGCGGTCGCGCCGCTGGACATCGACGTGCGGGCCGGTGTTCACACCGGCGAGGTCGAGACGATCGACGGGAAGATCGGAGGTCTGGCCGTGGCGATCGGCGCCCGCGTCGGCGCGGCGGCCGGACCGTCGGAGGTGCTCGTCTCCCAGACGGTCAAGGACCTGGTCGCTGGGAGCGGTCTCTCCTTCGAGGACGCCGGCGAGCACGAGCTGAAGGGCGTCCCGGACCGGTGGCGGCTCTACCGCGTCGTCGTCTGATCGGGGTCAGCCGGGCAGGAGGCGGGAGAAGCCGCCGACGTGGTCGGGAAGGATAGGGGGACGCCGGGCTCCTCCGCGCCCGGCGCATCGCTCTGCCGGCTCCCTGCGGTCGTCGACCGTGCTCGCGGTGGCTGCCTGGCGGCCGCCAGCAATCTCACGCGGAAGCGAAGGGTTGGACCACGTGCCACGCGAGCTCGCCCGTGACCGGAAGCTCACCGACTGATCGACAGCTGACACGCGCTCGCCGTCATGGACCGGGGCGATCGTGGCCTCTAGGGCCGCGGCCGCCGAACCCGAACCCGGCGTCGAACGCGCGTTTTGTCTGGAAGCATCAGAGCCTCGAACGGGGTTGTACTTCGGGATGCTCACTTGCGCACCGTCGTGGGACGCTCGGGGGATGCAACCACTCGCTTCCCGCGGGGTAGGGTTTGGTCCCGAACATGGATATGTTGGTCTGGATCTTCGCGGGCATCTTCCTCGTAAACGTCCTGACCGTGGCCATCCTGGGTGTCGTGGTGGAGGTCCGGCAGCGCCGCTATCAGCGCGAGGTCC
>DASUPO010000011.1:0-52240 GCA_036281075.1 Actinomycetota bacterium | reverse complement strand
ACGGCGCACGGCCCGGCCACCGGTTGGTCGTGACCGGGTCGGTCGGCGGGGCGGCCGCCGGCCGGCGGCTGACGTCGCAGCGATCGTGGTCGGACGAGGAGCGGGACGCGCTCAGCCGCTGGATGCGGCCGACGCCGCGGGTCGGCGAGGCGGCGGCCCTCGCCGCGAACGGCGTCTCGGCGATGATCGACGTCTCGGACGGCCTGGCGATCGACCTCTCGCGCGTGTGCGCCGAGAGCGGCACGGGGGTCCGGCTCGACCGCCACCTGATCCCCGTGCATGCGGCCGCGACCGTTGACGAGGCGCTCGGCGGGGGAGAGGACTACGAGCTGCTGGCCACCCTGCCCGATCGCGCCGCCGTGGAGCGCGCCTCGTCCGAGCTCCACCACCGCTTCGGTGTGCCGCTCACGGAGATCGGCACGATCACCGAGGCGGGTCTCGTCGAGGTCGGCGACGACGGCGACGAGCACCCCCTCAGGATCGACGGGTGGGACCACTTCGCGATGGGCGGCGATGCTCCGTGAGCGCGTCGGCATCGGCCCGACCCCGTGCGCTCACGATCGCCGGCTCGGACTCGGGGGGCGGCGCCGGCATCCAAGCGGACCTGAAGACGTTCAGCGCGCTCGGCGTCTTCGGGATGACGGCGATCACGGCCGTGACCGTGCAGAACACGAGCGGCGTGTCCGGCTACGAGGAGCTCCCGCCGTCCGTCGTGGCCGATCAGATCCGCGCGGTCGCCGACGACATCGGGGTCGACGCGGCGAAGACCGGAATGCTGGCGTCGGCCGCGATCGTCGAGGCGGTCGCGGCGGCGGTCGCGGCGGCGCGGATCCCGCACCTCGTCGTCGACCCCGTCTTCGTCTCGAAGCATGGCCACGCGCTCCTCACGCCCGACGCCGTGGACGCGCTGCGCCGGGAGATCCTCCCGCTGGCGACGTTGGTGACCCCGAACCTGCCGGAGGCCGCCGGGCTCGCCGGGTTCGACGTGACCGGCCCCGAGGAGATGCGTCGGGCCGCGGAGGCGATCCTGGGGTTGGGTCCCGGGGCCGTGCTCGTGAAGGGCGGTCACCTCGAGGGTGACCGCGCGAGCGACCTGTTCGCGACGAACGAGATCGAGGAGTGGATCGACGCCGAGCGGATCGACACGCCGCATACGCACGGGACGGGCTGCACGTTGTCGTCCGCGATCACGGCGCACCTGGCGAAGGGTGCGAGGTTGCCCGAGGCCGTGCGCGCCGGCAAGGACTTCGTGACCGAGGCGATCCGGCACGCCCTGCCGCTCGGCGAGGGGATCGGACCGGTCGACCACCTCTGGTCGATCCCGCGGACGTGATCGGCTAGGAGGCGCGCTGCGGGACGCGGGTGACGCGGCCGGCCTTGATGCAGCTCGTGCAAGCGTTCACGCGCCGAGGCGTGCCGTCGACCAGCGCGCGCACGCGCTGGATGTTCGGGTCCCACCGGCGGTTGTTCCGCTTGTGCGAGAACGTCACCGACTTGCCGAACCACGGCTTCTTGCCACAGATGTCACACACCGCTGCCATCGGTCCGTCGAGGCTACCAGAGCGACGCGTCAGCCGGCGATCCGCTCGAGATGCGTCCGGAGCGTGTCCTCGGAGATCGGTCCCGACCACGCGAACTCCAGGCTCCCGTCCGCCCGGTAGAACGCCGTCACCGGCTGGCCGAACAGGCCGAGCGAGGTCTTGATCGAGTCCGGGGGGTCGAACACGCTCGGGAACGTCATCCCGAACTCGTCGATGAACGAGCGAGCCGCGTCCCGGGAGTCGAGGATGTCCACGCCGACGAACTGCACGCGATCGCCCCACTCGTGATGGGCCGTCACGAGCCGGGGCATCTCCTCCCGGCACGGCGGACACCATTCCCCCCAGAAGTTCAACACGACCGGCGTGCCCACCAGCTGTCCCATCAACCGGTCGAACGCTGCGGGGTCCATCTCCGGGAGCGAGTCGGCCGACGTGGGCAGCAGGGACGCCTCCGTCGCGTTGCTCGACGGGGTCATCCCCTCGGCCACCGATGGGTCGGGGCCGCTCGGTTCCTCCCTGCACGACGCCGTCAAAGCCAGGAGCGTCGTCGCGACGAGGGCGATCGCCGGCGCTCGAACGGTCATACGAGGATGGTAGAACGCTTCTCGAACGTGCCCGACTCCCCCTCTCCGCTCTCGCTCGTTGCCCCGGTCCTCGCGGTGGACCGGAAGCTCGTCACCCGTCGGACGGGTCTGCGCGAGAAAGGGGAGGAGGCGCACGTCGTCCTCGAGGGGATGGGCATCCGGACCGTCGGAGACCTGCTCCGCCATTACCCACGCCGGTACATCGACCGCTCCGCGGTGCAGCGGATCGGGGACCTCCGGATCGAACAGCACGCGACCGTGCTCGCCCGCGTCCACAAGACCGTGAAACGGCTGACCCGGCAGCGGCGTTCGATGGTGACCGTCACGATCGGCGACGGATCGGGCTTCCTCGACCTCACGTTCTTCAATCAGCCGTGGGCCGCCGGCATCTACAAAGAGGGGATCGAGGTCGCCGCGTCAGGCACCGTGACCCGCTACCGCGGTCGCCTCCAGCTCGCGAACCTCGAGGCCGAGATCCTCGGCGGCGACGAACGCGACCTCGTCCACACCGGACGCATCACGCCGGTCCACCGGGCGGCCGAGGGTGTCACGACGCGGACGATCCGCGAGCTCGTGTACGCGGCGCTCGGGCGGCTCCCGAAGATCGACGATCCGGTGCCCCCGGATGTGCTGGACGCTGAGGGGCTCGGCTCCCTGGACGTCGCCCTGCGTCACGTGCACTTCCCCGAGGACGACGCGCAGCTCGAGCGGGCCGTCGAGCGGCTGAAGTTCGACGAGCTGTTCACGCTCGAGCTCGGCGTGGCGTTCCGCAAGCATCGCGTCGAGTCCGAGCGGACCGGCGTGGCCCATGCGGCGGAGGGGCCGCTCACCGAGCGGCTGCTCGCCACGGTTCCGTTCGAGCCCACGAAAGCGCAGCTGCGCGCGATCGAGGAGATCGGGGCCGCCATGTCGGCCCCGAGACCGATGAACGTCCTCTTGCAGGGCGATGTCGGGTCGGGCAAGACCCTGGTCGCGGTCCACGCGAGCCTCGCCGCGATCCAGTCGGGTCGCCAGGCGGCGATCATGGCGCCCACCGAGGTGCTCGCCGGACAGCACGCGAGGTCGGTGGCGGCGTTGCTCGACGGCGTCGGCGGGATCGACCTCCTCGACCGGGCGGGGTCGACCGAGGGGCGCGCCGACGGGCAGGGATCGTTGCTGGACGGGTTCGACACGACGTCGGAGGCGTCGACCGGCGCCGTCGTCACGTACGCGAGGCTGACGTCCGCGGTCACGGGGAAGGACCGGACCCGCGTGCTCGCCGGGGTCGCGGACGGGACCGTCGATCTCGTGATCGGCACCCACGCGTTGGTGCAGGAGGCCGTGACGTTCCGGGACCTCTCGCTCGCCGTCGTCGACGAGCAGCACCGGTTCGGTCTGCATCAGCGCATGGCGCTCAAGGGCAAGGGTGGCGACGAGATCGACGTCCTGATCATGACGGCGACGCCGATCCCGCGGACGCTCGCGCTCACGTACTACGGCGACCTCGACGTCGTGGTCCTCGACGAGATGCCCAAGGGGCGGCAGCCGATCGGGACGGCGGCGGCGCGCTCCGACGAGGAGCGCGCGGCGGCCTACGACCTCGTCCGGCGGGAGGTCGCCGAGGGACGCCAGGCCTTCGTCGTGTGCGCCGCGATCGACGAGGGCAATCGGACCCAGGTGCGCGCGGCCGAGACGGAAGCGCAGCGGCTCGCGACCGAGGTCTTCCCGGACCTCCGGGTGGAGCTCCTGCACGGCCGCATGCGGCCGAAGGAGAAGGATCGCGTGATGGACGACTTCCGCGCCGGACGCGCGGACGTGCTGATCTCCACCACGGTGATCGAGGTCGGCGTGGACATCCCGAACGCCACCGTGATGCTGGTGGAGAACGCGGAGCGGTTCGGGCTCGCGCAGCTCCACCAGCTCCGGGGACGGATCGGGCGAGGCGCCCACGTGTCGTACTGCGTCCTGTTCGACGACTCGAAGGAGACCAACGTCGACGCCCGCGCGCGGATCGACGCGATGACGCGGACGACCGACGGGTTCGAGCTCGCCGACGAGGACCTCCGACTCCGAGGCGAGGGCACCCTGTTCGACACCCGCCAGTCGGGGATGCCGGACCTGAAGCTCGCGCGTCTCGCCGAGGACCTCGACCTCGTGAAGCGCGCCCGCGCGCGCGCGTTCGCGCTGATCGCGGACGACCCTCGGCTCGAGCGGCACCCGGAGCTCTTGGAGGAGCTCCGGGACCGCTTCGAGGACTCGATCGGCTGGCTCTTCAGCGCCTGAACGCGGCGTCGGGACAGCGCGCCCCACGGCCGCTCTATCCTCGCGGCGGTGCGGGTCATCGGCGGCAGCGCGAAGGGGGCGCGCCTGGTACGACCACCGGCCGGCGTCCGGCCGGTGGCGGACCGGGCGCGCGAGGGCCTGTTCTCAAGCCTCGGCGACCGCGTCGAGGGGACGCGCGTCGCCGACCTGTTCGCCGGGACCGGCGCCCTGGGGATCGAGGCGCTGTCCCGCGGCGCCGAGGAGGCCGTGTTCGTGGAGCGGGACCCGAAGGCGCTCGCGGTCCTTCGGCAGAACCTCGCCCGGACCGGGTTCGCCGAGCGGGCCACGGTCGCCCGATCCGACGTCCTGAGATTCCTCCGACGGGCTCCGTCGCGGGGATACGACCTCGTCTTCGTGGACCCTCCGTACGATGCCGGGGTTGAGGACGTGCTCGCCCTCCTGGATGAAGAACCACTGCTCAGAGGGGGTGCGACCGTGGTCCTGACCCGTGGTCGCCGGAGTTCCAACGATGTGATTCCGCTACACTGGACCGTCGCGAGACGACTCTCCTACGGAGACAGCGTCGTCACGCTGTTCCGGTCACGAGACCTGCCGAGAACGACGGAGGTGTGATGGGCCTGACCGCCCTGTGTCCGGGGACCTTCGACCCCGTGACGAACGGTCATCTCGACATCATCGGGAGAGCGTCCCAGACGTTCGGATCGGTGGTCGTCGGCGCGCTGGAGAACCCCTCCAAGCAGCCGATGTTCACCCTCGAGGAACGGGTCGGGATGCTGAAGGAGGCATGCGCCGACATGCCGAACGTGACCGTGGTCTCCTTCCGCGGGCTACTCGTCGACTTCGCTCGCGCGCAAGGCGACGCCGCGATCGTGAAGGGGCTGCGCGCGGTGTCCGACTACGAGTACGAGATCCAGATGGCCCAGATGAACCATCGCCTGGCGAGCGTCGAGACGCTGTTCATGCCGACGAGCCCCAAGTGGTCGTTCCTGTCCTCCTCCCTCGTGAAGGAGGTCGCGCAGCTCGGCGGCGACGTCACCGGGCTCGTCCCCGACCACGTCGCCCGCGCCCTCGCCGATCGACTCGAGGAGCGGTGATGGATCTCGCGGCGAGGCTCGAGCGGCTCGAGGATCTGATCAAGGAGGCGAAGTCGATGCCGCTCAGCTCCTCCGTGCTCGTCAACCGCGACGAGGTCCTGGAGATGATCGCCGAGATGCGCGAGACCCTCCCGGAGGAGATCAAGCGCGCCCGCTGGATCGTGCGCGATCGCGAGGAGCTGTTGGCGAAGGCCAGGGACGAGGGCGAGCGGATCGTCGAGCAGGCGCAGGAGGAGCAGCTGCGGATGGCACGGAAGGAGGAGATCGTCGCCCGCGCCGCGACCGAGGCGGACCGCATCGTCGCCGACGGCGACGAGCGCGCGCGCGGGATGCGCGCCGAGGCCGAGGACTACGTCGACGCGAAGCTCGCGCAGTTCGAGAACTCGATCCGGCGGATCCTCGAGGCGTCCCAAGCCTCGACGACGTCCCTGACCCGGACGCTCGATCAGGTCGAGCTCGGGCGCGAGCGGCTGCGCGGGCCCGCCACGGCGGCCGAGGCGGAGTTCGCGCCGGACGCCAAGGAGAGCCCGTTGTTCGACGAGGAGGAGGGCGAACGATGATCGGCGCGATCGATGTCCGCGATCTCATCGATCGACCCGGTGCGTCCAGGACCGAGCACTTCGCCGGGACGATCGAGGATCTGTCGACGGAGCTGGCCAGCCTGCGCGAGGACGCGCCGGTGACCGGCGAGCTGGTCCTCGAGTCGCTCGCCGAGGGCATCCTCGTCACCGGCACGGTCCAGGGCTCCCTCGCGCTCCGATGCGCCCGTTGCCTCAAGGGCTTCGAGCGGGGGTTCTCCGTGGACGTCCGCGAGCTGTTCGTGCCCTTCCCGCACGAGGACTCCGACGAGTACCCGTTGGATCCCGAGGGGCTCCTGGTACCCGATCAGATGCTGCGCGACACGATCGGCGTCGAGCTCCCGTACGCGCCGGCGTGCCGCCCCGACTGCCGGGGCCTCTGCGCGCGATGCGGGGGCGACCTGAACCTCGGCGAGTGCACGTGCCGCGAGCCGGAGATCGACCCCCGGTGGGACGGGCTCGAGGCGCTGCTCGACGAGCTGAACGGCTCGAGCCAGGTCGAGCCGTAACGAGAAGGGATGAACGATGGCGGTTCCGAAGAAGAAGCAGAGCAAGTCGAGGGGGGACAAGCGCGCGGCCAACTGGAAGGCGCAGCCGCCCGCGTACTCCGAATGCCCCCAGTGCCACCAACCGAAGCTCCCGCATCGCGTCTGCGGGAACTGCGGCTATTACGCCGGACGCCAGGCGGTCGAGGTCGAGTGACGGCGTGACCGAGGCGCCACCGCTGGCGGGTCCGGAATCCCTGGACGCGGCGCTCGGCATCCGGTTCCGCGACGAGGCGCTCCGCGAGACCGCCCTGACGCACCGCTCCTACGCGTTCGAGCACGGGGTGGACGAGACGAACGAACGTCTCGAGTTCCTCGGAGACTCCGTCCTCGGGCTGGTCGTCACGGACATGGCGTTCGCGAGCTTCCCCGACATGCCGGAGGGAGAGCTCGCCAAGCTGCGTGCCGCGATCGTGAACGCGCAGGCCCTCGCGGACGTCGCGCGGTCCCTCGGCCTCGGGGCGCTCGTGCGACTCGGCAAGGGCGAGGAGCAGAGCGGCGGACGTGGCAAGGCCAGCATCCTCGCGGACGCGCTGGAGGCGGTCTTCGGAGCGGTCTACCTCGACCTGGGTCTGCGCGAGACTCGAGCGCTGATCGAGCGGCTCTTCCGGCCGCTGATGGACGCGTACGTTCGCGGCGAGGGCGAGCGCGACCACAAGACGATCCTCCAGGAGCTCGCCTCACGCGAGATGCGCACGATGCCGGAGTACCGGCTGGAGGAGCGGGGCCCAGATCACGAGAAGGAGTTCACGGCGACCGTGTACCTCGGCGGGGAGGCGCTCGGCGTCGGGGTCGGCAAGTCGAAGAAGGAAGCCGAACAGCGAGCCGCCCGGGAGGCGTTCGACCACGTGTCGGAACGCATCGGGGCCTAGGAGGTCGGGGTGGAGCTGCCCGAGGTCGAGGTGATGCGCCGGGACCTGGAGAAGGACGTCGTTGGTCGCCGCATCAAGTCCGCGGAGGTCAAGAGCTCCCGCAACGCGATGCGGGTGATCCGTCGGCATGCGAAGCGGAAGGACTTCACCGCTCGCCTCGAAGGCAGGAAGCTCACGAAGGTCGAGCGTCGCGGGAAGTACGTCCTGCTGCACCTCGATTCCGGCGACGTCTGGATCACGCACTTCGGGATGAGCGGGCAGTTCCAGCGCGGGAACGGACGCGTCGTGCTCGAGCCGCACACGCACGTGGTGATCACCTTCCAGCAGGGCGGGGACCTGCGGTTCGTGGACCCACGGACGTTCGGGGAGATGTTCGTGACGGGGGCGGACGAGCTGGGCAAGGTCAAGGAGCTCCAGCACATCGCGATCGATCCCCTCGATCAGGTCTTCACCTGGCCGACCTTCCAGTACCTGTTGGCGGAGCGCGCGACGAAGATGAAGCAGCTGATGATGGACCAGAAGTTCATCAGCGGCCTGGGCAACATCTACTCCGACGAGGTCCTGTTCGCGGCCGGGCTCCGGTACGACCGCCCCTCGAACACACTGTCGTCGCAGGAGGTCCGCCGACTGTACCGGGGCATCCAGGAGACGTTGCAGGAGGCGATCAAGATGCGCGGGACGACGCTGGGCGACGAGGCCTACGTCGACCTGTTCGGCAAGCCGGGCGAGTTCCAGGCGGAGCTGAAGGTGTACGGACGCGAAGGGGAGCCGTGCCGCCGGTGCCGCACGCCGATCGAGACGGTGAAGGTCTCGCAACGCACGTCGTACTTCTGCCCCCAGTGCCAGAGCTGATCGGTCGAGCGGGGCGTCAGGCGAACTCGGCGCCGTCGGTCCGCATCCGCGCCAACGCGCGGTCGCCGTCGCCGGCGTCCCGATCGACGGCGCGGATCCCGTCGCGGATCACGGTGACGGGGTACCCGAGCGAACGGGCGTCCGCCACGGTCTCCACGACGCAGTAGTCGGTCGCCAGGCCGCAGATCACCAGTCGCTCGACGCCGTGCTCCGCGAGGAGCCGCTGCAGCGTGGTCGGCTCCGTCTCGCCGCTCAGGGGGTCGCGCTCGCTGAAGGCGCTGTATCCGTCGCCGCCCTGGTCTCCCTTGTGCACGACCTCGCCCACGACCTGCAGGTCTGGATGGAACGCCGCCCCCCACGAGCCCTTCACGCAGTGGACGGGCCAGAGCCCACCCTGGTCCGCGAAGTGGGGCGTCGACGCCGGATGCCAGTCCTGCGAGTACACGACGCACGCGCCGGCCGACGTCGCCCGGGAGATCTGCTCGTTCGCCACGGGGACCACGTGCTGGCCGTCGCGGACGTACAGGCTGCCGTCGGGATCCGCGAAGTCGTTCTGCACGTCGACGACGACCAGCGCGGTCCCCGCGTCGTAGCGGGACCCGTTCGGAAGCATCTCGCTGCCAGCGTAGCCGCTCGGGAGCGAGGGGAGCGGTGGGGGTCCTGCGCGCGTGTGCGACGATCGGGCGGATGCGAACGGTCCGCGTGACGATCTCCGGACAGGTCCAGGGGGTGTTCTTCCGGACCTCGTGCGCCGGGCTCGCCCGAGACCTCGGCGTCGCCGGATGGATCAGGAATCGGCCGGACGGGGACGTGGAAGCGGTCTTCGAAGGACCGAACGACGCCGTCGAGCGTCTCGTCGCCTGGTGCCACGAAGGACCGCCCCACGCGCAGGTCGAGCGGGTCGACGTCGCCGACGAACCTCCGTCGGGACGCACGGGGTTCGACATCGCGCGCTGACGAAAGCCGCAGCGGCTACCGGGCGCGGAAAATGCCACTGTTAGCATCGCCCTCGCATGTTCCTGCGCCAGATCCAGATCCGCGGATTCAAGTCCTTCGCGGACAAGACCGTCCTCGAGTTCATCCCCGGCGTCAGCGTGATCGTCGGGCCCAACGGCTCGGGGAAGTCGAACCTCGTCGACGCGATCAGCTGGGCGCTCGGCGAGCAGGGACCGCGCGCCCTCCGCGGGGGCCAGATGGCCGACGTGATCTTCGCCGGGACCCCGAGCCGCCCGGCCCTCGGCATGGCCGAGGTGAAGCTCGTGATCGACAACGAGGCGGGGCTGATCCCGGTGCCGATGTCCGAGATCGAGGTGAGCCGGTCGATCTTCCGATCCGGCGACAGCGAGTACCGGATCAACGGCAAGCTCGTCCGGCTGCTGGACGTCCAGGAGCTGCTCGCCGAGTCCGGGATCGGGCGTGCGCTCCACACGGTGGTCGGGCAGGGTCAGCTGGAGGAGGTCCTGTTGTCGCGGCCGGAGGAGCGACGCAAGTACATCGAGGAGGCCGCGGGGATCGCGAAGCACCGCCGGCGGAAGGAGCGCGCCGAACGGAAGCTCGCGGGCCTCGACCAGGACCTGCTCCGGCTCCAGGACGTGATGTCGGAGCTGCGGCGCCAGCTGAAGCCGCTCAAGCAGCAGGCGGAGATGGCCAGGAAGCACGAGACCCTCACCGCGCGCGCCGAAGAGCTCTCCCGCAAGCTCGCCGCCGCCAGGCTCAGAGCGCTCCTCGCGGAGCGGGAACGGCGCAGCGGCGGTTGGGACGAAGGCCTCTCGCTCCGGGAGGAGGCGCGGGCGCGGCTGGACGCGCTCGACGCCGACGTCCTCGCCGGCGCGGATGAGCGAGCCGCCGCGTCGCGGCGGTTCGCGGACGCCGAGCTTCGGTTCCGGTCCGCCCAGGCCGAGCGGACCGACGCGGCACAGGCGTTCCACGACGCGCTCCAGCGGGAGGCGATCGCCCGGCAGGCGCTGGCCACGCACGCCGGCCGCGCGGCCCGCCTCGATGCGATCGAGGCGGAGCTCACGCGGGCCGAGGCGGACCTCGACCGCGTCCTCCGTGAGCTCACGGACCGCGAGCGGGACCTCGAGGACGCCGAGAGCGCGTTCCGAGACGCGGATCAGCGCCGCCGCGAGGTGGACGACCTGCGTCGGCGGGCGGGGGAGCAGGCGGCCGGTCGCCGGGTGGAGGTCGAGGCGCTCGAGCGCTCGATCGCGTCGGGCGAGGGAGAGCGCGCCCGCCTGGACGACGAGCTCGGCGAGGTTCGCCGCCGCGCGGACGCGCTCCGGGCCGAGTGGGAGTCGATCGAGGCCGAGATCGAGGGCCTGGACGGACAGACCTCGCCGCTCGCCGAGCGGCGGACGGCGCTGGAGACCGAGCGGCACCGCGCGGCCGAGAAGGTCGAGGAGCTCGAGGAGATCGAGCGGCGGCAGCAGGCGCGCCTGGAGCTCCTCGAGGCGCGCCGCCGCGACATCGAGGAGACGGCGGGGATGCGCTTCCTCCGGTCCCACCGCGGCCGGTCGGCCGGCGTCCTGAAGAACCTGGTCCACGCGGAGGACGGGCTGGAGCGGGCGCTGCTCGCGGCACTCGGTCCGCTCGCGGACGCGGTCGTCTACGAGGACCGGGACGAGGCGATCGCCGCGGCTCCGGAGGGAGACGGCGCGATCCTCGCGATCGCTGCCGGGGGTCCCGTCCCGCACGGACTGTCGGGCGAGAGGCCGCTCCTCTCGGCCGTGGAGGCCGACCCGGCCGCCCGCGGCATCGTGAGCACGGTCCTGCGCGACGTGTACCTGGCGTCGTCGATCGGCGAGGCGGCCGAGAAGCAGGCCTCGCACCCGGGCTCGTCGTTCGTCACGCCGGACGGGACGCTCGTCGGTCCCGCCGTGATCCACACGCCCAGGGAGCCGGACGCGCGGGCCCGGGAGATCCGGGCGGAGCTCCAGGTGCTCGCGCACGACCTGGCCGGGACGCGCGGCCGGCTGACGCCGCAGCGCCAGCGCCTCGGCGAGACGGCGGAGGAGATCGACTTCCTGAACCAGCAGATCGAGGCCGCGGATGCCGACATCACCGCGGCCGCGGAGCGCCTCGTGGCCCTCGAGCGCGATCTCGCGACGATCGCGAAGGAGGAGGAGCTGCTCGTGGAGCGGCTCACCGCCGTCCGCGACGCGGAGGCGGCCGCGCGCGCCCGTCTCGCCCACCTCGGCGCCGTGGCGATCGACGAGATCCCGGAGCTGCCGCCCTTGCCGCAGCCGCCCGTCCAGGCGCGCGTCGCCGTGGAGACGCTCCGACGCGACCGCACGTCCCTCGACGCTCGGCTCGGTCGTCTGCGGACGGAGCGGGACGAGGCGTCCGCCCACGATCCGCAGCAACTCCGGTCCGAGGCGGAGCAGGCGGCGGCGGCCCTGGCGGCGGCCGAGCAGGCCGCCGCCCGGGCCGAGGAACGTGCGGCCGAGGCAACCGAGGAGCGTGACGCCGCCGCCGCGGCGGAGCGCGCGGCGGCGGCGCGCGAGGCCGAGGTCAACAAGGCCTGGCGCGACGCGTCCACCGAGCTGGACCGGCTCCGCGAGACCTTCGAGGAGGACGATCGACTCCGCGGGGACATCGAGCGACGGGTCCGGGACGCCGAGCGCCTCCTGCGGGAAGGGCACGGACTGGAGCCCGAGGCCGCGCTCGCGTCGCTCGAGGACGACGACACGGTCGTCTCCCTCGAGAAGGCGAGCGAGCTCGTCCAACGGCGGCTCGGCCTCCTGGGCCGCGTCAACCTGCTCGCGACCGGCGAGTTCGAGGCCGTCCAGGAGCGCCACGACTTCATGGCCAGGGAGCTCGACGACGTCCGGAAGGCCCGGCGCGACCTCCTGGAGCTCGTCGCCCAGGTCGACAGCGAGATCCTTGAGACCTTCGACGGCGCGTTCCGCGACGTCGCCACGCAGTTCGAACGTCTCGTGAAGGAGCTGTTCCCCGGGGGCGAGGGAAGGCTCGTGCTCACCGATCCCGCGAACCCGCTGGAGGCCGGCATCGAGATCGAGGCGAGCCCGGGCCGCAAACGCGTGAAGCGGATCTCGCTGCTCTCCGGGGGAGAGCGCTCCCTGGCGGCGCTCGCGTTCCTGTTCGCGATCTTCACCGCCCGGCCCTCGCCGTTCTACCTGATGGACGAGGTGGAGCCCGCGCTCGACGACATCAACCTGCATCGCTTCCTCCGGCTCGTGGCCGGCTTCGCACGCGACGCCCAGGTGATGATCGTGACCCATCAGAAGCGCACGATGGAGATCGCCTCGATGATGTACGGCGTCTCCCTGAACAAGGACGGGACCACGAAGGTCCTCTGCCAGCGGCTCGAGCATCCCGAGGACCCCGGGGATGCCCCGGACGACCTCCGTGTGACGACGGCCCTGGTGGAGGTGCCAGAGAGCGAGCAAGTGGGCTAGCGTCCAGCCGTGGAGATCCTGGTGGCGTTCCTGTTCGTCGCGGTCGCCCTCGGGTTCATCTTCGTCCGGCTCTCGTCCCAGCGGAGGGAGGCCGAGCGGCTCCGGGACGACGCCGAGCCGGCGTCGGTCGCTCCGCCGGTCGAGGCGCCGACCGTCGAACGTCCGGAGCGGCTGGGCGCGCGGGTGCGCGCGCTGCTGTCCCGCGGCGCCGACGAGGACCAGTGGGGTTCCCTCGAGGATCTGCTGTTGAAGGCGGACGTCGGCCCCGCGGCCGCCGCCCGGCTCGTCGAGCGCGTCCGGGGTCGCTGGTCCCGGGACGCCGACGCGGAGGCGCTGCTGCGCGAAGAGATGGTCGAGATCCTCGGCCCCGATTCGCGGCTCACCCTCCCCGACGAGGGCCTGGGCGTGATCCTGGTCGTGGGGGTCAACGGCACGGGCAAGACGACGACGATCGGCAAGCTCGCTCGCCGGCTCCTCGGGGAAGGACGGTCGGTGAGCCTCGCGGCCGCCGACACGTTCCGTGCCGCCGCTGGCGAGCAGCTCGAGGTATGGGCCGCTCGGGCGGGCGCCCATCTCGTGGCCCAGGAACGGGGCGCCGACCCGGGAGCCGTGGTCTACGACGCCGTGACCGCGGCCACCGCGCGCGGCTCGGACGTGCTGATCGTCGACACGGCCGGCCGGCTCCACACGAAGACGCCCCTGATGGACGAGCTCCAGAAGCTCGGGCGGGTGGTCGAGAAGGCGGGCGCGAGCGTGAGCGAGACGCTGCTGGTGCTCGATGCGACGACGGGCCAGAACGGCATCGCCCAGGCGCGGGCCTTCACCGGATCGGTCGACGTGACCGGGATCGTGCTCACGAAGCTCGACGGGACTGCGAAGGGCGGCGTGGTACTGGCGGTTCGGGAGGAGCTCGGCGTTCCCGTCCGGCTCGTCGGCACGGGAGAGGGCCAGGACGACCTCCAGCCCTTCCGCGCGACGGTCTTCGCGGACAGGATCCTCGCGTCGTGACCGCGCGGATCCTGATCGTCGAGGACCACCCGACGATGCGGGAGGCGATGCGACTCGTGCTGGAGGGCGAGGGCTTCGACATCGACGAAGCCTCGGACGGCGACGAGGCGCTCACCGCCGTCCACGAGGAACCGCCGGACCTGGTGCTGCTAGACATCAACATCCCCGGCACGACCGGGCCCGACGTCCTGGCGGCCGTGAAGGCCGACCCCATGACCTCCGAGGTGCGGGTGATCGTGGTGACCGCGACCGGAGAGGAGGGCCGGGCCGCCGCGATGGCGGGGGGAGCCGACCACTACTTCACCAAGCCCTTCAGCCCGATCGCCCTCCTCCAGGCGGTCGAGGAGGTCCTCGGACCGGAGGCGTCCGCACCCGACGGGTAGGATGCCGGTCCCGGTCGCGACGACGCCGGCCACGATCCCAGGGACCCGACGACGACCCCACCATGTTCGACACCCTGACCGCGAAGCTGGACGGCACGTTCAAGAAGCTCCGATCCCGGGGCAAGCTCCATCCCAAGCAGATCGACAACGCGTTGGGCGACATGCGAACGGCGCTGCTGGACGCGGACGTCGCGGTGGAGGTGGCGGACGCCTTCCTCGAGCGAGTGCGCACCCGTGCGCTGTCCGAGGAGGTGATGAAGAGCCTCACGCCCGCCCAGCAGGTGATCAAGGTCGTGCGCGACGAGTTGCAGGGCACGCTCGGGGGCGAGCACGTCCCGTTCGTGCTCCCGTCCGCGCGGTCGGCGGTCGTGATGATGGCCGGGGTCCAGGGCTCCGGGAAGACGACGGCCTCTGCCAAGCTCGCCCTTCGGCTCAAGAAGCAGGGGCGTCGCCCGGTGCTGGTCGCGGCCGACCTGGAGCGTCCCGCAGCCGTCGAGCAGCTGTTCACGCTCGGCGCGGAGATCGGCGTCCCGGTCCTGTCCGACGGCCGGGATCCCGTGAAGGTCGCGAAGAACGCGCTGAAGGAGGCGGACCGGAAGGGTCTCGACGTCGTGATCGTCGACACGGCCGGACGCCTTCACGTCGACGCCGAGATGATGAAACAGGCCCGGCGGATCCGCGACGCGGTCAAGCCCGACCATGTGCTGATGGCATGCGACGCGATGACCGGGCAGGACGCGGTGGTCCAGGCACGTGCGTTCCTCGGCGACGTCGACACGACCGGATTCGTCCTCACGAAGCTGGATGGCGACGCTCGGGGAGGCGCCGCGCTCTCGATCACGGCCGTGACGGGTCGGCCGGTCTTCTTCGCGGGGGTGGGGGAGAAGCCGGAGGACCTCGAGGAGTTCCACCCCGATCGGATGGCGGGCCGGATCCTGGGGATGGGCGACGTGCTGAGCCTGATCGACAAGGCGACCGAGAAGCTCGACGCCGATGAAGCCAAGGCCTCGGCCGAGAAGATGCTCGGCGGGGCCTTCACGCTCGAGGACTTCCTCGCGCAGCTCCGGCAGATGCGGCAGCTCGGCCCGATCCAGGACCTGCTGAAGATGCTGCCGGGCATGCCGGGCGGCAAGAGCGCGTTCAAGGAGATCGCGGAACAGGTCGACGAGGACAAGCTCCGGCAGGCCGAGGCGCTGATCCTGTCCATGACGCCGGAGGAGCGGCGGAATCCCGGTATCATCTCCGGGTCCCGTCGCCTGCGGATCGCCCGCGGAGCGGGCTCCACGACCTCCGACGTCAACACGCTCCTCAAGGACTTCGAGGGCGCGAGGAAGATGATGCGGTCGATGATGGGCGGCGGGAAAGGACTGCCGGGCATGCTGTCGATGCCCAAGCTGCCGAGGGCGCCGAAGCGGTAGCGTCCGGGAGCGACCGAGGGACCGAAAGGCGCACGGGATGACGACGAGGATCCGGCTGCGAAGGATGGGCTCGAAGAAGCGCCCCTTCTTCCGCGTCGTGGTGGCCGACCAGCGGAGTCCGCGCGACGGTCGGTTCATCGAGAACATCGGGAAGTACCACCCGCTCGACGACCCGAGCCTGATCGAGATCGACCAGGGCCGCGCCCTCCACTGGCTGCGCGTGGGCGCCCAACCGTCCGACCAGGTGCGGAACCTGATGCAGAAGGTGGGGGTCTGGGACGAGTTCGTGAACGAGCGCCCGTCCGCGGCCGCGGCGCCGGCCAAGGAGCGCGTCGCCAAACCGAAGCTGTCCAAGAAGGCGAAGCAGAAGGCCGAGGCCGCCGCCGAGTCCGAGGCGGCACCTCCGGAGGCCGAGACCCCGTCGGAGCCCGCCGCGGAAGCCGACGTCCCTGCCACGACGGAGCCGGAGGCGGTCGAGAGCGCACCGGAGCCGGCCGCCGAGGAGCCGGCCGCCGAGGAGCCGGCCGCCGAGGAGCCGGCCGCCGAGGCCGCGGACGAGTGAAGGACCTCGTCGAGTTCCTCGTCCAGGAGCTGGTCGACGAACCCGACGCCGTCTCGATCGAGGAATCCTTGGACGATCGCGGCCCCCGCTACCGCGTCCGCGTGGCGCCGGAAGACATGGGCAAGGTGATCGGCCGCGGTGGACGCACGGCCAAGGCGATCCGGACGGTCGTCCGCGCGGCCGCCCAGCGACAGGGGCTCGGCGCGATGGTGGACATCGAAGACTGAGGTGGACGAGCCGACCGTCGTCGTCGGCGTCGTGACCGGGGTCCACGGGCTCGGGGGCGAGGTCTCCGTCCAGAACCGGTCCGACAATCCGGATCGCTGGACCCCTGGGAACGAGGTGTTCCGGGAGGACGGCGCCGCGCTCACGATCGAATCCAGCCGTCGTCACGGTCGGCGCCTTTTGGTCCGCTTCCGGGGGATCGCCGATCGGAACGCCGCGGAGCGGCTCCGCGGCGCCGTCCTCGCGGTCCCCGAGTCCTGGCTGCCGGAGCTGGCGGAGGGTGAGTGGTGGGCCCACGAGCTGGAAGGGTGCGAGGTCCGCACGGTCTCGGGCCGGGTTCTCGGGGTGATCCGGGAGGTGGTGCCCAACCCGGCGAACGATCTCTGGGTGGCGGTGGACGCCGAGGGCAGGGAGACGCTCGTCCCGGCGCTCGCGGATCTGCTGGTCGACGTCGACCTCGCGGCTCGGACGATCGTGGTGGACGACGTGCCCGGGCTCACGGTCCCGGAGGAGCCGGAGGACTAGAGGTCGGCGATCTTCGCCAGGCTCGAGACCTTCTTGATCACATAGCGATGCCCGTCGCGCTCCACCAGGCCGCGGCGCTGCCACTCGGTGAGGATCCGCGTGACGTTCTCACGGCTGCCTCCGCACAGGCTCGCCAGGTCGGCGTGGGTGACGGCCGGCACCACGACCCCGTCCGTCGGGAGATCGTCCAAGCTCGGCGTCACGAGCTGCAGGAGGCGTTTCGCCACGCGGCCCTTCAGGTCCAGGTGGAGCAGATCGTCGGTGAACGACTGATGCTCGCGGACCTGCCGGGCGAGCGCCTGGAGGAACCCCCGGGAGGCGGTCGGCTCGGCGGTGACGAAGTCGAGGAACGACTCCGGGCCGGTCGACCAGACGTTGGAGTCGTCGAGGGTCAGCACGCTCGCCGTGCGCGGCATCTGCCCGAGGGCCGACAACTCGCCGACGAAGCCGGGGGTGGCGAGGGTGGCGTGCAGCACGCGGTTCCCGTTCGCGGTCTCCGAGCTGATCTCCACCCGACCGGAGACCAGGAAGAACACGTCGCCGTCCGGATCACCCTGGTGACACAGGTACGTCCCCCGGCGGTAGCGGTGCACGGCACCCTGCGCCGCGAACCGATCGAGAGCCTTCGCCGGGACGTCCTCGAGGAACGGTGCCCCCGACATCACCGTTCCGACCTGCAGATCGTCGGAGCGCCTCATGAGCGGGAGCCTAGCCTCCGGCGAGGGCGCAGGCTAGCCCGGAACGCACGAGGCGGGGGCCGAAGGCCCCCGCCTCGTGCCACAGATGTGCGGAGCTCAGATCTTCTTCGTCGTCTTCTTGTGGGACATCTTCCTCGCGGTCTTCTTATGCGTCCGCTTCAGCGAGACGCGCGCGGCCGCGCGGTCCGCGGAGTCCTTCTCCTTGGAACCTGCAGCCTTCGGAGTGATCTTCTTGTCCACCATCCCGGGGTCCTCCTCCCGAGTCGCGAGCCCTTGCCGACCCTTGCCGTTCGACACGCGAATCATGTCGTTCCGGTCACGGCGGGTCCGTGGCGCGCGTCACCTCGGAGGCGTGTCGTTCGTCACCCGCGCGGTTGTGACGCGGGACGATCGTCGAGTGTGACGCTGAACAGGGCCCAGCTGTGACGTGCGTCGCGTGTGGACTGTGACGTACGTCACAACCCGTGGAGATCAGGCGTCGAGCTCCGGCAGATCCACGGGATCGGGTCGCGGCGTGCACGCTCCGCACCAGAGCGCGTCCTCAACCACGAGGGCCCGGGTAGATTCCTTGCCCCGGAACAACTCCAGGACGAACGGTTGGGTCTCCGCGTGGTCCTCGCAGATCCCGCGGCCACAGAAGCGGCACGATCCGACGGCGTTCCTACGGCAGTGCCAACAGTCCACCCGTAGCCTCCTCAGTGCTGCCACACCCGGTCGGCGGCGGGGCGGAGCGTACCGCGTTGGAACGCATCGGCAACGACCAGCTCGAACCCTTCGCGGTCGATGGCGAAGAGCCTCATCGGGGTCCGAGCGACGACCGTGGCGGTTCGTGGGACGTCGCGGAGCAGCGCCACTTCGCCGAAGTACATCCCCTTGGCGACCTGCCCGACCACGTCGCCGTCGCGGATCACGTCGGCCCGTCCGGAGGCGATCGCGAAGAACCGATCGCCCGCGGCTCCCTGCGTGACGAGCTCGTCGCCCGGCGTGGCGGTGATCCATCCCCCGTGTTCCAGGAGGTCGTTGAGCTGCTCCGAGTCGAGGCCGTGGAAGACGGGGAGCTCGCGGAGCTCGAAGAGCGCCTGCATCGTGTGGCCGAAGTCGGGCGCGCGCATGTCCTCCGCCAGCAGCCGGTCGAACGTGCTCTTGTCGATCTCGAACAGCTCCACCTCGCCCACGGCCCGCACGGTCGCCTGCCTCCGATGCGCACCGAGCAGTCCCATCTCCCCGAACGACTCGCCGCGGGTCATCGTCCGCAGGATGCGCGTGTCGCCGGTCTCCGGGTCCTCGTCCTCGATCTGCACGGTGCCGCGCCGCACGAGGTAGAACGCGTCGGGGCGGTCGCCCTGCCGGAAGATCGGCTCGCCCGGGTGGAGGATCCGGAGCTGGATCCTCCCGGCGAGGTCGGACAGGACCTCTTCCGGGAGGTCGTCGAACGCCGGCAGTGCGTCGATCAGCTCCGCGGCCTCCACGCGCCACGACGTCTCCAGCCGGAACCGGGTTGCGCGCATCAGGGCGCGGAGGCGTCGCCAGGTCGCCCGTGCCAGGTTCAGGAGGCCACGGACGACCGGCCCGGCGAGGAACGCACCCAGCAGGATCAGCATGATCTTCGAGCCGGGTCCGCCCTGCCACAGGCTCGCGATCAACTCACCGAAGATCTCCTTCCAGAAGTACCAGGCGGTCCAGAAGGAGAAGATCGTGAAGGCGATCCCCGCGATCCCGTACGCGCCGAGCCCCCACTCCTGCGGGGTGAGCTTCTCCCGGGTGCGGGCCTTGTGCCACAGATCGTGCTGGATGAACTCGAGCGAACGTGGGCGCAGATCGGGGACCTGGATCATGTCGGAGAGGATCCAGTACCCGTCCAGCTCGAGCAGCGGGATCAGGTTCAGGAAGATCACGAGGTAATTCAGGGCGGCGAACTTGTAGAGCAGGTTCGCCGCGGGTCCCTCCGGGAACGCGAAGACGGCCAGCGCGGCGAGTCCCGCGATGATCATCTCGGTGAAGGGTCCGGCGGAGGACTGCAGGATCCGTTGCTTCCGGTCGAGCATCAGGCTGTCGGTCGCCTCGACGAAGAAGGCGGGAGCGCCGAAATAGATCATGAACCCCGCGCTCTTCACCTTGCGGTCGTACCGTGAGATCACCACGGCGTGGCCGAGCTCGTGCATGAACGTGAGGAAGAAGGCGAGCACGAGGAGGACCAGCGACTCCGCGGGGGCGGATCTGCCGCCCAACGAGAAGTCGCCCGAGGCCTCGACCTCGAAGAACGCGATCAGGCCCGCGAGCGCCACGAGGCCGGAAACGACGGCGACCGGCCACCAGAAGAACGGCCGCATCAGGTAGCGATACGAGGATCGGACGAACCGATCCGCCCCCTTCCAGTCGATCGTCAGGGTCTTCCCGAAGCGCTTCAGCTTCTTCCGGCCCGGGGACGAAGGGTCGAGCCGGTCCGCGATCAGTTCGTCCGTGGGGATCGGTGGCGGGTCGAGGAAGCCCCCGGCCTGGAGCGCCATCACGAGATCCGTCACCGGCTCGGCGTCGAGGCCCCCACCCGTCTCCATGCGATCCACGACGAGCTCGCCGACCGTTCGCGTGCCGTCCATCAGCGCAAGGAGCTCCGCCTCCCAGACCTCGAGGCGGTAGTGCATCTCCCGATCCGCCCGGGCGAGCATCGCGTAGTCGTTGCCCCAACGGAGGCGAAAGAACTTGACCTCCGCGCCGTCCTGCAGGCGGGGCCGGAGGCCCGCGATCTCGAGCATGTCCCCGAGGACCCCGTAGACGTCGACGGGGGTCGTCTGCTCTCGCACGAGCGCCGAGGCGACGGCCCCGGGGACGAGCGCGGCGCCGGGTGCGGCGAGGCGCGCAGCGAGGGTGCCGCGGAGGTCGATCGTCCGAGCGGCGCGGACCCGTCGTTGGCGGACGGCGTCGACCGCGATCACGGCGCCGACGAACAGGATGACCGCCAGGACGATCCACTCCATCGCGTTCCCCCCGCCGGCGCGACGGCCGGCGACGGCATCCTGCCGCGACCGGCCGTCCCGCGCAAGGTTGTTAGCCTCGCCGCGTGCGGATCGACGTCTTCACGGTCTTCCCCTCGATCTTGGAGTCCCCCCTCCACGAGAGCCTCCTCGGCAGAGCGATCGCCCAGGGGATCGTGGACGTGCGCGTCCACGATCTGCGCTCGTGGACGGACGATCGTCACCGGTCGGTCGACGACGAGGCGTACGGTGGCGGGCCCGGCATGGTGCTGAAACCCGAGCCGATCTTCCGCGCCGTGGAGTCGCTGGACCCCGATCGCGGGCGGGTGCTGCTCCTCACGCCGGCCGGCCGGCGGCTCGACCAGGCCTTCGTCAGGGAGCTCGGCCGAGAGCCGCACCTCACGCTGCTCTGCGGTCGGTACGAGGGGGTCGACGAGCGCGTCGTCGAGGGCCTCCCCGCCGAGGAGGTCTCGATCGGCGACTACGTCCTCGCGGGGGGCGAGCTCCCCGCGCTGGTCCTGATCGAGGCGGTGACCCGACTCGTCCCCGGCGTGATCGGCAAGGAGGAGTCCCACGAGCGGGACTCGTTCGCCGAGCCCAGGCGCCTCGACCATCCGCACTACACGCGCCCGCCCGAGTTCCGGGGGATGCCCGTCCCCGACGTGCTGCGTTCGGGCGACCACGGGGCGATCGAGCGGTGGCGACGGGATGCGGCCGCCTCCAAGACGCGTCGGAACCGGCCCGATCTCGAGGCGTAGCCCCGGTCTCGAGAGGGTGCGCTGGTATCCTTCCTCGCCGTCCCCATGAACACCACGGATCTCGTCGAGCAGTCCTACCTGCGCAAAGGCCTCCCGTCCTTCCGCCCGGGCGACACCGTCAAGGTGCACGTCCGCGTCGTGGAAGGGAGCCGGGAGCGGGTGCAGGTGTTCCAGGGCGTCGTGATCCGGCGATCCGGCGGCGGCCTCCGCGAGACCTTCACCGTCCGGAAGATCTCGTTCGGCGTGGGGGTCGAGCGCACGTTCCCGCTCCACTCCCCGTCGATCGCCAAGCTCGAGGTCGCCCAGCGGGGGCACGTGCGTCGCGCGAAGCTGTACTACCTCCGCGACCTCCGGGGCAAGAAGGCTCGGATCAAGGAGCGTCGCATCGACGAGGCGAAGCTCGCCGCGTTGGAGGCGATCGAGGACGAGGCGGTCGAGGAGCTCGCCGAGGAGGGCTCGATGGAGGCCGTGGAAGAGGCCGAGACGGCCGCCCAGCTCGACCCGGACGCCCCGGACGACGAGGGCGAGGGAGCGAGGGACGTAGAGGAAGCACCCGACGAGCCGCCCGCCGCGAGCGAGTCCGACGGCGCCGAGGAGACCGGCTCCGAGGACGACGCATCCGCCGCCGCGGCGGAGGAGCGGGCAGAGGCCTGAGTGGCCGCCACGAGGGATCCGGCCGCCACGCGGCCGACGAGGACCGATCCCCGTCATCGGCGCACGGCCCCGGGGCCTTCGTCCGTGAGTTCGTGCCGCTCGTCGCCTCCGCGCTGATCCTCGCGGTCCTGATCAAGAGCTTCCTCGTCCAGGCGTTCTTCATCCCGTCGGCTTCGATGCAGCCGACGTTGCTCCCGGGCGATCGGATCCTCGTCTGCCGGATCTGCACCCTGTTCTCCGACCCCGGCTACGGCGACGTCGTCGTGTTCTCCGACCCGGACCCCGCGCCCCACGAGGATCGAGGGGCCGTCGGCGGGTTCCTGCACTGGTTGGGGGAGGGCATCGGGGTGGCGCGACCGGAGGACGACGACTTCATCAAGCGCGTCGTGGCGCTCGAGGGCGACACCTGGGAGATCCGGGGTGGCCGACTCTTCGTGAACGGCGTCCGCGTCCGCGAGCCCTACCTGGCGGCGGAACGGGACACGCGGGACTTCGGCCCGGAGACGGTGCCGGATGGCATGCTCTTCGTGCTGGGCGACAACCGGCTGCATTCGGGGGACTCGCGGTTCCCGCCGCCCGGCGGGCTGGGGTACGTGCCGGAGGACAAGGTGATCGGGGAGGCGTTCGTGACCGCTTGGCCGCCGAGCCGGATCGGAGGCGTCGGGTGAGGGCCGACCTCGTCCGCTACGAGCGCGCGCTCCGGGCCCAGGGCTTCGCGAGGGTCGCGGGGGCCGACGAGGCCGGTCGCGGAGCCCTCGCCGGACCGCTCGTGGCCGCCGCCGTGATCCTGCCGGAGGGGTTCGACCCGGAGGGCATCGACGATTCCAAGATGCTCACGAAGAACCAACGCGAAGCGGCCTACGCGCGGATCGTGGCCGCCGCGGCCTTCCGCGTGGCGAAGGCGGCCCCGGCGGCGATCGACCGTCGGGGTCTGCACCGCTCGAACATCGCGCTGCTGCGCCGGTGCGTGCGCGCGCTGGAACCCGAGCCCGAATACGCCCTCACCGACGGGTTCCCGGTGCCGCGCATGCCGTGCCCCTCGCTCGCGATGAAGAAGGGCGACGCGGTCGCCGTCTCGGTCGCCGCCGCCTCGATCGTCGCGAAGGTGACGCGCGATCGGATCATGACCCGGCTGCATCGCCGGTACCCCGACTTCGGCTTCGACCACAACAAGGGCTACGGCACGCCCGAGCACCTACAGGTGCTCGACCGGCTCGGGCCGACGCCGATCCACCGGCTCTCGTTCGCGTGCGTCGGCCAGGTCTCCCTGCCGGGCCTTGGTCGGTCCGTGGAAGTGACCACCTGGGGGATCCCGGAGTCTGAGACGATGGCCCCATGAACGAGGACGACATCGAGCGGTTCGAGGAGGAGCGCGAGCTCGAGCTCTACCGCGAGTACCGGGACGTCCTCCCGATGTTCGCGTACGTGATCGAGACCGAACGCCGGTTCTACCTGGCGAACAAGGTCGACATCGAGCACGTGGAGGGCGGCTGGGTCCGGATCGAGCTCGTGGACGCCTGGGTCTGGGACATGTTCCGGCCCGCTCGCTTCGTGTCCTCCGTCCGCGTGGTCACGCGCCACGACGTGAACGTCGAGGAGCTCCGGGTCGACGCGACCTCGATCCCCGACGGCCCGGACGCCTGATGCCGTCGCCCGAGGTGCTCGCGGCGTTCGCCGTGGCGTCGCTCGCGCTGCTGATCGTGCCGGGGCCGTCGGTGCTGTACATCGTGACCCGATCGATGGACCAGGGACGGGCGGCGGGGCTCGTGTCGGTCCTGGGGATCCACACCGGCTCCGTCGTGCACGTGGCGGCAGCCGCCCTGGGGCTCTCGGCGATCCTGGCGTCGTCCGCCGTCTCGTTCGGCGTCGTGAAGTACGCGGGCGCGGCGTATCTCGTCTGGCTCGGCGTCAGGGCGCTGCGGGAGCGGCGCGCCGAGACCGCCGAGGGTCGCGGCCGCGAACGTTCGCTCGGCCGGATCTACGCTCAGGGCGTCGTCGTGAACGTGTTGAACCCCAAGACGGCCCTGTTCTTCCTCGCGTTCCTGCCGCAGTTCGTCGACGTCGGCGAGCCGGTTACGGCGCAGGTGCTCCTGCTCGGGCTCACGTTCATCCTGCTCGGGTTCGTCTCCGACGGCGCCTACGCGCTCGCGTCCGCGCGCGTCGCGCGGACGCTCGCCGCGCGCCGGCGGCCGGGGGCCGCCCGGCGCTGGCTCCCCGGCCTCACCCTGATCGGCCTCGGGATCGCCTCCGCCCTCACGGGCCGCCGTCCGGCGACCGGCTGATCCTGTCGTCGGTCGCGGCTACCCTGCGGGGTCGTGGCGACGGGCCCGGTCGGATCGCGCGGCGAGGACGCGGCGGCGGACGCGTATCGGCGTCGCGGGTACCGCGTGGTGGCGCGGAACTGGCGGTGCCGGCTCGGCGAGCTCGACCTCGTCGTGGAGCGATGCGGGGTGCTCGTGTTCTGCGAGGTGAAGGCGCGGCGGGGGAGCGCGTACGGCGGCGGGTGGGAGGCCGTCACGTGGCGGAAGCAGGCGAAGCTCCGAGCGCTGGCGGAGCTGTTCCTCCAGGCGTCGGGGTCACGGCCGAGCAGCGTTCGCTTCGACGTCGCGAGCGTGGCCGTCCGCGGACCGACGTCAGCCGCCGTGGAGGTCTTCGAGGACGCCTTCTGAGGCCTCGACCAGGGTGTCCAGGATCCGATCGGCGTCAGCTTCCGTCGAGAGGTAGTTGATCACGCCGGCGCGGAGCCACGTGCGGTCACGGAGCGTCGTCGTCGACAGCCAGCCGACGCCCGAGATCTCGAGCGCTCGTTGGAGACGGCGCTGGAACTCGTCGGTCCCGTCCTCGCCGAGTTCCGGCGCCGGGAGCCGCAGGCAGACCACGGCGAGATCGGGCTCGATCACCTCGAAGCCGAGCTCGGCCGCCCTCCTCGCCAGGTGCCGCGCGAGGTCGACGTTGCGCTCGATCAGCTGTGAGAAGCCGTCCGAGCCCAGGTGGTGCCACGAGAGCCAGAGCTTCAGCGCCCGGAACCGTCGCGTGCCCTCCAAGGAGTACTGGTACCAGTGCAGCGGTCGCTCCTCGGCGCCCCAGACCGCGTAGTACTCGGGCTCGCGGTGGAACGTCCGCAGCAGGTCCTCACGGCGGCGCACGAGGAGCCCGCCGATGTCGTACGGCTGGAACAGCCACTTGTGCGGGTCGACGGTCAGCGAATCCGCGCGCTCCAGCGCGGGGAGCCTGTCCGCCTCGCGCGCCGAGAGGCGCGCCGCCGCGCCGTAGGCGGCGTCGACGTGGAGCCAGAGCCCCTCCCGTTCGGCGAGGTCCGCCAGGGCCTCGACGTCGTCGATCGAGCCGGTGTTCGTCGAGCCGGCGACGGCGCAGATCGCGAACGGCGTCCGGCCGGCCCTGCGGTCTTCCGCGATCGCGTCCTCGACCGGTCCCGCCCGCAGCCGGAACGCCTCGTCCGAGGCGAGGATCCGGAGCGTGTCCTGCGGGAAGCCCAGCAGGTCGACGGCGCGTTCGATCGAGAAGTGGGATTGATCCGAGGCGTAGAGGCGGGCCCCCTCGAGGCGCTCGCCGCGGGGTGGCGCCCCGTCGCCGAGACGTTCGGCTAGGCGGACGTCCCTGGCGACCGTCAAGGCCATGATGTTCGCCATCACCCCGCCGCTCGTCAGCACCCCCCACGAGCCGTCGTCGTAGCCGCAGAGGTCGCACAGCCAACGGACGACCTCCTCCTCGACGAACGGGCCGGCCATCCCGGCGAGCCAGAGGTCGATGCCCTGGTTCAGCCACTGGGCGAGCGTCTCGCCCACGATCGACATCGGGAGCGGTGGCGGCGTGAAGTAGCTGTACGAGCCGGGGTGCTGCGCCGCGTAGGAAAACGGAGCCACCCGCGCCCGGAACTCGCCGAGCACCTCCTCCGACGTCCGGCCACGAGCGGGCGCGGGCGAGGGCGACCCGGACGCGCCGAAGAACGCCCGACGCATCTCCGGGTAGAGGTCCGGCGCGGTCGGTCGACGGCTCGCCGTGCCGTAGAGCCACTCGAGCGCCTCTCGCCAGGCCCGCTCGCCGAGGCGTTCGAGCGCCGCTCGCGAACGCGCCGGGTCACGGATCTCGATCAGCTCGGGCTCGGGGTGATCGAGCGACTCGGGCATCGCCGGATGCTACCCGCCGATCCCGCCGCGTTTCGGGGCCCGCGGCACGGGGGAACGAGAACCCAGGAGGAGGTGACGAGGCATGGGTGACCTTCGAAGCTCACGGCGCGCTCGGATCCCGAAGCGCAGGTTCGGGCTGCCCGAGCGAGCCCGCACCCCGGCGGCCAAGAAGGAGTCTGGGAACTACCCGATGCCGGATCGCCGCCACGCGGCGAACGCGAAGGCGAGAGCCAAGCAACAGCTGAAGCGGCGGCGGCTCAGCCGAGCGAAGTACGACCGCATCGTCGCGAAGGCGAACCGCATCCTGAAGCGGTCCGCGGACTGACCGCGACGACACCCCGAGAAACGCGCGCCGCCCGTCCGTTCCGGCCGGGCGGCGCGTGTGTCGGTGGTCGCCGCTAACGTCCGGCGCCCATGTACGGGCGGGTCCTCGGGGTCGCGGTGCTCGGCGTCGGCGGGCACGTCGTCACCGTGGAGGCCCACGTCGGCCGCGGGCTCCCGACCCTGATCGTCACGGGGCTCCCGGGAGCCGGGGTGCAGGACGCGCGCGAGCGCGTCCGGCCCGCCGTCGAGGGCGCTCGTCTCGAGTGGCCGTTGCGGCGGGTCGTCGTGAACCTGGCGCCGGCCAACCTCCGCAAAGAGGGCCCGGGGCTCGACCTGCCCCTCGTGATGAGCGTGCTCGCCGCGACCCGGCAGATCCCGGGCGATCGCCTGCGCACCGTCGCCTTCGCGGGAGAGGTCTCGCTGAAGGGGGAGCTGCTCGCGACGCCGGGGATGCTCACGGTCGCGATCGCGGCCCTCCGCGCGGGGCTGGAGGGCGTCGTGGTGCCGTCGGCGAACGCGGTGGAGGCGGCCCAGGTCGAGGGACTGCGCGTGGTCGGGGCCGAGACGCTGTCCGACGCGGTCGGGTTCCTGCGCGGGACGTGGTCGCCGCCCGAGGTGGCCGCCGGCGCGGAGGACGCGCCGGCGGCCGCGACCGTGGATCTCGCGGAGGTGCGAGGGCAGACCCAGGCGCGCCGGGCCCTCGAGGTCGCGGCCGCCGGCGGCCACAACCTCCTGATGGTGGGATCGCCCGGGGCGGGCAAGACGATGCTCGCGCGGCGGCTGCCGACGATCCTGCCGGAGCTGTCTCGGGACGAGTCGCTGGAGGCGACGCAGCTGCATTCCGTGGCCGGGCTGCTCGGGGCGTCGCGTGGACTGCTGCGCGCGCGCCCCTTCCGAGCGCCCCACCATTCGATCTCGACGGTCGGGCTCTTGGGCGGCGGGAGCACGTCCGTGCGACCCGGGGAGGCGAGCCTCGCGCACCACGGGGTCTTGTTCCTCGATGAGCTCACCGAGTTCCGGCGTGACGCGGTCGAGGGGCTCCGGCAGCCGCTCGAGGACGGGCGCGTCGTGATCACGCGCGCGGTCGGGTCGGTCGAGTTCCCCGCGCGATTCACGTTGGTCGCCGCCGCCAACCCCTGTCCGTGCGGCTTCGACGGGGACGGCGCCAAGGGGTGCGTCTGTCGCCAGGACCGCGTCCAGCTCTACCGCAACAAGCTCTCCGGCCCGCTCCTCGACCGGATCGACATCCGCCTCCGCATCCCGCGCCTGACCAAGCAGGAGCTGCTCGGCTCCGCGCCGGGGGAGGCGTCGGCGTCAGCCAGGGCTCGCGTCGAGGAGGCGCGGGACCGCCAGCGGATCCGGTGGGCGGGGCTGGGCGTCGCCTGCAACGCGCACCTGCCGGGACCGGTCGCGCGCCGTTCCTGCTCCGCCTCGCGGGCCGCGGAATCGCTGCTGGCCAAGGCCGTCGAGTCGATGGCGCTCACCGGCCGCGGCTTCGACCGCGCGATCAAGGTCGGTCGGACGATCGCGGACCTGGCGGGTTCGGCCCGCGTCGAGGCCGAGCATCTGGCCGAGGCCCTCTCCTACCGGAGCGGGTTCGGCTCGGAGGAGCTCGCGCGTGCCGGGTGAGCCCGAGCCGCCTGCGCCCCGCGGGTGGCCCCCGGGGTTCGGGCGCGACGACGACGAACGGCGGGCGCTGCTCACGCTCGCCGAGCTCCGGAGCCTGCGCCCGCTGCACGTCCACGCCACGTCCTGGGCCGTCGGGTCCGCGCGTGGGTGCGTGGACGCCGTGCGGGCCGGCCGGCTGGGGAGCGACGGCGACCGCGCGTGGCTCGCCGGGGTCGATCCCGGTCGCACGTGGGAGCGGACGACGCGATCGGGCGCCCAGTTGGTCACCCCCGCCGACCCCGGCTACGACGAGCGCCTGAACGACCTCCGCGATCCGCCCGCGTGTCTGTTCGTCCGCGGCCGCGCGCTGCCGGAGGCCCGCGACCGGGTCGCGATCGTTGGCTCGAGGAAGTGTTCCCACCTCGGCCGGGACGTCGCGAGGGACCTCGGACGAGCGCTCGTGTTGGTCGGGGTCACGGTGGTCTCTGGGGCCGCGCAGGGGATCGATGCGGCCGCGCACCGCGGCGCCCTCGACGCAGGCGGCAGGACCGTCGCCGTGCTCGGATCGGGGATCGACGTGCGGTACCCCGCGAGCAGCCGAGGGCTCCTCGAGGAGATCGCGGAGCACGGCACGATCGTGAGCGAATATCCCCCGGGGACGCCGGCCGGCCCGCAGCATTTCCCGGCGCGGAACCGGATCGTCGTGGCCCTCGCCCGCGCGCTCGTCGTGGTCGAGGGCGCGTCCAGGAGCGGTTCGCGGATCTCGGTCGACCACGCTCTCGAGCTGGGCAGGGACGTCTTCGCGGTGCCCGGGCCGGTCACGAGCCCGCTCGCCGAGACGCCGCTCGAGATGATCCGCGAGGGGGCGACGATGATCCGCGGCGCCGCGGACCTCCTCGAGGACCTCGGCCTGGGCGAGCTCCCGCCGGCTCCTCCACCGGATCTCGACGAGGACGAGCGGCGCGTCTTCGCCGCCCTCGCCGGCCGCTCGCTGCCGGACGCCCTCGCCCGGCAGACGCGGATGTCGATCCCGGCCGTCGTGACGACCCTCACGAGGCTCGAGGTGCGAGGACTGGTCGTGAACGTCGGGGGCCGCTACGAGCTCCGCCATCGCCCAGCCGCCCCTGCGACGAGCGAGGAACCGAGCTCCGGTCCCCGACCGGCCCGGTCGGCGCTTGCGTCGCCACCTTCGGGTTGATAGACAGGGTCGCGACCCGGGAGGCGCATGCCCGACCAACTTCCCAAGCAGGAGCTCGAGTCGATCCGCGCGTTCGAGGACCACCTGGCCCTCGAACGCCGCCTGTCCCCCCACACGGTGGCGGCGTACGGGCGCGACCTCGCGCACGTCGCCACGTTCCTCGTGAGGAACCGGTCGAGCCTGGCGGACGCGACCTATCCGCTGCTCCGCCGGTTCCTCGCACAGCAGCACACGCTGGGGTATGCGCGCGCGACGATCGCGCGACGCGTCGGGGCGATCAAGACGTTCTACCGGTGGGCGACGGCGTCCGGGCACCTGGTCTCGGACCCGTCGCTCCTGCTGGGGCGCCCCAAGGTCGTGAACCGCCTCCCGACCGTGCTGCGGCCGAGGGAGGCGGCCGGCCTCGCCGAGGCCCCCGGGCTCCCCGACGACGGCGACCCGTTCGAGCGTTCGATCGTGCTGCGCGACCGCGCCGCGCTCGAGCTGCTGTACGGATCCGGCCTGCGCGTCGGCGAGGTCGCGGGCCTCACGGTGGACCGGATCGACGTTCGGAAGCGCCGGGCGCTCGTGCTCGGGAAGGGCTCGAAGGAGCGCGAAGTACCTATTTCCGAGTACGCGGCCGAGTCGCTGACGACGTACCTGCGCCACGGGCGTCCCGCGATCGCCGCGGAAGGCTCGCGGCACCTCTTCTTCAATCGGCGCCGCAAACCCTTCAGCGAACGCGATATCCGTTCGATGGTTCATCGGTATGGCGCTACCCTGCTGCCGGGGAGGCGGGTCACCCCGCACACCCTGCGGCACTCGTTCGCCACGCACCTTCTGGAAGGAGGGGCCGACATCAGGGCTGTGCAGGAACTGCTCGGACACGCGAGCGTCGCGACGACCCAGCGGTACACGCACGTCTCGCGCCGTCGGCTCTTCGACGCCTACGAGCGTGCCCATCCGAGGGCCTGACGTGGCGACCGCGAAGAAGGTGGCGACCAAGCCGACCGAACGGGCCCGCAAGCGCCCGACGAAGGCCGCGCCCAAAACGGTCACGATCCCGCCGGCGGTCGACGACGAGCTCGGGATGCGCTGGGACGCCTTCAAGCGGGACGCGGATCACGAGGCGCGCGAGAAGCTGATCCTCCACTACGCACCGCTGGTGAAGTACGTCGCCAGCCGCGTGGCCACGGGTCTGCCCTCGAGCGTCGACCAGCACGACCTCGTGAGCTACGGGATGTTCGGTCTGATCGACGCGCTCGAGAAGTTCGAGCCCGGACGCGGCAACAAGTTCGAGACCTACGCGATCCCGCGGATCAAGGGCGCGATCATCGACGAGCTCCGGGCGATGGACTGGGTCCCCCGCTCGATCCGATTCAAGGCGCGAGAGCTCGAGAAGGCGCAGGCGGACCTCGAGGCGATGCTGAAGCGGCAGCCGTCGGAGGAGGAGCTTGCGGATCGACTCGGCATGACCCGGCGGGAGCTGCACGAGATGGTCTCGCAGATCTCGTTCGTCTCCGTGTTGGCGCTCGACGAGGTCGTCTCGGCCGGGACCGACCGGGGCGAGCAGGTCTCGCTGATCGACACGCTCGCGGACAAGGGGATCGATCCGACCTGGGGTCTCGAGAGCCAGGAGACGCGCGGTCTGCTCGCGGCGGCGATCAACTCCCTGTCCGAACGGGAGAAGATTGTCGTGACGCTCTACTACTTCGAGGGCCTCACGCTCGCCGAGATCGGGGAGATCCTCGGCGTCACGGAGTCCCGCGTGTGCCAGATCCACACGAAGGCCGTCGGCGGGCTCCGCGGCCAGCTCTCCGACGTCGACTGACCCGCTCGCGGGCCCTCTCGGTCCGACGTGACGCGGCTCACGGCGCCCACCGGCCCGGCCATCTAGCGTCTCGTCCGTGAGGAAGCTGCTCCTGATCGCCCTCGTGGTCACGTTCTCGGTCCCCGGGCCGGCGCGCGCCATGGGGGACTGGACGTGGCCGGTCGCGGGGCCCGTGACCCGGGGGTTCGATCCCCCGGACTCGCCGTTCGGATCCGGCCACCGCGGCATCGACATCGCCGCCTCGATCGGCACGCCGGTGCGCGCGGCCGCGGCGGGGTCGGTGGCGTTCGCGGGTCCGGTCGGCGGCAGGCTGTTCGTCACGATCGACCACGGAGCGGGGCTCGAGTCCACGTACTCGTTCCTGATGTCGCTGTCGGTGCGCCGGGGTGACGTCGTCTCGCAGGGCCAGACGATCGGCCGGTCGGGCTCGGGCCACGCCGGGGCGCTCGTCCCGCATCTGCACTTCGGCGTCCGACTCGACGACGTCTACGTCGACCCCCTCGCCTATCTCGGGCCCGTGGAGATCTGGCGGTACATCCGCCTGGCGCCGCTCGTCGCGGCGTGAGTTCCGGCGGCCGCTAGGATGTCGCGGCCTTGCGCCCCTTCCGGATCTTCCGCCCCTCGCGTCGCGCGCTCATCGCTGCGTCGATCGCCACGGCCGCGGTGGCCGGACTTCCGCTCGCCGCGCTCGCCGACTGGCCGCAGTTCCAGGGGCGGGGGACGCACGACGGATCGTCCGACGGGCCGTCGGCGCCGTTCGAGCTCGCCTGGCGCAACGACGACATCGACATCACCGACGGGGAGATCACGGGCGGCCTGTCCGCTCCGGTCGTGGCCGAGGATGGCACGGTCGTCGTCGTGGGACCCCACGAGGTGCTGACGTTCGACGGCGGCGACGGCGCCGAGACCCGCTCGACGACTCGGCACTTCGGCCCCGCCAGCCAGCCGGCGATCGCCGAGGGCACCGACGGCCCGATCGCGGTGTTCACCGAAGGGTTCGGCGACGACCCGCCGCCCACGTCCGCGACGCCGTCCCCCTCGCCCGCGGTCGCCCCCGACGGCGAGGACGGATTCGATTCCCACGTCCGAGCGCTGACGCTGGAAGACGGACAGGACGTCTGGGAGACCCCCGTCGAGCTCACCGAGATCGTGCAAGCGCCGGTCGCGACGGACGAGACGACCGCGTACGTCGCGGACGTGGGCGGCACCGTGACGGCGATCGACCTCGACACGGGCGAGGTCCGGTGGACCGCCGACGTGAACGCCCCGGTCGCGAGCGCCGTGGCCGTGGACGATGACGCCGCCTACGTCGCGACGGTCGGGGAGCAGCAGACCCCGGGGGAGGTCGTCGCGCTCGACCCGTCGAACGGCGAGGAGCTGTGGAGGAGCGGTGACGACGCCGTGCTGGGGAACATCGTGTCGGCGCCCACGCTGAGCGACGGGCGGATCTTCGTCTTGGAGCCGGGGTTCGTGGTCGCGGTGGACCCGGACGACGGCGGGCTGCTCTGGCGGACGGAGATCGTGAACCCGAGGACGGCGCCCTTCGCCCGCCAGGGTGTCGGCGGCCTGGCGCCGGCCTCGACGGACGGTCAGGTCGTCGCCGTCGACGTGACCGGGCGCGTCTACGCGCTCGACGCCGAGACCGGAGCGCTCACGTGGGATCACGCGCTGAACGACGCATCGACCCTCGGCCCGCCCCTCCTCACCGAGGACCACGTCCTGGTTCCCGCGAACTCGGGGACGCTGTACGCGGTGGATCGGGCGTCCGGCCACCTGGTCTCCCGCTTCGAGAGCGAGGAGACGCTCCTGCGCGGTCTCGCGGACGGCGGGGACGTCCTCGTGGCCGTCGCCGGCTTCGAGGAGCCGCGGCTGCTCGCGTTCGCGGAGGATCCGAGCGCTGCGTTGATCGACGAGCCGTCGCCGACGACGCTGGACGTCGGCGAGCTGCTGGCCGGCTTCGCGCTCGGCGCGCTCCCGGTCGCGATCGCGGCCGTCGCTCTCACCCGGCCGCTCCATCGGCGTCTGTGGAGCGCCACCGGTCCCACTGACGTCCTCGACCGGAGGGACGACGGATGAGGGGCGGAGGTCGCGCGGCGCGACAGGAACCGCCGCCCCGTCGAGGTCTGTTCTCGGGGATGGGGGCGCCGCCGATGGCGTCGATGCCCCCGATCCGGACCGCGTTCGTCCGGGGCTTGGCGGCGACGTGGTCGAGCCCGCTGATCGTGGGGTTCACGATCGGATGGGTCGCGGTCGAATGGCTCGTGCTGGTCGCGGCGGGATTCGTGGGCCCCTTCGCGCTCCTCGCGTACGGTCCTGCCACGCCGCCCCTCAGCACGACGACGGACCTCGCGGTCTCGATCGGGACCCTCGGCGTCGGTCTGGGGCTGCCGCTCGTGCTGCTCGTGGCCGCGGTGCACGCCCTGTGGCAATCGCTCCTGGCCGGCCTCGCGATCGAGGCGATCGAATCCGGCGGCGCCAGTCGATGGGGCGCGGTCCGCGGCCTCCGAGCCTTCCCCGTCACGCTCGGGGTCCACGCGATGGGCGTCGCGGTGCTGTTCGCCTCACAGATCGTCGCGGGGCTCGGCGGCGGCACCCTCTCGCTCGTCCTCGAGGTGGCGATCTTCGTCCTCGCGGTCTGGGCGTTCAGCTTCGCGCCGGTGATCGCGGTCGCCGATGGGCGCCGCTTCTTCGACTCGCTCGGCCGGGGCATCCGCGCGGCGCGGCTCCCGGGGTCGGGGAACCTCACGTTCGCGACGCTCTACGTCGTTCCGATCTTCGCGACGATCATCGCGACGGTCGCGGGCGCGACCCCCGGGGCCACGCTCGACGTGAGTCCGCCGTACACGGCGTGGATCTACGTCGTGCTGCTGAACCTGTTCCACGCAGCGATCGCGGGCGCCGTCGCGATCCGCTACCTGGCGGTCGCCGACGACGTGCCCGATGCGCCGGCGCGGAGCACCCGATCGGACGCCGGTGCTCGCGCCGCCAAGCGCCGGTAGCCGGGATCGTCGCTGGTAGACTCCGCGAGCCGACGCCGCAGTCGTCGAGCACGCACGTCCGGGGATCGCGATGGCGGGGTCCCAGGCTCGTCGCCGGGCCGCCCGCGGGATGAACCGGACGGAGGGGACAACCAACCAGGAGGGAACCGTGTCCGTCGTCACCAGACGGGAGCTCCTCGAGGCCGGCGTGCACTTCGGCCACCAGACCAGACGGTGGAACCCGAAGATGCAGCGCTACCTCTTCGGGGAGCGTTCCGGGATCTACATCATCGACCTCGAGAAGTCCCTGGCCGGGATCGAGGAGACGTACGAGTTCGCGCGTGATCTCGGCCGCCGCCGCGGGACGATCCTGTTCGTCGGTACGAAGAAGCAGGCCCAGGAGGTCGTCGAGGACCACGCCAACCGGGTCGGCATGCCTTTCGTGAACAATCGCTGGCTCGGCGGGATGCTGACGAACTTCACGACGATCTCGCGACGGCTGATCCGGCTCCGGGAGCTCCGCGAGATGGAGTCCTCCGGCGCGATGGACCACCTGCCCAAGAAGGAGGTGATCCGCCTCCGACACGAGCGGGACAAGTTGGAGCGCAACCTCGGAGGGATCCAGGCGCTCGAGCGGCTGCCCGACGCCGTCTTCGTGGTCGACACGAAGAAGGAGCAGATCGCGGTCACGGAGGCCAACAAGCTCGACATCCCCGTGATCGCGATCGTCGACACGAACTGCGACCCCGACGAGGTCGACTACGTGATCCCTGGGAACGACGACGCGATCCGGGCGGTGAGTCTCGTGACCCGCGTGGTCGCCGACGCCCTCGCGGAGGGCTACGGCATGGCCAAGGACGAGGTCGTGGAGAAGGCGACGGCTCGCCGTCCCACGGCCGCCCCCCGCCGCTCCACGACCGCCGCGCCGGCGCCGGCGGACGAGGACGTCCCGTCCGCCGAGGACGCCGCTGCGATCGCGGCCAGCACGGTGTTCGAGCCGGACCTGCCCGCCGAGGAGCCGGACGTCGTCGTCGAGTCCGACGGGGCCCCGCCCGCGGCCGAGGGCAACGAGGGCGAGGAGAGCTCGGCGTGACAGAGATCCCCGCATCAGAGGTGAAGAAGCTCCGCGAGCTCACCGGCGCGGGGATGATGGACTGCAAGCGAGCGCTGCAGGAAACGGGGGGCGACATCGATATGGCCGTCGAGCTCTTGCGAGAGAAGGGACTCGCCTCGGCCGCGAAGCGGAAGGACCGCGCCGCCAACCAGGGTTTGATCGACAGCTACATCCACTTCAACAACACGGTCGGCGTCCTGGTCGAGGTGAACAGCGAGACGGACTTCGTCGCCAACACCGATGAGTTCAAGCGGCTCGTCAAGGACATCGCCCTGCACATCGCGAGTCCGGCCTCGCCTCGATGGCTTCGGCGCGAGGACGTGCCGCCGGAGCTGGTCGCGGAGCAGGAGCGCTACGCCCGCGCGCAGGCGAAGGAGGCCGGCAAGCCCGACACCGTGATCGACAAGATCGTCAGCGGGAAGATCGACGCGTTCTACGAGGATAACGTCCTGCTGGAGCAGCCGTTCGTCAAGGACGATGCGAAGACCGTGCAGCAGCTGCTCGACGAGGTGGGGGCCATGGTCGGCGAGAAGGTTGCCGTGCGGCGATTCGTCCGATACAAGCTGGGAGAGTCCGGCGAGGAGTGACGGCGGCGGGACCTCATCCACGAGGGGAGCGCGTGCGAACGTGAGGGAAACGGGCGCCGGGAGGACCGAGTACCAGCGGGTCCTCCTCAAACTCTCCGGCGAGGCGTTCGCGCCACCCGAAGGGTCCGGCATCAGCACGGAGGCGACCGCGCTGATCGGCCGCCAGCTGGCGGAGGTAGTCGACCTCGGCGTCCAGATCGCCGTCGTCGTGGGCGGCGGGAACATCTGGCGCGGCCGGCAGGCCCCCGGCATCGAGCGCAGTCGCGCCGACTACATCGGGATGCTGGCGACCGTGATGAACGCGCTCGCTCTCCAGGACGCGCTCGAGAAGCTGCACGTGACGACGCGTGTGCAGACCGCGATCGAGATGACTCGGCTCGCCGAACCGTTCATCCCGCTGCGGGCCACGCGTCACCTCGAGAAGGGACGCGTCGTGATCTTCGCGGCCGGCCTGGGCGTTCCCTACTTCTCCACGGATACGTGTGCGGCTCAGCGTGCCTTGGAGATCGGTGCGGAGGCGCTCCTGAAGGGAACGAAGGTCGACGGGGTCTACACGGCGGACCCGAAGGTCGTGCCCGGGGCGACCCGACTGGAGACGCTGGACTACGCGGACATCCTGCGGGAGGGCTACCAGGTGATGGACGCGACCGCGATCTCGTTGTGCATGGAGAACAAGCTGCCGATCCTGGTGTTCGACCTGTGGGAGGAAGGGAACATCCGGCGGGTCGTGCTGGGGGAGCGCGTCGGCTCCCTGGTCCACGGGGGTGGCGGATGACGGTCGACGAGTCGCTGAAGGATGCCCACCACAAGATGGAGCAGGCGCTCGTGCATCTCCGCGAGGACCTCTCGTCGATCCGCACCGGCCGGGCGTCCTCCGCCGTGCTCGCGCGGGTCATGGTGGAGTACTACGGGACCCCCGTACCGCTGAACCAGCTCGCGTCGGTGAACGTCCCGGAGCCTCGGCTGCTGGTGATCCAGCCGTTCGACAAGAACGCGATCTCGCAGATCGAGAAGGCGATCCAGCAGAGCGACCTCGGGATCACGCCCTCGAACGACGGCCAGGTGATCCGCCTCGCGTTCCCACCGCTCACGGAGGAGCGGCGCAAGGAGCTCGTCAAACAGGTCCATCATCGGGCGGAGGAGGGACGGGTCGCCGTCCGGAACGTCCGTCGCCACGCGAAGGATGACATGGAGAAGCTTGAGCGGGACCATTCCATCTCGGAAGATGAGCTGTCCAGGGGAGAGAAGGAGCTCCAGAAGCTGACGGACCATCACGTGGCGGAGATCGACGAGATCCAACGTCACAAGGAATCTGAGCTCATGGAGGTCTAGTGCCCGACGACGAGCGCGAGAGCGACGACCTGTTCGAGGACCTGGACAAGTTCTTCGCTCCCATCAAGGAAGTCGACTGGGACGAGCCCGCGGAGGCGACTCCAGCGACAGGGGCCGAGGAGGAACACGTCATCGTCCGCGGCGAGCCGGAGGTCGTGACGGTGCCGCCGACCGGCGAGGGATCCGAGCCGGCTGACGAGCTCGAGGGCGAGGACGACGGCGACTGGTACGACACGGCCTCCCTCGAGCCGGTCGGGCACGCGCTCGGTGGAACGAGCGACCCAGGCGAGGCCACGGGCGCGCCGAGCGGCGGCCCCGCGCGGCTCGCGCCCGACGCCGACGAGGAGGACCAGGGTGGGCTGTTCGCCCGGCCGGCCGGCGAGGACGAGTGGCCCATCGGGGACGAAGAGGATGCCGGGCCGCGCCCCTCCGACGAGGAGCTCGAGGAGGCCACCGCCCACTTCGCCGGGGACGCGGGCGAGCCGGGGCAGGGTGATGCCCCCCAGCGGGTGGTGCAGATCGACGAGGAGACCGCCGGGGACCTGCTCGAAGAGCTCGGCGCGGAGCCGTACCCGGCCGAGGAGGAGGACGAGTTCGCCGCGATGGCGGAGGAGGAGCCGCCCCGGGCCGTCGTGGTCGGCGCCGACGGACTCGGTGGCCCGAGCTGGCAGGAGCCCGCCGCGGTCGAGGTCGGGGCCGACCTCGACCGCCGGGGGAGCGAGCGGGACGTCCCGGCCGCGTTCCTCACCGGCATCGTCCTGGCCGCGATCGCGATCGTCTCCCTGCTGATCGGCGAAGGCGTGTTCGCGGTCGTCGCCGGGATCGTCGCCCTCGTCGCCCAGGGCGAGCTCTACGGCGTGATGGTCAAACATCACCGCCAGCCGGCGACCGCCGTGGGGCTCGTGAGCGGCGCGTTGGTGCTCGCGGGCGCGTACTTCCACGGCGAAGCCGGACTCGTGGCGATGCTCTCGCTCGGTCTGCTGGCGACGTTCCTGTGGTACCTCACGGTGCCGGCGCCGCACCGCCGGGACGTCGTGGGCAACATCGGGCTGACTCTGCTCGGCCTCGTGTGGGTCCCCGCGCTGGCCGGGTCGCTGCTGATCATCCTCACGACGTTCGACACGCAGGTCGTGGTGGCCGTGATCGCCCTCACGTTCGTGTTCGACACGCTGGCATTCCTCACGGGCTCCGTCTGGGGAGGCTCCTTCATCCAACGCCCGCTGGCGCCCGCCACGAGTCCGAAGAAGTCGATCGAGGGGTTGATCGCGGGCACGCTCGGCACGATCATCATCTCGGTCGGGTTCGTCACCGCGCTCGTCGACGCGGGGCCGGGGATCTTCGAGGACAGCCGCCTCAACGCCGTCTGGCTCGGCGTGATCGTGTCGCTCGCCGCCACCTTCGGCGACCTGGCCGAGTCGCTGATCAAGCGAGACCTCGGCGTGAAGGACATGGGAAGCGTCCTGCCCGGTCACGGCGGCGTCCTCGATCGCATCGATTCGTTGCTGTTCGTCGCTCCCGCCGCGCTGCTGTTGTTGCGGGTGATCGCCTACTAGAGATCTGCCCGAGGCAGAGCTTGTTCCCTTGCGGTCGGGGGTAGGCTGTTCCCATGCGGAGCGTCACCATCCTCGGTTCGACGGGCTCGATCGGGACCCAGGCCCTGGACGTCATCCGTCGTGCGCCGGACCGGTTCAAGGTGGTCGGGCTCTCGGCGGCCGGCACGAACCAGGAGCTCCTGAACGGGCAGATCCGGGAGTTCCTCCCGCCCGTCGTCGCGATCGCGGACGAGTCCGCGACGGAGGAGGTGCGGGCCAACCTCGCGTCGGTCCGCGGGGTCGATCTGCTCGTCGGGCCCGACGCCGCCGAGCGGCTGGCGTCGGACACCGAGGCCGACATCGTCCTGAACGCGCTGGTCGGCTCGTCGGGACTCGCGCCGACGCTCGCCGCGCTCCAGAACGGCAAGACGCTCGCGCTCGCGAACAAGGAGTCGCTGGTGGTCGGCGGCGAGCTCGTGATGGACCTGATCAAGGGCGAACCCGAGCGGCTGCTCCCGGTGGATTCCGAGCACGCGGCGCTCGCGATGGCCCTCCGGGGTGAGCGCAAGGAGGATCTCAAACGGGTCGTGATCACGGGCTCCGGCGGCCCGTTCCGCGGTTGGACGGCGACCGAGCTCGCGAAGGCGTCGATGAAGGAGGCGCTCCAGCACCCCGTGTGGTCGATGGGGCCCAAGATCACGATCGACTCCGCGACGCTGATGAACAAGGGGCTCGAAGTGATCGAGGCCCACTACCTGTTCGGGCTCGAGTACTCGCAGATCCACGTGCTGATCCATCCGGAGGGCGTGGTCCACGCGATCGCCGAGTTCCGCGACGGATCGATGCGCGCCGAGATGGCGACCCCGGACATGCGCCTGCCGATCCAGCTGGCGCTCGCCTGGCCCGAGCGCCTTCCCACCGGCGTGGCGCCGCTGCCGCTCACCGAGCGACCACTCACGTTCGAGCCGGTCGACCACGAAGCGTTCCCAGCCGTGGATCTCGCCTACCGAGTCGGCGGCCTCGGCCTGACGTTCCCCGCGGTCATGAACGCCGCGAACGAGGTCGCCGTCATGTCGTTCCTCGAGGGGAAGATCCCGCTCCCTCGCATCGTGGAGATCGTGCAGACGATCGTCGATGAACACGAACCACCCTCGGTCGTCTCGGTCGTGCACATCGAACGCGCGGATGCCTGGGCCCGCCGTCGCACGGCCGAGATCGTCGAGACGCGCTAGGTGAGCGGCGTTCTCGCGATCATCGCGTTCCTCGCGCTGATCCTCCTCGTCGTGATCCCGGTCCACGAGCTCGGGCACTTCCTCCTGGCGCGCCGGTTCGGCTTCAAGGTCCAGGAGTACTTCATCGGGTTTGGTCCTCGCCTGTGGTCGCGCCGGAGCGGCGAGCTCGAGTACGGTCTGAAGGCGATCCCGGCGGGGGGCTACGTGAAGATCGCCGGGATGAACCCGTACGAGCCGGTCGCGCCCGAGGACCTTCCACGGGCCTACGGGTCGAAGCCGATCTGGCAGCGCGCGCTCGTGATCCTGGCCGGTCCCTTCTCGCACTTCCTGATGGGGGGGATCCTCTTCTTCGCGGCGTTCACGGCGTACGGCGATCCGAGCACGGACCGTGTGATCGTCGACGACCTCGCTCCGTCGCTCGGCGGCGGGCCCTCGCCCGCGGTCGAGGCGGGCCTCGAGGAGGGAGACGAGGTCGTCCGGGTCGGCGACCTCGCGACCCCGACGCCCGAGAACCTCGGTCCCTACGTGACGAGGTTCGCCCGCGACCACCCCGGCGAGCCGCTCGTCTACGTGATCGAACGGGACGGCGAACGGCGCTCCCTCCCGATCGTCCCGTTGCTCGTCACCGAGGACGACATCACGAAGGGCCGGATCGGGTTCACCCTGGGCGCGGAGCGGGTCTCGATCCCGGAGGCCGTCGCCCTGGCCGCAGGTCAGACCTGGCGCGCCACGACGGCCTCCGTGGAGCAGATCCCGCGCGTGTTCGGACCGGAGAGCGTGGCTCGGACGTTCGGATTGCTCGTCTCGGACGAACCGCGCAGCGCGGAGGATCCGACGAGCATCGTTGGGGTGAGCCGGACCGTCGGCGACGTGGGGTCGCAGGGCGACTGGGCGTTCCTGCTGGAGCTCGCCGCCTACGTCACGATCTTCATCGGGATCGTGAACCTGATCCCGCTCCCGCCGCTCGACGGGGGGCACGTCCTGATGCTCGGGATCGAGAAGGTCCGCGGACGAGCGGTCGACTACCGACGGCTCGTGCCGATCTCGGCGACGGTGATCGTCCTGCTGTCGGCCTTCGCGCTCGCGACGATGGTGCTCGACGTGACGAAACCGCTGCCGTCGTTCACGTGAGCTGAGCGCCCCGACACGATTTCTCCATGCGGCGCCGTGCGTCCGCGATGCAGGTGGTCGATACGATGAGCCCGTGGGAGCGCAGACCGTGCTCGTCGTCGAAGACGAGGACGCGATCGCCGAAGCCGTCCGGGCCCGCCTCCAGAGCGAGGGCTACCACGTCGTCGTCGCCCCCGACGGGCCCGACGCGATCCGGAGCCACGCCGAGCACCGGCCGGACCTCGTGGTGCTCGACCTGATGCTCCCCGGGATGGACGGGCTGGAGGTCTGCAAGCAGATCCAGCGAGACGGGTGGACACCGGTCCTGATGCTGACGGCGCGGGCGGAGGAAGCGGACAAGGTCGCGGGTTTCGCCGTGGGCGCCGATGACTACCTCACGAAGCCGTTCAGCCTGCGCGAGCTCGCGGTCCGCGTGCAAGCGATCCTCCGTCGCCGCGAGCGGATCGAGGGATCGCCCGTCGGCGGGCCGATCGAGCGCCCGGGCCTTCTGATCGACGCGAAGCGTCGCCGGGTCGAGGTAGACGGGTCCGAGATCCAGCTGACGCCGCTCGAGTTCGACATCCTGCATACCCTGGCGCGAGAGCCGGAGGTCGTCTTCTCGAGGGATCAGCTGATGGACCGGATCTGGGGGTACCGCGACCATGCGGGCGGCCGGGTGGTGGACTCCCACGTCGCGCGACTCCGACGGAAGATCGGCGAGGACGGGAACGAGCCCCGGTTCATCCGCACGGTCCACGGGGTGGGCTACGCGTTCAAGGCGTGAGCGATGACGACGCGCCCACTCGACCGCCTGACGTCGATCCGCGCGAAGCTCGGATCGACGGTCGTGATCGCCGTCGGCCTGGCGCTGGCGATCAGCTACGTCCTGATCGGCTTCGCCTTGCGGAACTCGCCGCGCGACTCCGAGGCGATCGACGCGATCAGCCTCGCGCGGCACGCCGCGACGGGACGGCTCGAGGCCGTCCCGGACGGGGTGATGATCGTGCGGCTGCACCCCGACGGCTCCAGGACGATCCGCGGCGAGGATCTCGGGGAGCTGCCGCGCCTCCGCGTCGACGTCCCCCGGTGGGGCGTCGTCGGCGCCAACGTGTTCGCCACCGTCCCCACGGGGGACGGTGGCTCCGCGACCGCGCTGATCCATTCGCCCTCCCGTGGGTTCCTCGGGAGGCTCTCGGCGACGACGGGCTTCCTGCAGAGCGTGTGGTGGCAGTTCCTGCTCGTCGGCGTCGTCGCCGCGAGCATCTCGCTCGTCGTCGCGCGGTTCCTGGCGCGCGGGATGACCCAACCGCTCCGCGACATGGCGGCCGCCGCCCGGCAGATGGAGATGGGCGACTACTCGGTGCGGGTGCAGACGAAGAGCCGCGACGAGGTCGGGAAGCTCGCCGTCGCGTTCAACAGGATGAGCGAGGAGCTCGAGCACCTCGAGCGGAGCCGCCGCGACCTCGTCGCCAACGTCTCGCACGAGCTGAAGACGCCGATCGCCGCGATCCGCGCCCACCTCGAGAACCTGCTGGACGGGGTGGAGCAGCCGGACCCCGCGACGCTCGGCGTGATGCTGGCCCAGGTCGAGCGCCTCGGACGGCTCGTCGACCAGCTCCTCGACCTCTCCCGCCTGGAATCGGGCGAGGTGCCGCTCCGGATCGAGGCGCTGCCGCTGCAGCCCCTGGTCGACGACCTGATCTCAGAGATCGACGTCGCGCTCGCCGGCCGAGAGGTCGAGGTCCGCAACGTCGTGTCGGCGGACCTGCCGGCGCTCTCGGCCGACCGCGAGCGCGTCCACCAGGTGCTCTTCAACCTGGTCGACAACGCCGTGCGATTCACCCCGGACGGTGGCCGCGTGACGATCTCCGCCCGGAGACGGAACGGATCCGTCGAGGTCGCCGTCGCCGACACGGGCGCGGGGATCGCACCGGAGCACCTCCCGAGGCTCTTCGAGCGGTTCTATCGAGCGGACGCCGCCCGCACGCGCGGGGAGGGCGGCACGGGGATCGGGCTCGCGATCGCGCGCTCCGTCGTGGAGGCGCACGGCGGTCGGATCTCGGCCGAGAGCGAGCCGGGCCGCGGCAGCGTCTTCACGTTCGACCTGCCCTCGGCGGACGGAGGAACCGGGTGAGGACGCTCACGACCACGATCACGGTGACGCCCGTGGAGCGGTACGCGTTCCTCGACCTTACCGACGATCTCAGGCGCGCCGTGAAGGACGCCGGCGTCACCGACGGCCTGGCGGTCGCGTACTGCGCGCACACCACGTGCGCGCTGCTGATCAACGAATGGGAGGATGGCGCGCTCGACGACTTCCGTCGTCACCTCGTCGACCTGGTGCCGCACGAGGGCGCCTACTACCGGCACGACGACTTCGAGATCCGGACCCAGAACCTGCAGGAGGACGAGCGGAAGAACGGCCACGCGCACGTGAAGGCGATGCTGCTGTCGGCCACGTCCCACGCGATCCCCGTGGTCGGCGGCGAGCCGTCCCTCGGGACGTGGCAACGGCTCCTCCTCTTCGAGCTCGACGAGCCGAAGGACCGCGTCGTCACCATGCAGGTGATGGGGAGCTGAGAGACTGGCCGTGATGACCCAGCGCAGGGTGAGCCGACAGCTCCACGTGGGCGCCGTCGCCGTGGGCGGCGACGCCCCGATCTCCGTGCAGTCGATGACGACCACGAAGACCGCCGACGTCAACGCGACCCTGCAGCAGATCGCGTCGCTCGTGGCGGCGGGCGTCGACATCGCGCGCGTCGCGGTCCCGCACTGGGAGGACGCCCGGGCGCTCGAGGCGATCGCGGCCAAGTCGACCGTCCCCGTGGTCGCGGACATCCACTTCCAGTGGAAGTACGCGATCGCGGCGCTCGAGGCGGGGATCCAGGGCCTGCGGATCAACCCCGGGAACATCAAGTACCAGGACAAGGTGCGCCTGATCGCGCGCGAGGCGAAGGACCGCGGTGTCCCGATCCGGATCGGGGTGAACGCGGGCTCGTTGGAGAAGGATCTGCTCGCGCGCTACGGCGCGCCGACCCCGGAGGCGTTGGTGGAGTCCGCGCTGGGGGAAGCGCGGATCCTCGAGGACGAGGACTTCTTCGACGTCAAGATCTCGGTGAAGCATTCGAACCCGCGCGTGATGATCGAGGCCTATCGGCAGCTCGCGGAGAAGTGTGACTACCCACTGCACCTCGGCGTGACCGAGGCCGGCCCGATGCCGACCGGCGGCGTGAAGAGCGCCGTCGGGATCGGGACCCTCCTCGCGGAGGGGATCGGCGACACGATCCGGGTCTCGCTCACCGATGACCCCGTCGAGGAGGTCAAGGTCGGCACGGCGATCCTCCAGTCGCTCGGGCTCCGGAAGCGCGGCCTGGACCTGGTCGCGTGTCCGTCGTGCGGGCGCGCCGAGGTCGACGTGCTCGGGCTCACGAAGCGGGTGAACGAGGCGCTGGAGCGCGAGGGCCTGAAGGCCCCGATCCGCGTCGCCGTGATGGGGTGCGTCGTCAACGGGCCGGGTGAGGCGCGCGAGGCCGACCTCGGGATCGCGGCCGGAAAGGGCCAGGGCTTCCTCGTGGTCAAGGGCGAGGTCGTCGACAAGATCCCCGAGTCGGAGTTCGTCTCGAGGCTGGTCGCGGAGGCGAGGAAGCTCGCGACGTCGGCCGAGCGCTCCGGCTGAACGGCTACCGAGACGCGACGCGGCCGCGCTCGCCAACCCCTCGATCACCCGCGAGCGCGAGGAAGTTCTCGACGATCCGCGGTCCCTCCGGTGTGAGGATCGACTCCGGATGGAACTGCACCCCGAACCGTGGCGCGTCGCGCTGTTGCGTCGCCATCACGAGCCCGTCGTCCGTCCATGCCGTGAGCCGCAGCTCGTCGGGCAGGGTGTCGCGCAGGATCACGAGCGAGTGGTAGCGGCCGGCTTCGAAGGGGTTCGCGACGCCGTCGAAGAGGCCGCGACCGTCGTGGTGGACGAGGGACGCCTTCCCGTGGAACGGCTCGGCCCGATCCACCGTCGCGCCACCGACGACACCGAGCGCTTGGTGACCGAGGCAGACGCCGAGGACCGGCGTGTCGGGTGGGAGGAGACGCAGGAGGTCCGGGAAGCAGCCGGCGTTCGCCGGGTGTCCCGGGCCGGGCGACAGCACCACCGCTTCGGGCTCGCGGGCAACGAGCTCCTCGGCGGGCGCCTCGTCCGACTTCACGACCTCGGTCGAGCGGCCCAACCCCTCGATCAGCTGCACGAGGTTGTACGTGAAGCTGTCGTAGTGATCGACGACGAGGATCATCCGGGCGTCGCACCTCCCGGGTCGAGCGTACCCACCGCCGGGAGGAGCGCCGCCGCCTTCGCCTTCGTCTCCGCGAGCTCGGCCTCCGGGTCGGAGTCGGCCACGACGCCCGCGCCCGCCTGCACGTGCGCGCGGCCGTCGGCGACCACGGCCGTCCTGATCGTGATGCAGAAGTCGAGGTCGCCGGCGAACGTGAGGTAGCCGACCGCGCCGGCGTACGGGCCGCGCGCGGTCGGCTCGCTCTCGGCGATCAGCTCCATCGCGCGGCGTTTCGGCGCCCCCGTCACGGTGCCGGCGGGGAACGTGGCGGCGAGCGCATCGAGCGGATGTCGGTCGTCGCGGAGGTCGCCCTCGACGGTGGAGACGATGTGCATCACCTTCGAGAACCGCTCGACCTGCATCAGCTCGGTCGGGCGGACGCTCCCCGGGACGCTCACCCGCCCGAGGTCGTTCCGGGCGAGATCGACGAGCATCGCGTGCTCCGCCTGCTCCTTCGGATCCGCGAGCAGCTCGTGTTCGAGCAGCCGGTCGCGGACGTCGGTCCGCCCGCGCGGCCGGGTGCCGGCGATCGGACGCGCGGAGACGCGGCGCCCCTCGACCCGGACGAGCGGCTCCGGGGAGGAACCGGCGAGCTCCATACCGAGCATGCGGAGAAAGAACATGTACGGCGCGGGATTGGAGATGCGGAGCCGTCGGTAGATCGCGAAGCCGCCGTCCGGCGCGTCGAACGAGACGCGCCGCGACGGCACGCCCTGGTAGATGTCCCCGGCCAGGATGTGCTCCTTGAACGATGAGACGATCGTTCGGTAGTCGTCGTCCGGCATGTTCGGGGCGCCGTCCGCGCCGGGCGCGCCCCCTTCGATCGCCGCGATCTCCGGCGTCGCGGCGCCGGCGATCCGGCTCGCGAGATCCTCGAGCGCCGCGACGCCGGCGTCGTAGCCGCCCCGCGGAACGTGCGCGACGAGGATCAGCCGCTGTCGCCAGTGGTCGAACACGACCGCGCGATCGATCGCGAGGAGACCGATCGGGGGGCAGGGGGCGTCGTCGGGCTTCGGCGCCGGGTGATCGTCCAGCAGCGTGGCGGCCTCGTAGGCGAGGTAGCCCATCAGTCCGCCCGTGAGCGGCGGGAGGTCGGGCAGCCGTGGCCCACGGAGCGAGCGCGCGGCGGCGACGAGCGCGTCCCGCGCGCGGTCGCCGCCGCGCACCTCGATCGGCAACTGCCGGACCACGTCCTCGATGCGGAGCCCCTCCGCGTCGAGCACGAGGCATGCCGCGGGATCGCCGCCGACGAAGGAGTAGCGACCCCAGCGCTCGGAGCGTTCCACCGATTCGAGCAGGATGCCCGGCCCGTCCCCCGCCACGGCGGGGAACAGGCTGACCGGCGTGGACACGTCGGCGAGCAGCTCGGCCCAGACGGGCACGAGCGCCCACTCGCGCGCGAACGATTCGAACGTCCCGCGGTCCGGTCGCACCGCGAGCGTCGGCCTGCGCGATCCGTGCATCAGGGTCCCTTCCACCCGACGAGCCCCGGGATGTCCTCCCGGGGCTCGTCGCGATCGCTACGCGGGGCTAGCGCGGTGGCCCAGGGCTCCTCGAGCCCCACAGCCGAACTCGCACGTCCCTCGCGGTCCTCATGTCGAAGTGGATGGTCGCACCGGGGTTCCCGCACAGTCAACGGGCTGTTAGCGTGTGCGACCGACGCGGCGGGAGGGCGCCGCACCGAGCACGGGAGGAGCGCCGATGCGCCGTCGCCTCGCGTGGCTGCTCGCCGCGCTGCTCGCGGTGCTCGCCGCGCCGACCCCGGTCCGGTCCGCCGATGCAGATAGCTCGCCGCGGGTCCACGTCGCCGGGATCGACCGGACGGTGCACCACGACGACGGCTCCGCCCGCGCGTCGATCCCCTGGCTCGCCCGGCCCGGGAGCGAGCGTCGAGCGGCTGCGGTGGTCGCGTCCTCGGCGTCGTCGGCGGCATCGCCGCTCGCCCCCGTCGTCGTCCCGCCGACCTTCGACGGCATCCCCAACATCGACCCCCCGCTCGCCACACCCGCCGATCCGACCGGCGCGCTCGGCATGACCTACCACCTGGCGGCGGTGAACACGCACATGGCGTTCTACGACCGCACCGGCGTTCAGTTCGGTCCGACGAGGCGGCTCCGAACCCTCGACCCGGAGCTCGCGGGGAAGAACGTCACCGACTTCGACCCGAAGGTCGTTTACGACTACTACGGGCAGCACTTCCTCCTGGTGTTCCTGTCCAGGACCGACACGCGGAGCTTCCTGTCCGTCGTGGTGATCCCCGAGGGCTCGGAGGGCACCACGAACGGATGGTGCACGCTGCACATGTCCGGCGATCAGGTCGCGGGGAACGGGAAGCAGTTCGCGGACTACCCGTCGGTGGGCTTCACCGAGAGCCGCGTGACGATCGCGACGAACCAGTACGACTTCTCGAACGCGCCGAGCATCGGGGGATTCCGCTACGTCCAGATCATCTCGATGGGGAAGGGCGCGCTCTACGACTGCGAGCGCCCGGTGGTCCCGATCAAGGTCTTCAGCCGGACGCAGACGAGGGATCCGGACGGCTCGAGGGCGTTCACGATCGTCCCCGCCGTGTCCATCGCGGGAGCGCCGACGGCGCAGTTCATGACCTCGATCGACTTCAACGGGTCGTCGGGCAAGCTGATCCTCTGGCGGCTGACGGTGGTCGACGGGAAGTTCAAGCTCGTCCGCACGAGGGTCGCGGGCGGGCCGATGTCCATCCCCCGGTGGGGGCGGCAGTGCGGCAACACTAAGGGGCTCCAGTCCAAGTGGGACACGGGCGACGTTCGCCTCACCTCCGCGTTCTGGGACGCGGCCCTCGGGCGCCTGTACACCGCCACGTCGATCGCCGGCAACCTCGGCGGCGGCTCCGTGGAGTCCGTGGTCCGATGGTGGGAGGTCGACCCGGCGGCCACGCTCGCGAACTCGACCGTGCCGCGCCGGGGGATCGTCGGACGGGCCGGGCGCGACGCGGCCTGGCCGTCGGTCGCGACCGACTCCGAGGGGAAACTCTGGGTGAACTACGCCCGAGCGGGCGTGAGCGAGTGCCTGGCCGCCATGGCGTCGGTCGTCCAGCCCGGAGCCACCGGCCACGCCGCCGTCTCGATCCGGACCGGATCCGGCCGGTACGAGGCCTCATCCGGACCGGAGCGGTGGGGCGACTACACGGCGGTGTCCCGCGACCCGCAGAACGGCACGCAGATGGCGGCGTACGGCGCCCACCCGATCGACGACGGCGGGGGTCCGGCGACCGAGCTCTGGCAACAGGTGATCGCGACCCTCACCGACGTCTGAGCGAGCGAGCGGGCGGAGGCCCGCCGGTATCCTTAGCCGCCATGCAGGTCTCGAGGCTCTTCGCGCGCACGCTCCGGGACGATCCGGCGGAGGCCGAGGTCGCGTCGCACCGGCTCCTCCTGCGCGCCGCGTTCATCCGCAAGACCGCGGCCGGGATCTACACCGCGATGCCGCTGGGTCTGCGGACGACGAACAAGATCGAGCGGATCGTGCGCGAGGAGATGGACGCCACGGGCTCGCAGGAGCTCCGCATGCCGATCGTGCTGCCGGCCGAGCCGTGGAGGGCGACGGGCCGATACGACGCCTACGGGGACCTGATGTTCCGGCTCCGCGACCGGCACGACCGCGAGTTCATCCTCGGTCCCACCCAGGAGGAGGTCGTCGCGCAACTGGCCCAGCAGGAACTGCCCTCGTACCGGGACCTGCCGGCGAACGTGTACCAGGTCGAGTGGAAGTACCGCGACGAGTTCCGTCCCCGCTACGGGCTCCTGCGCGGTCGGGAGTTCCTGATGAAAGACGCGTACTCGATCGATCGCGACGAGGACGGGATGCGCGACTCCTACCAGGTGATGTACGACGCCTACGTCAAGATCTTCGACAGGGTCGGACTCGACTACGTGATCGTCGAAGCCGACCCGGGTCAGATCGGCGGCGGCGTGAACCACGAGTTCATGGCGCTCGCGGACGTGGGCGAGGACCTCTTCGTTCGGTGCGAGAACGGCGACTACCTTGCGGACACGGAGGCGGCGACCCCCGGCCCCCCCGACGCGGCGGTCGACGAGGAGCCGCAGCCGCTGACCGAGGTCGAGACGCCGGGCGCCGTCACGATCGAGCTGATGTCCGAGCAGATGGGCCTCCCGGCCGAAGCCACGATGAAGTGCATCCTCTTCGACGTCGAGGGCCGGTCGATCGCGGTGCTCGTGCCCGGCGATCGCGAGGTGAACGAGGAGAAGCTCGCCCGCCTGCACTTCCCGGCCCGCGTGCGACCGTTCGACGACGACGACTTCGCGCGACGCGGCTTCGCCAAGGGGTTCGTCGGTCCCCAGGGGCTCGCCGACGACGTCACGATCTTCGCCGACCCCTCGATCCGCGGCCGCGTGAACTGGGCGACGGGCGCGAACCGGCCGGACGTGCACGTCACCGGCGCGAACCTCGACCGGGACTTCCGCGTGGACCGATGGGAGGATCTGATCCAGTTCCGTGAGGGCGACCGGTGCCCGATCGACGGCGGCCGGCTCGAGATCGCCCGTTCCATCGTGGTCGGGCACATCTACCAGCTCGGGACGAACTACTCGGACCCGCTCGAGGCGACGTTCCAGGCCGAGGACGGATCGCAGAAGCCCTACGTGATGGGGTCGTACGGGATCGGGATCACGCGGATCATGGCGGCCGTCGTCGAGCAGCACCACGACGACGCCGGGATGATCTGGCCGAAGCACCTGGCCCCGTTCGAGGTCGTCGTCATCATGGCGAACGCCGACGTGCCGCGGGTCTCGGAGGAGGCGGAGCGGATCGTCGGCGAACTCGACGACCGGGGGATCGAGGCGATCCTGGACGACCGCGAGGAGCGGGCCGGCGTGAAGTTCGCCGATGCCGACCTGGTCGGCTATCCCGTCCAGGTGGTGGTCGGGGCCCGGGGGATCGACCGGGGGACCGTCGATCTGAAGCTCCGGGCGACCGGCGACCGCTCGAGCGCGTCGTTGCCCGCTGCGGTCGACGCGGCCGCCGACCTGCTCAAACGGGCGCCCTGAGCGACCTCGGCCGGGGCGGAACGCGGCGCACGGTCCTATACTGGCTGCTCGAGGACCATCTGCACGGCCGGAAGTGGGCTCGCCGCCCACTTTCTTTTTCGAGGAGCGAGGTCGGGCGACCAGAGACGATCGGGAGGGGAACGTGGACGCGGAGGCGCTGGTCAGGCCCGTGATCGAGGCCGAGGACCTCGATGTCGTCGACGTCTCCTTCGGACGGGAGGGCGGCCGGCGGATCCTCCGCGTCATCGTGGATCGGGACGGGGGCGTCGACCTCGACACGATCTCCCGCATCTCCGAGAAGGTGTCTCGGCGACTCGACCTCGAGCGCTTCGAGCCCGGCCCGTACGCCCTGGAGGTCACCACCCCCGGCATCGAGCGCCCGCTGCGCCGCCCGAAGGACTTCGAACGGGCGGTCGGCGAGCGCATCCGCGTGAAGACCGAGACCGGCGTCCTCGAGGGCGAGCTCCGAGCGGCCGAGGGTGACGAGATCACGATCGCATCGGGCCCCAACGAGCACCGCCTTCCGCTGGCCGAGGTGTCGGCCGCGCGGACGGTCGTGGACTGGGAGGCCGAGCTGCGAGGAGGCGAGCGATGAACCCCGAGATGATCGCCGCCCTCCGCGAGCTCGAGCGGGAGAAGGGGATCGCGTTCGAGACGATCCTGAACGGCCTCGAGGAGGCGATGGCCTCCGCGTACAAGGCGCACTGGAAGCAGGAGCACCCCGACGGCGACGACGAGTTCGTCGGCTTCCGCGCCGTGATCGACCCCGAGACCGGCGATCTCCGCATGTGGCAGCAGGAGCTGGAGGAGGTGGAGGCGCCCGCCCCGGAGGGAAGCGACGAGCCCGGCGTCGAGATGCAGATGGTCTCGGAGGCCGAGGTCGAGGTCACCGACGACTTCAAGGGTCGGATCGGCGCGCAGACGGCGAAGCAGGTGATCTTCCAGAAGCTGCGCGACGCCGAACGGGAGATGACCTACGAGGAGTTCGCGGGACGCGAGGGCGACGTCGTGACCGGGATCGTCCAGCAGCAGGAACGGCGCTACACGCTGCTCGACCTGGGCAAGGTGGAGGCGCTCCTGCCGCAGGGCGAGCAGGTGCCGTCGGAGCCGCTCCGGCACGGCGAGCGGCTGAAGGCGTACATCACCGAGGTCCGCCGCGGGACGAAGGGACCGCAGATCGTCGTGTCCCGGACGCATCCGGGGCTGCTTCGCTCGCTCTTCGCATTGGAGGTGCCCGAGATCGACGAGGGGATCGTCGAGATCATGGCGGTCGCCCGAGAGCCAGGACACCGGTCGAAGATCGCGGTCGCGTCCAACGAGCCGGCCGTCGATCCCGTCGGGGCGTGCGTGGGTCCGAAGGGGTCGCGGGTGCGGATGGTCGTGAACGAGCTCCGCGGCGAGAAGATCGACGTGGTCCCGTGGTCCGACGAGTCCGCGACCTTCGTCGCGAACGCGCTGCAGCCCGCGAAGGTGAAGGAGGTCACGGTCAACCCCGAGACGCAGACCGCGCTCGTGATCGTCCCCGACTACCAGCTGTCGCTCGCGATCGGCAGGGAGGGCCAGAACGCGCGGCTCGCGGCCCGGTTGACCGGCTGGCGGATCGACATCAAGTCCGAGAGCCAGGCGAACGAGCCCCCGCCGGTCGTCGAGGCGCCGGCGCCCGAACCCGCGCCCGTGGCAGAGCCTCAGGTGGACGCGGAGGCGGCCACGGAGCCTTCGCCGGAGACGGTGCCCACGCCCGACGCCGAAGCGGCGGAAGCTGCTGAACCGGGGGACCCCGAGCCGGTGGAGGCCGCGCCAGCGGAGGCGCCGGCGGAGGGATGACGACGCGTGGCGCGCGAGCCGGAGCGTTCGTGCGTCGGGTGCCGGCGGCGGGCGCCCAAGGCTGAGCTGTTGCGGGTCGCGCACACGCCCTCGGGCGTGCGCGCGGACCCGACGGGGACGGCACCGG